>NZ_JYJG01000005.1 GCF_000955955.1 Lentzea aerocolonigenes
GTTCAACTCCGAGAAGGGCTTCGGCTTCATCGCCCAGGACAACGGCGGCGCAGACGTCTTCGTCCACTACTCGGAGATCCAGGGTCAGGGCTTCCGGACCCTGGAGGAGAACCAGCGCGTGGAGTTCGAGGTCGGCCAGGGCACCAAGGGGCCGCAGGCCCAGAACGTTCGTGCGGTCTGATTCGCCGCAAATCTAGTCGCACATGAGAAGGACCCTCGGCCGGGCTCGGCCGAGGGTCCTTTTTCGTTGTAGTTGACCGGTCTTAGTGGCCGCGCTGACGCGCTTCCCACTCCAGTCGCTGCATGACCCACTCCGTGGCGAGCGCCTGCGGGGACGTCTGGCGCTCCGCGGCGAGCTCCTTGAGCTGTTCGTTGGCCATCAGCTGCAGCCGCAGCTGGTACACCTGCGCGTTGCCGAAGCCCGATGCGGTCGTCTCGTTGTCCGAGTCCGGGGCCAGTGCTGCGAGGTAAGAGGTCAGCTCCTCGTCGGGCAGCGTCTCGTCGGCCTGCGGTTCGTCCGCGGGACGGTGACGGCCGGACTTGGAGCGTCCGAGGGATCCGATAGGCACCGGCACACGATAACGGCTCGGTCACGGAAGCCAAACCCCTGTGACCTGAGTCACCCCAAGGTGTAAATGAGGCCCACGCAGAGTGGATCTCCCGCGCCAGCGCCGGAACACCGTGCGATGAGGGCAACCTACGGGGGTCCGGGGGTGGGGG
>NZ_JYJG01000006.1 GCF_000955955.1 Lentzea aerocolonigenes
GACACCCGATCCCGCGGGCGGCGAGGCGTCAGCCGAGCAGCCTGCGGGAAGGGAGAGGCCCCCGCGCCAGGGGGAGGAACGCGGGGGCCGGAGGGGATCTCCACAGGCGCTGACCGGGGGTGTGTCAGCTGTTTGGATTGTTGCACGCGCACAGGCACGAGCGGGAGTGGTTGAACGGAGATTCTTAAGTTGCCGATGGACGGAATCCCCGTAGTCGCAAGCTGTTGGTAACAACGAACACGCTGCTGAAGGCCATCGCGGCCCCCGCGATCATGGGGTTCAGCAGCCCCAGCGCCGCGAGCGGGAGTCCAGCGACGTTGTAGGCGAACGCCCAGAAGAGATTCCCCTTGATCGTGCCCAAAGTCTTGCGCGACAAGCGAATCGCGTCCGCCGCCACGCGCAGGTCGCCGCGCACGAGCGTCAGGTCGCTCGCCTCGATCGCGACATCGGTGCCGGTTCCCATGGCCAGCCCCAGATCCGCGGCCGCGAGCGCCGGCGCGTCGTTCACGCCGTCGCCGACCATCGCCACAACTCGGCCCTGTGCCTGGAGATTCCGCACCGCCTCGACTTTCCCGGCGGGCAGGACGTCGGCGATGACCTCGTCGATCCCGACCTCGGCGGCCACCGCGGCGGCCACCTCGGCGTTGTCGCCCGTCAGCAGCACCGGGCGCAGGCCGAGTTCGCGGAGTTCACGAACAGCTTGCGCCGACGTGGGTTTCACGACGTCCGACACGATGACGAGCCCGACAACCTTGTCATCAAAGGAAACCGCGACCACTGTGCGCGCGGAGTGTGCAACCAGGGCCTCAGTCAATTCCCGCGGCAGCGAAACGTTGCGCACCCGCCCGACGACAACGCGTCGGCCGTCGACGACTCCGCTGACCCCGACGCCGTCCGTGGAAACGAAGTCCGACACCGGCAGGAGGTCGGGCACCTCGCGCACGATCGCCGCCGCGATCGGATGCTCGGACGCGTTCTCGACCGCCGCCGCGAACCGCAGCACCTCGTCGCGCGACACGCCGGCCGCGGGGATCACGTCGACCAGCGTCAAGCGCCCTGTCGTCACGGTGCCGGTCTTGTCCAGCACCACGGTGTCCACCCGCCGCGTCGACTCCAGCACCTCGGGACCCTTCACCAGGATCCCGAGCTGAGCGCCGCGCCCGGTGCCCACGAGCAACGCCGTGGGCGTTGCCAGCCCCAGCGCGCACGGACACGCGATCACGAGGACCGCCACGGCCGTCGTCACCGCGAACTCCAGCGGCCGCCCGGCGAGCAGCCAGGCGCCGAACGCGAGAAGAGCGATCACCGCGACGGCCGGCACGAACACGGACGACACCCGGTCGGCCAGCCGCTGCACCTCGGCCTTGCCCGCCTGCGCCTGCTCGACGAGCCGCCCCATCCGGGCGAGTTGGGTGTCCGCGCCGACGGAGGTCGCGGAAACGACCAGACGCCCGCCCGCGTTGACGGTCCCGCCGACGACCGGGTCGCCGGCGGAAACCTCGACCGGAACGGACTCCCCGGTCACCAGCGAACGGTCCACGGCCGAGCTGCCTTCGACCACTAGGCCGTCCGTGGCGATGCGCTCACCTGGACGGACCAGGAAGCGTTCGCCGACCTGGAGCTGGCCGATGGGTACACGCGTCTCCACGCCGTCGCGCAGCACCGCCACGTCCTTGGCGCCGAGCGCGAGCAGCGACCGCAGGGCAGCACCCGCCCTGCGCTTCGAACGGGCCTCCAGCCATCGTCCGAGCAGCAGGAACACGGTCACGCCGACCGCGACCTCCAGATAGATGTCCCCGGAGCCCGCAGGCCGCGGCAGGAGGCTGAACTCGTGCCGCATGCCGATGGCCCCGGCGGTGCCGAACACCAGCGCGTAGAGCGACCACAGGTACGAGACGGTGACACCCATCGAGACGAGGGTGTCCATCGTGCTGGCGCCGTGCCGTGCGTTGACCGCGGCCGCACGGTGGAACGGCCAGCCGCACACCCACACGACGACGCTGGCCAGCGCGAGCGACACCCACTGCCACACCGGGAACTGCAGCGCCGGAATCATCGAGAACGCGATCACCGGCGCACCGAGCACCGCCGCCAGTCCGAACCTCAGCCCCAGGTCACCCGAGTCGTCGGCGACCTCCGGTGTGGGTTCCTCCGCGTCATAGCCGGCAGCGCGCACGGTCGACACCAGGTCGTCCACGCGCAGGTTGTCCGGGAACTGGACGCTGGCCTTCTCGGTCGCGTAGTTCACCGTGGCGGAGACGCCGTCGAGCTTGTTCAGCTTGCGTTCGATGCGGTTCGCACAGGAAGCGCACGTCATGCCGCTGATGCTCAACTCGACGTGACGAGGCTCGGTCGTGGTCATCAGGCGACCTGGTACCCGGCCTCGCTGACGGCCGCGACGACCTCGGCGCGGTCGAGCTCGCGGTCGCTGGTCACGGTGACCGACCCGGTCTCCAGGACGACGTCGACGCCCGTGACGCCGGAGACCTCGCCGAGCTCCTCCTTGACGGAGCTGACGCAGTGGCCGCAGGTCATCCCGGTGACGGTGTAGGTGGCAGAGACGGACATCGGAGTCCCTTCCTCGGTACGGGACGCCGATCATACCCCCCTGGGGTACGAGGTCTCCTGAGGACCGTCGGGTTTCGGCTGGTCCAGGTTCTGGATGTCCGCCTCGATCTTGTTCACCAGGTCGTCCAGGCCTTCGAGCATCTTGTCCAGCTCGGCCATCTTGGCGCCGAACGCGGACTCGATGTCGGCGTCGATGGTGTCGAGGTTGATGCCGCTGATGGCCTTGAGGATCTCCTGCGGATCGACCGCGGGCACGCTGGGATCAGTCGGCACGCCCGGTATCTGAGGTGCGTTTTGGCCCTCTGGTTCGGGGGAAGGCTCCGGCGTGGGATCAGTCATCCGTTCATCTTCCCTTGGCCAGATCCCCACGAGACAGGCACCACACCTCTACGGAAAGTAACGCTGGGTGTCGGTGGAATCACTCTGCGGGGGGCTGCGGCCGTTGTCCCAGGTCGCTTAGCCTCGCGCCAACCTCAAGTCGGGGAGGGCACTCATGAGCGGGTCACTGGAAGTACGGAAGTTCCTGTTCACACAAGACGACGGCATGTCATCGCGACCGGGCGGGCCGAACGTGCCGGCCCAGCGCAGCGGAGAACCCTCGCGGATCTCCGACGACCAGGTTCACCGAGCAAGGCTCGCCGTCGCGCGGAGCGCCCTGGGTACCGAGGACTGCAGGATGCTGCTCGACATGCTGGGCCTGTCACCGGGCGAGGACGGCGGGACGCCACCAGTGCAGCGGTGACGTGATGCGCACGCGAGTGCGGCCCTGACTCCAGACGCGCACCCCCCGGAGCGCGTCTGCAGGACAGGGCCGCATCTCGAAACATACCCACGGGTCTCTTTAGCGGCAACGGCTAACCTTTACCCATGCCCCAGCAGGATCGGGCGTATGCGACACGTGAGTCGATACTCCACGCCGCGGCCGAGGAGTTCGACCGGCTTGGCTATGAGCGCACGTCGCTGACCGCCGTGCTCGCGCGCGCCGGGCTGACGAAGGGCGCGTTCTACTTCCACTTCGCCTCCAAGGAAGCGGTCGCCCGTGCGCTGATCGAGCGCCAGGGTGAACTGTGGGCGCAGGTGCGGGAGACGTGGCACGCGAGCGGTGTCGATCCGCTGAGCGCCCTGCACGGCATGTTCGCCGAGTCGGCCGACCGGATGGCCGCGGACGTCGTGCTGCGCGCGGGTGTCCGGCTCGCGGCCGACCGCGAGATCGGCTATCCCGGTGTGCCCTCGGCGCACGTCGGGTGGGAGAAGCTGATCGCCGGGTACGTGGCGGAGGCGGCCGAGCGCGGAGATCTTCGTGCCGGTGTCGATCCCGACGCCGTGGCGCGGACGTTGTGCGGTGCCGCCCTCGGTGCCCGGTTGATCTCCTCGGCGACGACGGCGTGTGCCGACTTCCCGGCGCGGATCCGCGAAGTTCTCGGGCACGTGCTGCCGTGCGTCGCGTCTTCGTCGTGGAAGTTGTCTGGATCACAAAACGCGGTTGACGGGCGTGCTGAGCCCTGAACAGGCATTTGTTGATCTGGGTGATCTCGGGTCAGGGGTGGTTTGGGCAGGTCAGGACATAAGTGGGACCCCCGTTTTGGAGGTGCGCGGACCTATGCCATATGCTTACGATGCTTCCAGAGACCAGCTAGTCCCCATCATCTAGCGGCCTAGGATCCCGCCCTTTCAAGGCGGTCGCGCGGGTTCGAATCCCGTTGGGGGCACGCAGTAAAGTACGGTACGGTAAGACAGCACGAGCAAGGCCCAGTGGCGCAGTTGGTTAGCGCGTCGCCCTGTCACGGCGAAGGTCGCGGGTTCGAGTCCCGTCTGGGTCGCTTTACTTTTCTCATGGCCAGGTAGCTCAGTTGGTACGAGCGACCGCCTGAAAAGCGGTAGGTCGGCGGTTCGACCCCGCCCCTGGCCATCCTTCTTCGAAAGAAGCCCCGCAGAACGCTGCGGGGCTTCTTTCGTTATGTGGTCAACCTTGCGATCGCTTGGTCGTCGTGGGTTTTGTAGCGAGGCCAACGCTTGTGCTCCGAATCACCGCGTTCGGCTTCGCGGATTCGGTCGAGGACTTCGCCCAGTGGCAATTGCTTCAGGTCCTCCCACGAGAAGAGCCCGTAGTCGGACACTCCACATGAGACGCCGTCGGTGGCGACGATCACCTGCCGGATCTCTTCTCGTGGCCAGCTCGCGGTCAGGGCCTGGTGTGCCGCAGCGGGTTCGGCCTCGGCGACCCAGTAGCCACCCGGTTTGTTCTTCCACCGCAGGATTTCCGGGTCCGGTCGCAGGTCCTCGAGTCTCGTGTCCTCGAGCACGTGGGCCGTCTGTCCGAACGCGACTACCGGGGTGTCGCACAGGACCAGGGCGTCGATGGTCGTCTCGGACCACCGGACGATCGCTGCCGTCGCGGACGGGGAGTCGCCAGGTACGAGGCCGTGTTCGGTGACGAGGCTGGCGATCGCTCGAGCCAGCAGGTCTTTCAACGGATCGGTGTCGTTGATCAGCCTGCTCAGCTGGTCAGCGAGCTGCGTGGCGTACCAGCCGCCGTTCCGGTCTGGTGGCCTGGTTCTGCTGGTGACGCCGTCGAGCACGACGACGGCGTTCGGCAGCACGCGGATTCGATCTTCGGTGACTCGGCCCGGAGCCCCCTGCTCAGCGGTCTCGATCTTCACCCTCACACCGTACGTGTCAACTCTGGTTGACAGCCTCGAGTTGTCAACGTACGTTGACATCATGACTGAAGCGACGGATCTCGCCACAGCGGCTGGGGACCGCGATCCGAAGGTCGGGTTGCGGGCCGTCACCGCACTGCGGCGGCTCTTGGAACATCTGGAAGCGGTCCAGGTCCGCAGCGCGCGGGCCCAGGGCTGGTCGTGGCAGGACATCGCGGCGGAGCTCGGGGTCTCCCGCCAGGCGGTGCACAAGAAGCACGGGGGTCGATGATGATCGCGGAACGGTTCACCAAGGAAGCCCGCGAGGCCGTAAAGGCCGCGGTGCGTGATGCGGAACGGGTCCACGCCGCCGAAGTCGGGGTGGAGCACCTGCTGCTGGCGTTGCTGGACGCGCCTGTGCTGGAGGGGTTCGACCTGCCGCGCGAGGAGCTGGAGACGGCCTTCCGCGACTACCGGCGCAAGGGCGGGCTGACCAAGGCGGACGCGGAAGCGTTGCGGGGCTTGGGAATCGACGTCGACGCGGTGATCGACTCGGTGGAGCAGTCGCTCGGGTCCGGAGTGCTGCGGCCCGGTCCGCGCCGGCGGTGGTTCGGGATGCCGCTGGAGTCCGCGTTCAAGAAGGCGCTGGAGAACTCGTTGCGCGAGGCCCGCGACCTCGGCCACAACTACCTGGGCAACGAGCACATCGTGCTGGCTCTGTTGCAGGGCAAGGGAATCGTGGCCGAGGTGCTGACCGAGCGCGGAGTGACCTACGAGGAGATCAGGAAGCGGGCTGCGAGCGCTCGCGCCAGGTGAGCATCGGCAGGAAGAGCTGGGAGAGCGGGCCGATGCCGAGTGCGTAGAGGATCGTGCCGATGCCGACGGTGCCGCCGAGCAGCCAGCCGGTGGCCAGGACGAGCAGTTCGATGACGGTTCGGGTGAGGCGCAGGGAGATACCCGTGCGGCGGCAGAAGCCGGTGACCATGCCGTCGCGCGGGCCCGGCCCGAGGCGTGAGCCGACGTACGCGGCGAACGCGACCGCGTTCAGCACGATGCCCAGCACGAGCAGCACGATCCTGGGCAGGAGTTCCTGCGGCGCCGGGATGATCGCGAGCGACACGTCGACGCTCACGGCGATCAGCACGACGTTGGCGATCGTGCCGACGCCCGGTTTCTGTCTCAGCGGGATCCAGGCGAGCAACACGACGACGCCGGTGATCGCGGTGATCAGACCGAAGCTGAGACCGGTTCGTTTCGTGAGGCCCTCGTGCAGCACGTCCCAGGGGTCGAGGCCCAGCGTCGCGCGGATCTGCATCGCCATGCTCGCGCCGTAGAGCCACAGACCTGCGGCGAGTTGGGTGAGGCGACGGGCGGGCGCGATTCGGACGGAGACCTGGTTGAGTGCGGTCATGGTGGCCATGTGGCCATCTTGAGCTGCGATTGGCCTGGTAATCCATAGCCAATTCGCGATAATTGGCCTCATGCTCCCACCAGGTGGACGTATATCGGGTGTGCGGCTCGCCCGGCTGCTCGGGTCGTGGCGGCGCGGTGGCGCGCGGCAGGGGTCGGCTGATCTCGCGGCGGCGGTCCGGCTGCTGGTCACGGACGGCCGGTTGCCGGTCGGCACGCGGCTGCCGTCCGAGCGCGAGCTCACCGACGCGCTGCCGGTGAGCCGGACGACGATCACGGCGGCTTTGGACCAGTTGCGGGCCGAGGGGGTGGTGGAGTCGCGGCGCGGGTCAGGATCGTGGATCAACGGACCGGTCGGTACCGGCGGTGGGATCACCGGCTTCGACGACACGTTGATCGATCTGTCCCGCGCCGCGCCTCCCGCGTTGCCGTCGGTGCGGTCGGCGATGGAGGCGGCGATGCTCCAAATGCCGGAGCACCTCGCGACGCACGGGTACGACGAACGGGGGCTTTTGCTGCTGCGGCAACGGATCGCCGACCGGTATGTCGCACGTGGACTGCCGACGTCCGCCGATCAGATCGTGGTGACGTCGGGGGCTCAGCACGCGTGGGCGCTGGTGCTGCGGCTGTTCGTGGGACCCGGTGATCGCGTCCTCGTGGAGCAACCGAGTTACCCCAACGCGCTGGAAGCGGTGCGTGCGTCGTTCGGGGTCCCCGTGCCGGTGCCGATGCTGTCGGACGGCTGGGATGTGGACGGGTACGAAGCCGCCCTGCGTCAGGCGGGCCCCCGATTGGCCTATCTGATCCCGGAGTTCCAGAACCCGACCGGGCTGCTGATGTCGGCCGGGCAGCGGGAAGCGCTTTCCGCTGTACTGCGCAAGGCGCGTACGCCGATGGTCGTCGACGAGACGCTGGTGGAGCTGTCGCTGGACTCCGCGCCGATGCCGTTGCCGATGGCCGCGTTCGGCGGCGATTCGGTGGTGACGCTGGGATCCGCGAGCAAGTCGCACTGGGGCGGACTGCGAATCGGGTGGATTCGGGCGTCGCTGGACATCGTGCACCGGTTGCTGTCGACCAGGGCGGCGATCGATCTGGGCACGCCGGTGTTCGAACAGCTGGTGCTCGCCGCACTGCTGGAAACGCCCGAACCTGTTCTGCGGCACCGGCGTGAGGAAGCCCGGGAGCAGCGGGACGCGACCGTGGCGGCGTTGCTGACGCACTGTCCACAGTGGAGCTTCTCGGTGCCTGCCGGCGGGCTCGGGGTGTGGTGCACGCTCGACGGCCCGGTGAGCACGCGAATCGCTGTCGTGGCGCAGAACCACGGCCTGCGGCTCGTGCCCGGTCCTCGGTTCGCGGTGCACGGCGGGTGCGAGAACATGCTCCGAGTGCCGTACACGCAGTCGTCCGAAGTGCTGCGTGAAGCCATCGGCCGTTTGGGTGTGGTGGCTGCATCTGTTGCAGGAACAGGGTTTCCTGCTGATGCGGAACTTTTGGGCCCGGTCGCGTGAGACACGTCGGCCCGGTCTCCCGCAGCGGTGGAGACCGGGCCGACGAACTTGCCACCGGGTTGACCTGCGGCGGGGGACGACCCAGGGATTGGCGTCCCCCGTCCGCAGGTTTTCCCGTGCGGTCCGAGAACTGCGGGGGCAGCGCGGCACTCGGACCAGACCCGACCTGCCAGGGCGCGGTTGGCAGGTCAGGAAGACTGGGTTCCTTGCGTACAACGGGAAATGAGGGAAGGAGTTATGCGCGCGACGGAACGAGACGGTCACAAATCGCGCAGAGGGCAGAGATGTCCCGTCTGACTCAGTCGGGTGACGTGCTCGGCAAGCCTTCGAGGCTGCCGGGTGAACGACCGTCGCGGCGCTGCTCGACCGACCACGTGGTGGGCGGGAACAGCGAGTTGTGCGACGTCAGAACGGCGAGCACGCCGCGCGTGCCGCCGGAGTTGTCGGTGTGGCCGGACGACGCGGAGGCCGTCGCGACCACGGGTGCCTGCTGCGGAGCGGGCAGCGGCGCGTTCTGGCCGGGCGTGGTCCAGTTGAGGTCGTGCGTCTGGACGGGCTCGGTCTTGGCAGGAGCCGGCACGGGCAGATCGGGCAGCTTCGGCTCGATCTTTTTGACCGGAACGATCTTCGGTGCGGGCGGAGGAGTCAGCGTGGCTTCCGCTGCCGCCTTCGCGGCGGCGATCTTGGCAGCGCGGACCTGGGCCTTGGCCTTGACGACCTCGGGCGGGGCCTGGTTCGTCACCGTGCCGTATCGCGTGTTGCCCTGTGAGCCGCTGGTGTAGTCGAGCACGGGCCCGGCGTCTTCGTCCGCGGGCTCTTCGTCGTGCGGCTTGGCGACCGGCGGCACGAGGCGCTGCGCCTGGTGGCGGTCGAGCATGCGGTCGGTGAGCGCCTTGGCCCACCCGGCCGGATCCTCCATCAGCTGCGGGGTTTCGACGGCGGTCTCGACGGCCGGTGGTTCCTCGGGGCTGGCTGAGGCATCGGTCCCGCCCAGCAGCCAGGCAGCGGCGGTCAGGCCGCCGAGCGCAGCGGTCCGCAGCAGCAGTGCACGAACTCCACCACCAGCCACAGGATCACCGCCCGTCCACCGTTCAGGTCACCGCCAACGCACAGCGCCGTCGGAGGTCGACGTTGAGCTATGTCTAGCACTGGTGAGTGATTTTGCGAACCAACTCGGCGCAAAACACTCGGAAGGGCGTTCCCGTGCGGCTGTCCGGGTTGCCCTGATCAGGCATGAACACCGTCAGTGTCGTCATCGGATCGAGTGACATTGCGCCTCGCTCCCCTGTGGACCGTGTCGAGCCGGGGGATGGTGTCCGATGTGGACGCGCAAAAGCAGGTCAACAGCCTCTCTGAGCTGGTCGATCACGCCTCTCGTGCCCTCGGCCCTGTCCTGGTGCACGATGCGCTGGGACCAAACGAGTGTTTGCTCCGTTCGGGGGAACTGGTCGTCCTGCCGGCGGACGCACCCACCGTGCGCAAACGCTTGCGCGGCGTCTACTCGCACGAGGAGATCTCCGCGGGCGCCATCCGCATGCACCTGAAGGCCCCCGACCGGGCCCGCGTGGTCGAGATCGCTCGTGAGGTCGGTGCCACTCCGAACCACGTCCACCTGGCCTGCCCGATCATGATCGGCACCTCCCGGCCGGTGGTCGGCGGCCGCCTCCCCGACCTCCTGGGCGAGGGCACCGTCGCGTTGCTCGACACCACTCTCGACGACCCGCACGGCTCTCTGGTGGCAGGCGTCCTGCGTCACCACGGCGCGTCCGTCCGCCCGTTCCCGGTCCTGACCGCCACGGGCTTCGGTGACGACCTCACGCTCGCCGCCGCCCTGCGCGCCACCCGTTCCCTGCCCGTGGTGCTCGTCGCTTCCGGCACCTATTCGTTCGACGACGAATGCCCACCGGTCCTGGCCTCCTGCGGCCCCAACGTGGTTGCCGCGGCGGGCAACGGCGCCTCCTCGCGCCCGTGGTGGCCGGCCGCCTTGCCTTCGGTGACCGCCGTCGGCGCCTCGGCTCCCTTCTCGGGTCACGGCTCGTGGGTCGACGTGGTCGTGGACGGCGTGGACGTTCCCGCCACGGTCGGCTCGACGCAGGCCCTCTGCACCGGCACTTCGTTCGCGGCCGCCCTGCACGCCGCCACCCTGGTTCCGGTGCCGTAACAGCTGAAACCCAGGTGTGCGACGGCCTTCGCGGCTTCGGCCGGGTGGTCGATCAGGCGGTGGACTTCGGTCATGGCCTCACTGACCTGCGCGTCCGGCACCGGCAACACGCTGGCGATCACGGCTCTGGTTCCTGCGTCGAGGAAGGCGCGGGCCAACCCTGATTCGCAGGCCGACAGGACGACCACTTCGGGTGGGTTCTCGATGCGAGCGATGTCGTAGCCGTAGAGCGGACCGTCCTTCAGCTCCAGGTAGGAGAACAGAGGGTTGTCCGGGTGGACGTGGCCGTGCGCCGCGATGTGGACGATGCCGGCACCTTCGAGTGCGCGCAACGCTCCATCCACAGTGGACTCAGCGATCAGCCCTCCGTGCTTTCGTTGAAGAGCGGTGACTTCCTGATGGCGGAGCGCGGGACCGCTGATCCACACGCGCTCTGCTCTGCCGCGAGGTTCGCGCCAACAACTCAGCCGTGGCAGTACGTGAACCTTCTGCCGGAGCGCTGCCCACGGCATGTTGTGCAGCACTCCGTCCGGGACAACGACGACTTCCTCCGTCGCAGGCAGGAGATCGGTCACGACCGGACGGCCTGCTCGCAGCGCGAGTTTGGCTGTGCCGACGAGTTCGGCCGGATCGCTGATGATCCGCAGGCGTGCCCGCCCGTTCATCAGCGTTACCGCCGTCATCTGCCCTCCGCGTTCGACGAAGCTGACCAGCGGCAGGTCTGGCAGCCTCACCGCATCAGCCGATGATCTCGGTGTCGCGGCGAGCGCCACGCGGCGGACGTCTCGCTCCAGCGCCTCCATCGGCAAGCCGAACGCCCTTGCTCGCCGCAAGCGCGTGAGTGCCTGCGCAAGTTCAGGCTGGTTGGGAGGCAAGGACATCGAGCCGGAGGCGCGGTGCTGCTCCGACCAGTGCAACACCTCACGTGGGGAGCGGGCGAGGCTCAGCGCGTGTCCGGTGAGCTCACGGCGTGGCCAGTCGCCGAGGTGCTCGTCGAGCAACCTGATCCCCGCACGGCAAGCCGCCAGCGCACCACGCCGATCCGACCGGCGCGCCTGCGCCAGCCACCCGAGCGCCCGCGTCTGCACCGGCCCGCGAAACCGATGTGCCGCAACAGCATCCAGCTCTCCGGCGGCGAGCATGAACTCGACGTCCGAGCCAGCGAGACGCAACGCCGGTACCGGATCTCCGTCGCGCAACGCACATCGCGCACTCAACACAGCCAACTCCGGCACGTGCCGCTTGCACCGCTTGAGCAACTCCAACGCGGGCGTCAACACCCGCCGCGCCTCCGTCGTGAGCCCGGCAGCCAGCAACGCCTCGGCCCGGTCGACCAGTGCCTCAGGCCGGCTCGTCGAATCGAGCCCGGCCTTCGCCGCCTCCTCGTACCGCCGCAGCGCGAGCGGCAGATCGCCGGCGAGCATCGCCACGAATCCCCTGTTGTGCAAGCACATCGCCGCACGCCCCGGCTCACCGATGGCCTGCAGCAACGTCTGGGCGGCCGCGAAGTCGGCCTCGGCCTCGGCCAGCTTCGTCGCGCCGCACCGCGCGATGCCACGTCCGACGAGGGCGTTGGCGAGCCACCGTTCGTCGCCGTACCGCCGCAACTCCTTGATGACGGCGGTGAGCTCGGCGATCGCCAGCCGAGGTTCGGCGGAGTTGCAGAGGTGGAGCCCGCGCAGACACCTCGCCCTCGCCAGCTCCCGCCCGCGCAGGTGCGGCGTGGCGAGGTCGAGGTGCTGCAAGCTCTGCCTCCGCCGGCCACGATCCAGGTTGATCCACGCCAGCGTGAGGTGAAACCGCGCCTCACCGGTGAGCCGCAGCCCGCGCTGGGCGAACCGGCTGGCGACGTCGAGATGCCCGAGCTCGACGTGGGCGATGCTCAGGTCGTGCAGGGCATCGGCACGCTGGGCCTTCGAACCTCGAACCCGAGTCGTCGCGATGGTGGCCTGCGGGTCCGCGCTGGCGCTCATGCGACGAACCACCCCGTCGTCAGACCGAGCGACGGCACGGTCACACACACCGGCCCTGGCACGACGTCGGCGCGGAACCAGCCCTCGGCGTCCGGCCGAACCGCCTCGGCCGACCTGGGCGAGCGGACCTCGACGGTGACGCCCTTGTCGTCCAGCACGCCGGTCAGCCGCAGTCCGGACGGCGATGGATCGAGCTGCAGGTACATCCGGCCGGCCCCGACGTGGAACACGAGCTGGCGGGACGGTCCGCGCACGGGCTCGTCGACGGGCTCCATCGGGGCGAAGCCGGTCGGGCGCGGAGCCAGTACGGGCGGCGGCACGTCCGAGCTGAGCAGGGAGGCGATCTCGTCGAGCAACGGGTCCCTCATCGCTGGTCCTCCAGCTTCCGGCGCAGCGCTGCCAGGCACCGCGTGCGGGTCTGGCCGACGCTCGTCACCTTCATCCCCAGGGCCTCGGCAACCTGTGCATAACTCAGCTCGGGGCTGTGGGCAGCGATGCACAGCAACCGCTGGCACCGCTCGTTCAAGGTCATCAGCGCGGTCCACAGCCGGCGTTGCCGATCACCAGCCACCGCGACCTCCTCCGGCGCGGGCAGAGTCGACGCCGGCTCCCAGCGGTCGAGCGAGACCTCGCGGCCGCGGGCGCGCACGACGGCGATCGACTGCCGGGTGGCGGTACGGACCAGCCACGTGCCCAGCGCCTCGGGTTGACGGACGCGGGTGAGATGTTCGGCCAGGCAGAGCCAGGTGCACTGGTAGACGTCGGCGGCGTCGGCGTGGCTCAGGCGGAACGATCTGGGCACCGACCAGACCAGGCGGGAGTAGCGTTCGACCAACAACTCCCAGCCCGCCGCGCCGGCACGGGCCGCGAGGAGAACCTCTGTGTTCGAGTCCATGCCATTTGGAGTCGAACTCCGGCGTCAAGGCTCCACGCCTCACCCGAAAGTGGGTTGTCCACAGTTGTGGAGGAACTCATCCACACCTGTGGACAACTAGAGCTTGTGGAGTCGCTCCACGGCCTCGTCGATCACCGCGTCCTGCTTGCAGAACGCGAACCGGATCAGGTGCTTCCACTCGTCAGGCCGGTCCGTGAACACCTGGACCGGCACCGCCGCGACCCCGATTCGGGCGGGCAGGTCGCGACACAGCTGCCATCCGTCCTCATAGCCGAGCGGCCGCACGTCCGCGCAGATGAAGTACGTGCCCTCCGACGACCGCACCTCGAAACCGGCCGCACGCAGCCCCTCGGCCAGACGCGCGCGCTTCGAGGCCAACGAGTCGCGCAACCCGGCGACCCAGTCCAGTTCGGCGGTCAGAGCGTGCGCGACGGCGGGCTGGAAAGGCGCCCCGCCCACGAACGTCATGAACTGCTTGGCGGCACGCACAGCGGACACCAGAGCAGCCGGTCCGCACACCCAGCCGATCTTCCAGCCCGTGCAGTTGAACGTCTTCCCGGCGCCGGAGATCGACAACGTCCGAGAAGCCATCCCCGGCAGCGAAGCCAGCGGGATGTGCGTCAGCCCGTCGAACACCAGGTGCTCGTAGACCTCGTCGGTGATCGCCAACAGGTCGTGCTCGATGCACAGGGCAGCGATGGCTTGGAGCTCCTCCAACCGGAACACGGTCCCGGTCGGGTTGTGCGGCGAGTTGACCAGGATGGCCCGAGTCCGCGGAGTGACCGCAGCCCGCAGGGCATCGACATCCAGCGCCAACCGGCCGGACGAGTCCTCACGCAGCCCAACAGTCACGCGCGAAGCGCCGGCCATCGCCACGGAAGCCGCGTAGGAGTCGTAGTAGGGCTCGATCAGGATCACTTCATCGCCGGCCTCGACCAGCGCCAGCAACGAAGCCGCGATCGCCTCGGTGGCCCCGACCGTCACCAGGATCTCGGAGTCCGGGTCGTAGGAGAGCCCGTACCGGGACCGGTGGGCAGCCACCGCAATTCGGAGCACCGGCATGCCAGGACCCGGCGGGTACTGGTTCACGCCCGACGAGATCGCCGATCGTGCCGCCTCCAGCATGGAGAGAGGACCGTCGGTGTCGGGGAAGCCCTGACCGAGGTTGACGGCGTCGTGCTGCACGGCCAGCGCCGTCATCTCCGCGAAGATGGTCGACGTGAACGGCTGCAACCGGGGAACTAGCGCTGGTACCCGCACAACGCAGGATCTTCACGGACAATGTGGGTGTGGAGCAACTGACCGCCGCTGACCAGCAGAAGCGCACGGACCTGCGCAAGATGAAGCTCGTCGCGACGAGCTTCCTCGTCGGCGCGACGGTCATCTTCTTCGGAACCCACGCGTTCGAGGGCGCCTGGGTCGGTTACGTACGAGCAGCAGCCGAAGCGGGCATGGTCGGCGCGCTCGCCGACTGGTTCGCGGTCACGGCGCTGTTCAGGAGGCCGCTGGGCCTGCCGATCCCGCACACCGCGATCATCCCCGAGCGCAAGAACATGTTCGGCAAGACCCTCGGCGACTTCGTGGGCGTCAACTTCCTGAGTCCGGAAGTGGTCCAGGACAAGCTCAGGAGAGCGGGCATCGCCGAACGTGCCGGTGCGTGGATCAAGCAGCCGGAGAACGCCGAACGCCTCACCAACGAGCTCGCGAACGTCATCAAGGGCGCCATCACGGTCCTCAAGGACGAAGAGGTCCAGGCCGTCCTGGAGCACGCGATCGTCAAGCGGGTCACGGAGAAACCCTGGGGCCCGCCGCTCGGCAAGCTGCTGAACCAGGTGCTCACGGACGGCGCGCACCACAAGCTCGTCGACCTCATGTGCGACCGTGCCTACGAGTGGGTCAGGGACAACTACGACAAGGTCAGCCTGATCGTCACGGACCGCGCGCCCACCTGGTCGCCCAAGTTCGTCGACGCGATGCTCGGCGACAAGGTCTACACCGAGCTGGTCAACTTCGCCTGGGCGGTCAAGACCGACGTCAACCACCCGATGCGGCTCGCGATCGACCAGTTCATGATCGAGTTCTCGAACGACATGCAGACCGACCCGTCCACCATGCAGAAGGCCGAGCAGGTCAAGCAGCAGGTGATCAACCACCCGGACGTCCAGAAGCTAATCAGCTCAGCTTGGGGCACCGCGAAGAAGATGCTGATCGACGCGGCGGAAGACCCGTCCAGCGAACTGAGGAAACGCGTCACGCAGGGCCTGATCACGCTCGGCACGAACCTCGCCACGGACGCAGATCTGCGCGCCAAGGTCGACGGCTGGCTGGAGCAGGCCGCCGGGTACGTCGTCGGCAACTACCGCGCGGAGATCACCACGCTGATCACGGACACGGTCGAGCGCTGGGACGCGGAGGAGACCTCGCGCAAGATCGAACTGCAGGTCGGCAGGGACCTGCAGTTCATCCGGATCAACGGCACCGTGGTCGGCGCACTCGCCGGCCTGGTGATCTACACGGTGGCCAACGCGCTGTTCTGACCCGTGTTCTGGGCGCGGCTCCGTTTTCGGAACGTGCGGGCCTTCTCCCGGTTGCCGCACACCTGCATCGAGCACCAGGTGCGCGAGCGGTTGCGCGAACGGTCGAAGAACGCACGCAGGCAGTCGTCGGCGGGACAGATCTTGAAGCGTTCCCAGGAGCCCAGCACGGCCAGTCGAGCGGACGCCGCGAGCACCGCGCCCAGGGCATCCGAGCTGGACAACACCGGAACGCCGTCCGTCAGCTCGATGTGGACCACGCCGGCCGCCGTCTGAGGGCCTGAAGAGCCCTCGATCGACGACCGCAGTGCCGCTCTCGCGGCGCGCGCCTGTGCGATTTCCCCGCTCCGCCCGAGGCCGCGTTCGGTCACCCACGCGCGCCAGGAGGCTTCACTGTCCAGTACGTGTCGAGTGTTCAGGAAGTCGAGCAGCAGCTCGACGTCGTGATCCCAGCCGACAGTCAGACCAGTCACCCCTCCACTGTAGGCGCCACGGCGGTCGCCCGTCAGGCATCTGGAGAATGCACTCGGTGTATACATCGTGTGTATAGTGCTTCCCATGTCGATCGGACACGCACTGTTAGGGCTGCTAGAGGGCGGTCCACGGCACGGATACGACCTGAAGCGCGCGTACGACGAGCGATTCGGGCAGGACCGGCCGTTGCACTACGGGCAGGTGTACTCGACCCTGTCGCGGCTGCTGAAGAACGGCTTCGTGACCGAGGCGGGCGTGGAGGCGGGTGACGGTCCAGAGCGCAAGCGGTACGCGATCACGGACGCCGGGGTCACTGATGTAGAGCGCTGGCTCAGCACTCCGGAGAAGCCGGAGCCGTACCTGCAGAACACGCTCTACGCGAAGGTCGTGCTCGCGCTGCTGTCCGGCCGCAGCGCCACGGAGGTGCTCGACGCCCAACGTGCGGCGCACCTCGGCACCATGCGCGAGCTGACCAGGCGCAAGACCGACGGCGATCTCGCTGACCAGCTCATCTGCGACTTCGCCCTGTTCCACCTGGAAGCCGACCTGCGGTGGCTCGAACTGACGGCCGCCCGCCTGGACCAACTGGCCGCGGAGGTCACGCGATGAGCCTGCTCAGGGCCGAGGGCCTCACCAAGTCGTTCGGCAAGACCCACGCGCTGGACGGCGCGGGGATCACGATCCGCGAGGGCGAGGTCGTGGCGGTGATGGGGCCGTCGGGCTCCGGCAAGTCGACGCTGCTGCACTGCCTCGCCGGGATCCTGCCGCCGGACAGCGGCACGGTGCTCTACCGCGACCAGGACCTGACGGCCATGAACGACAGCGCACGCAGTGAGCTGCGCAGGACCGAGTTCGGGTTCGTCTTCCAGTTCGGCCAGCTGGTGCCGGAGCTGACCTGCCTGGAGAACGTGGCGCTCCCGCTGCGGCTCAGCGGCATGAAGCGCAAGGACGCCGAACGCGCTGCGAGGGACTGGCTGAGCAGGTTGGAGGTCGACGGCGTCGCCGACCAGCGTCCCGGCGAGACCTCCGGTGGCCAGGGGCAACGGGTCGCGGTCGCCCGCGCGCTCGTCACCGGGCCGAAGGTGATCTTCGCCGACGAACCGACCGGCGCGCTCGACTCGCTCAACGGCGAACGCGTCATGCACCTGCTCACGACCGCGGCACGCGAAACGGGTGCCGCCGTCGTGCTCGTCACGCACGAAGCGCGCGTCGCCGCCTACTCGGACCGCGAGGTCGTGGTGCGCGATGGCCGCTCACGTGACGTGGAGTTCGCACGGTGAACCGGGTCATCAGCGACCTCGCCCTGGGAGTCCGGCTGGCCGTCGGGGGCAGCCGGAAGTCCTGGGTGAGGCTCGCGCTCCAGGGCATCGGCATCGGGCTCGGTGTCGCGATGCTGCTCCTCGCCGCGGCAATCCCGAACGTGATGGACCACCGGAGTGAACGGCAGGACGCGCGCAACGCGGTGTCGCACGGCAACGGGCCCGCGCCGCTGCTGATCGAGGAGCAGAGCTACCCGTTCCGCGCCGACTACATCCCCGGCAGGTACTTCAAGGCGCTCAGCCCGGACGCCCCGATCCCACCCGGTGTCGACCGCATGCCGGCTGACGGCGAGATGTTCGTGTCGCCCGCGCTCGCCGAGATGCTGGCGACCCCGGCGGGCGCGGAGCTGCTCCGGCCGCGCTTCCCGCAGAAGATCGTCGGCACGATCGGCCAGCCCGGCCTGCTGAACCCGAACGAGCTCCGCTTCTTCGCCGGTGACGCGGCGATCAAGGAGGATCCGGGCAACAACACCGTCTACGGCTGGGGCGTCTCGTCCAGGAGTCGCCAGCTCGATCCGCTGCTGTGGATGCTGAGCATCGTCGGCATCGTGGTGCTGCTGTTCCCGGTGCTGGTGTTCGTCAGCGTCGCGACGAGGCTCGCCGCGGCCCAGCGCGATCGGCGGCTGGCGGCGTTGCGGCTGGTCGGTGCGGGTGCGAGCCGGGTGCGGCTGATCGCGTCCGGTGAGGCGCTGGCCGGAGCTCTGGTCGGCCTGGTGATCGGGTTCGGGATCTTCTTCGTGGTCCGCCCGCTGGTCGACGAGATCAGCATCGCCGAGCTGTCCGCGTTCCCGAGCGACGTCCTGCCGACGACCGCGCTGACCCTCACGGTGGTGCTGGCCGTGCCGGTGCTCGCGGTGGTCACCTCGCTGGTGGCGATGCGCCGGACGATCATCGAACCGCTCGGCGTGGTGCGGGACCAGAAGCCCGTCCGCCGCAGGGTGTGGTGGCGGCTCGTGCCGGTGGCGGCCGGGATCGCGTTGCTCGCCAGCCAGTTCGGCAACCTCACCCAGTCCGAGAAGCCGAACCAGTGGCCCGTGGTGAGCGGCATCGTGCTGCTCATGCTCGGCATCCCCGTGCTGCTGCCGTGGCTGGTCGAACGTGTGGTGTCCCTGTTGAAGGGCCGCACACCCGCGTTGCAGCTGGCCGTTCGTCGCTTGCAGCTCGACAGCGGCACGGCGGCTCGTGTCGTCGGTGGTGTCGCGGTCGTGCTCGCGGGCACCGTGACGTTGCAGATGCTGCTGGCCGGCGTCGAGCAGGAGGTGCGGACCGACGCGAAGCGGCAGGCGGCCTTCAACTACCTGACCGTCGACCCGAACTCGGACGTCGACACGTCCGGGATGGCCGCCGCGCTGGAAAGCAGCAAGGGCGTGAGCGCGGTTCACCGGATCGACCGGGCGTTCGGCCAGCTGCCGTCAGGCCAGACCGTGGTCATCAGCATCGCCACCTGCACGGCGATGTCCAAGCAGACGACGGTCCCCAACTGCGAGGACGGCAAGGCCTACGCGGTGCGCTACGCCGACGGCGACCAGTACGCGCAGGCCGGCGACGTGCTGACGCTCAGGAACACCGGCGAGAAGTGGACGGTGCCACCCGTCGAGGTGCTCAGCAACACCATGCCCGGGCTCTTCGTGACTCCCGCCGCCGCCAAGGGGCTGGTGCCGACCAGCGCGGAGTACATCGCCGAGCTCGACATGTCGGTGCCCGACGCCGCCGAGTACGCGCGCAACGCCCTGGCGAGCTACAAGTGGAACGTCTTCACCTACTACGTCGGCCAGGACGACACCGACGAGATGGAACGGGTGTTCGGCGTGATCCGCCGCGCGCTGCTGGCGGGCGCGGCGCTCACGTTGCTCGTCGCGGCGGCATCACTGCTGGTCGTGGCGCTGGAACAGGTGCGGGAACGGCGCCGGCCGCTCGCCGTGCTGGCGGCGAGCGGGGTCCCGCGCGGCACGCTGGCCAGGTCGTTGCTGTGGCAGAACGCGCTGCCGCTGGCGATCTCCACGGTCGTCTCGCTGGCCACCGGCATCCTGCTCGGCGTGCTGGTGATGCGGGTGTTCGGTGCCGAGGTCGCCTTCGACTGGGCGGGCATCAGCCTGATCACCGGCGTGATCGTGGCGCTGACGTTCGTGGTCACTGCTCTGACGTTGCCCTCGCTGAGAAGGGCGACCGGAGCACTTGGGTTGCGGACCGAGTAGTCACCTCGTGCTCTGCCAGGCGGTCCTGCACCAGTCCGTGCCGGAACTGGTAGCAGGCCCCCGCCCGGCAGAGCACGCCGAGCTTGCGCGCGTCCTCCAGGAAGACCATCAGCTCCCACGGCAGTTTTCCGCGCAGTGCCAACCAGATCCGCGCCACGGTGAACCACCACCAGCGCAGGTGCAGGACGGTGAGCGCGAACCCGAGCATCAGCCCGGACGCGAGACCGAGCCCGACCATGCCGGTCTGCCCCGGTCCGAACACCAGTGCCGCCGCCGAGCCGAAGACCACGGCCAGCACCAGGGATCCGGTCCACACCGCGATCCGGTCGCGCGCCATCGTCCACTGAGGACTGGAGGCTTGGGAGAGCTCGGACGCGCTCGACAACGCGAACCGCAGCGCGACCGCCACGGCGAGCCCGAGGCCGACCACCAGCCCGGCGGAAAGCCCGTACAGCGCACCGAAGACGAGTCCGGCAGCGAGTCCGAGCACACCCGGCACGAGCAGCAGACTGCGCCAGATTCCCAGGCGTGGCTTGGCTTTGCGCTCCTGTGATGCGGTGAGTGCGGCCGCGCCGACCCCGATGCCCGCGACCAGACCGGTGATCGGGGCGAGCGACGGTGTGATCGAGTACGCCATCAGCCACGCGACGCCGAACCCGCCGATCGCACCCAGCACCAGCGCGCCGAGCACCGCGAGCCACGTGTTGCCGACGGATCGGCGCAGCTCCCACCAGGCCAGCTCGCGGATGTCCCGGTCGCGCATCTCGTGCGCGAGGAACTCCAGCCACCTGCGGGCCCGATCGCGTGGCCAGACCTGCGAGGCCCTGGCGTGGTGCGCGAAGGCCCTGTTGCCGAACGCCCTGGACACCAGCTGGTCGCAGAGGTGGTCGGAGATGGCGCGCGCGTCCGGGAAACGGCCGCGGTCGAGCAGTTCGGTCGGCTCTGCCTCGTTGTCCGCGTAGACCATGCTGGCGAGCCACATCGTCAACGGCGTCGACAACGCGTCGGCGAGCCTGCCGTCCGGTTCCTCGCGCAGCTGGATGAACACCGGCTCCCATCGGGCCGCGGTCACGGTGTCCGCGCTGGCCCGCAGATAGGCGGCGACCTCGTCCAGATCGAGCGGAGCCATCTCGACGACGTCCGCGCCGGGCAACGGGCCCGCGAGGTGCACGGCCTGCTCGTACTCGGCGGTGCGGCAGGTCAGCACCAACGGCCTGGTGCCGAACGCCTTCGTGATCCGTGCGAGGGCGTCGGCGCGTTGGTGGCCGGGGATGTCGTCGAGGCCGTCCAGCACCGGCAACACCTTGTGCTGCTCGACCAGCAGGTCACCCGCATAGCTGCCGTACAGCTCGGTGTTGCGCAACGCCGGGTGGTCCTCGTACAGCCTGCGCGTGAGCCACGTGCGGATGTCCTCGACCGCCGGGTTCCACGTCGAGAGCGGCAGCAGGACCGGGACCATGCCGCCGTCGTAGCGGTCGAGCAACCCGCAGGTCAGCAGCATCGCGACGGTCGTCTTGCCGGTGCCGGCCTCGCCGAGCAGCACCATCCTGCGGTTGATCTGCCGTTCGAACGCGCCCACGACGGCGTCGCTGCGTCCCGGCGGCGCGTCCGGCTCGTCGCTGACGTCGAGCTCAGGGGCGAGCCAGTGCAGGTCGAGGACGTCCGGGTCGGTGAGGCCGCGCGAGCGCACCTCCTCGTTCCACTGAGACTGCAGGCCGATCGCCAGCGCCCGGCACGCGGCGTCGAGGTGCTCGTCGGTGCTCAGCTCGGCGTTGTGCCTGCGGCGGAGCCACGGGTCGAGTAAAGCCAGGAAGCCCAGGAACGCCACCGCGAGGACGATCAGCCACACGTGCGGGTTGATGCCGTGGTCGGTCACGAACAGACCGGCCGCGGTGAGCAACGCGGTCAGCACGCAACCGGCCAGCAGTGCCTGCTGGCGGAATCTGGACATGCGTCGCATCATGACGCACCGCATCGGCCCGGGGTCGATTCAGTGACCCGTGTCGTGACGTTCGTTTCTTGATCACAGATGCCAGCGGAGCTCGCCCAGCGTCAGGAACTGGCCGTCGGGCGCGACCGTGATCCCGAACTGGTGCCGCCGGGGTTTGCCCAGCTCGTGCCAGTCGATCACCCCCTGTTCCGCGAGATCCCAGAGGCGCCGCGGGCCGCCCTGGTCGACGTGCGTGCCGTGGTGGTGCACCCAGGAACCGTCCGGATGGGCGAGCCAGTCGTGTCCCGCGACGACTCCGGGCAGAGCAATGCCCGCGAAGAACTCGAACGGGCTCGCCGGGTCGACCACGGTGTTGAGCGGCAACGTCGTCGTGCGGCGGTCGAACGTGCCGGAGCCCGCGAGCGCCGGCGGGTGGGCGTGCGCGCGCAACGGCATGAAGCGGCCGTCCTCGACGAGCACGTTGCCCTGGCCGGTGCCGTCGCCGTTCGACACGATCCGCACGAGCCCGGCGCCGATCGGGCGGTGCAGCGTGGTGACGACCAGGCCGCCGCGCTTCACCTGCTCCAGCCAGGCGGGCGGGATGGTCGCGACGGAGCAGGTGGCCAGCAAGCGGTCGTACGGCGCGCGCTCCGGATGGCCGAGCGCGCCGTCACCCGTGACGCAGGTGGGGAAGAAGCCGTTGTGGCGCAGGCGTTCCCGTGCGCGTTGCGAGATGTTCGGGTCGACGTCGATCGTGGTCGTGTTGCTCGCACCCACGGCGTGGCACAGCAGGGCCGCGTTGTAACCAGTGCCGGTGCCCACCTCGAGGACCGTCTGTCCGTTGTGGACGTCCAGTGCCTCCAGCATGATCGCCATGATCGTGGGCATGCTCGACGAACAGGTCGGTGTGCCACCGGTCACCGTGTCGTCGCCGTCGAACTGGGTAACCCAGACCCGGTCGGAGTAGACGAGTTTCAGCCAGTCCGGGTGCTTGCGGGTAACCCGTTCCCAGTCGCCGCTGTGCAGCTGGCGGTAGAAGCGCGGCAGGAACTCGTGCCGTGGAACTGTCCGGAAAGCCTTGAGCCACTTGGAATCGTGCAGCACGCCAGTGCCGAGCAGGTGGTCCGCCAGCTCGGTGCGAAGGGCCCCGGTGTCGTCCATGTCACCCACAACGGTAGTCCTGTGGCGGAGCACACGCAGCGATTGCTAGCAGGGTGCTTGCAACTGCTAGCACTCATCGCTAACGTAGTTGGTGGCACGAGGAACGGGAGCGGGAACAGTGGACAAGTCCATCGACAAAGCAGTCGCGGACCTCGGCCGCAACATCGGTGAGTACATCCGCGAACAACGCAACACCGCCAAGATCTCCTTGCGGGAGCTGGCAAAGCAGGCGGGTGTCTCCAACCCATACCTCAGCCAGATCGAGCGAGGACTGCGCAAGCCGTCCGCGGAGATCCTTCAACAGATCGCCAAGGGGCTGCGCATCTCGGCCGAGGTGCTCTACGTCGAGGCCGGGATCCTCCAGCAGCGCGAAGGCGGTGCGTTGGCGGACGCCATCGTCGCCGCGACCGATCTGACCGAGCGGCAGAAGCAGGTGCTGCTCGACGTATACGAATCTTTCAGGCGGGAGAACGCCGCCAAGAACAAGGAGGAGTGATCTCCATGCCGAAGCTCACCCAGGACGACGTCCGCAAGGCCGCCGAGCAGGGCGCGCACGCCGCGCGTCAGGCCCTTCTCGCCGCCCTCGGCGCCGGTGACCTCGCCGCCAAGGCCGTGGTCGAGGCCCTGAACAAGGCCAAGACCCGCGCGGAAGAGGCCCGCACCCAGGCTCAGGACCTGCCCACCGAGCTCAAGGACCTGCGCGACAAGCTGCAGCCGGCCGAGCTCAAGAAGCTGGTCGACGCGTACACCACCTCCGCGGTGAACCTGTACACCTACCTCGCCGAGACCGGCGAGCAGACGCTGGAGCAGATCAAGGCCCAGCCGCAGGTCAAGCAGGCCGTCGAGCAGGTCGAGCAGGCCGTCGAGGCCGCTCAGAAGCGCGCCGAGTCCGCCGCCGCCGACGCCCGCGTGCTCGCGGACGACGTACTCGGCAAGGTGACCCGCCGCACCCGCTCGGTCGGCGAGAAGGTCGCCCACGAGGTCGAGGACGCCGCCGAGAAGCTGGCGGAAGAGGTCGTCGAGGTCGGTGGCGAGGCCGCGCACGAGGTCCGCAGCACCACCCGCAAGGCCGCGAACCGCACCGCGCCCCGCAAGCCGGCGACGACGACCCGCAGCACCGGCACCACCGCTGCGGCCAAGAAGACGACCCCGACGAACACCACCAAGTGAGTCGCTGAAGTCCGAGCGAAAGGGGAGCAGCCCGCGAGGGTTGCTCCCCTTTCGCGTACCACCAGTTGAGTCGCCGGCGCCTCGGCGAGGTGGAGCACACCCTGCGGGGCCGCTCCCCTCCCGCTGTGTCGGCACGTAGTCTGGGCCCGTGGTCTTCAACGTGCCGGACTTCAACTTCTGGAACCTCGACTACATCGTGTACTTCTTCGCCGACCTGGCGTTCACGATCGTCGGGCTGTTCGCGTTCTTCCACGCGCTGACCCAGCGCGTGGACGCGTACACGGCCGCCGAGAGAATGACGAAGCCCGCCTGGCTGGGCATCACCGGTGGTGGCGCGGCCGCGATGCTGCTCTTCTCGCCCGCCGGCTTCGGCTCGATCTTCTGGCTGGCCGGCCTGGTCGCCGTGCTCGTGTACATGGTGGACGTGCGGCCGAAGCTGATCGAGGTCCAGCGCGGCCCCCGCTGGTGATCACGCAGTCCTACGGCTCCGGTTCGCCGGTGACCCTGGTCGCTCACGGTCTCGGAGCCACTGCCGGTGAGGCGCGGATTCCCGCCTCCGGCCTGCCCGGCACACGCGTCGTCGTGACGCTCCCCTCGCACGGCTCTGCTCCCGACGCGCCTCCCGGTTACTGGGACTACGGCCGGATCGCTGACGATCTGGGCACTGTTCCCGCTGATCACGCCGTTGGTGTTTCGCTGGGCGCCGGAGCGTTGGTCCGGCTGCTGTCCCGTTCTCCTGATCGTTTTCAACGAGTGGCTCTGCTGCTGCCCGCGGTGCTGGATCAGCCACGTCCGGCCTTCACGTTGCAGCAGCTGTCCGACCTCACCGTCGGACCGCCTGCCTACGTCACCGAACGGCGGGAGGCGTTGAGCCGTCTCTCGGCCGCCGCTGAGCAACTGCCCGGCCAGGTCGCGGTGACGGATGCCTCGGTGCTGGCCGCTGTGTCGATTCCAGTGCTGGTCATCGGGGCTGTCGGTGATCCGCTGCACCCCGAGGACGTGGCCAAGGCGACGGCGGCGGCGTTCCCGAACGGCTCGTTGTGGCTGGTCGACTCGCCCTCGCCGATGATCACGCACCGCGCCGAGGTGCGGCACAGATTGGTCGAGTTCTTCGCTGGGTAGCCGTTGTTCATGGCCGAACAGAAGAAGATCGCATTCCTGGTCGCGACGGAGGGCATCGAGCAGATCGAGCTCACCGACCCGTGGGCGCACGTCGAGAAGGCCGGCGGAGTGCCGCGCCTGCTCGCGCCGAAGCTCGGTGAGGTGCGCGGGTTCAACCACCTGACGCCTGCCGACGCGTTCCCGGTCGACCTCGCCTTCGCCGACGCGACCGCGGACGACTACGACGGCGCGGTGATCCCCGGTGGCGTGGCCAACGCGGACTTCCTGCGGATGGACGCCGACGCCGTTCAGCTGGTGAAGGAGCTGGTGGCGGCCGGCAAGCCGATCGCGTCGATCTGCCACGGGCCGTGGTTGCTGGTCGAGGCCGACGTGGTGCGCGGCAAGATGCTGACCTCGTTCCCGAGCCTGCAGACCGACATCCGCAACGCGGGCGGCGACTGGGCTGACGAGGAAGTGCGCGTGTGCGACATGAACGGCTGGACGCTGGTCACCTCGCGCAACCCCGACGACCTGCCGGCGTTCAACCGTGAGACGTTGAAGGCGTTCGGGCTTGACTGAGCGGGGTCTGCAGCCCCCGCTCGGCTTTTAGAGGCGCGTCTGCGCGTAGTGCTTCATCGCGGCGTTGGACCACTCAGCCACGCCTTCGGCCTGGGCGTCCAGCTGCGACCTGAACTCGTCCTCGAGGTACAGGTCGGCGAGTCCCGAGTAGGACTCCCGGTTGGGCGTCCAGGACAGGCAGATCCACCGGTAGTGCCGGTCGATCAGCTCCTGCGTCTCCGCCGCGTCGGCCGCGACTCCGGCCGTGAACAGCTCCGTCGCCCGCGTGACGATGTCCTGCCACTCCTGCAGGAACCTGTCGGCGTCCGCCTTGGTGGCACCCTGCCAGCGCTTCTTGCTGCTGGCGAGGTGCTCCTTGACGCCGTCGCCGAAGCGGTCGACCAGCTGCGCCTCGTACTCCTTCTGCTTGGCGGCGTCGAAGCCGTCGAACAGCTCTTCCATCTTCACCTCGTCCCCTCCTTCCAGTTCTTCGATCGTCCGCGCGACAGTGTTGGCCAGCCGGTCCAGCCTGCGGCGTTCGTCCTGCAGCCACCGGTGGTGGTTGCGCAGGACCGTCAGCTGGTCCGTGCCGTTCAACATGTCCGCCACCACGTCCAGACCGAGGCCCAGGTCGCGCAGCAGCAGGATCTGCTGCAGGCGGTGGACCTGCTCCTTCTCGTAGTAGCGGTAGCCGTTGTCACCGACCCAGGCCGGCGACAGCAGCCCGATCGAGTCGTAGTGCCGCAGCGTCCTGGACGTCACCTTCGACATCCGGGCCACCTGGGCGATCGACCAGGCCATTCCGGTTCCCCCTTCGCGCTCCCCAACAACGCTAAAGGTTGACGCAGCGTCAAAGTCAACGCGAGTTTTGAGCGCACGCGGGGCGCTCTCGTACTCTCCTGGCG
>NZ_JYJG01000007.1 GCF_000955955.1 Lentzea aerocolonigenes
TCCGTACTCTCCTGGCGTACGCAAGCGCCCCGCGTGCGGCCGAGCGAGGCGGGGTGGCGCGGCTGGCAGGATGGTCGGTGTGTGGACCATTGCTGGATCGTTGGAACCTTTTCCTGTGCTCTCGCGCCTCGACCTGGTGCCGGCACCGGTTGAGGCCGCGTTGAAGAACTTGGACGGCGCGGACCGTGTCGCCGTCTCGCCGATCGACGCTTCGTTGGCGGACACGGCCGAGTTCTGCGCGCACTACGGTTCGCCGCTGGAAGCATCGGCGAACTGCGTGGTCGTCGCGGGCAAACGGGGCAGCGAGATCCGTTATGCGGCCTGCATGGTGCTGGCGACCATGCGCGCGGACGTGAACGGCGTGATCCGCAAGCGCCTCAACGCGCGCAAGGCGTCGTTCGCGCCGATGGACGAGGCCGTGGCGTTGACGGGCATGGAGTACGGCGGCATCACGCCCATCGGCGTGCCCGCGGACTGGCCGATCCTGGTGTCGCCGGAGGTGGCCGCCGCCCCCGAACTGGTCGTGGGCAGCGGCATCAGGGCAAGCAAGATCCTCATCCCCGGCGACGTGCTGATGAAGCTGCCCGGCGCCGAGGTCCTGGACCTAGCTCGCGTACTTGACCAGTAGCTCGATCGCCTCGTCGACGTCGTCGGTCACGAGGATCCACTGTTCGGCTTCGCGGCCCTGCGCGAGCTTCTGCACGAGCGGCGCGGCCGGCACCTCGTCGGTCCAGAAGGCCTTGCCCAGGAACACCATGGGCGCGGCCGGGCCGACGCTGCCGTAGTAGTTCTGCGTGAAGTCCTGGAAGACCTCCTGGACGGTGCCCGCCTTGCCCGGCGTGTAGATGATTCCGCCGGTCGCGACGGTCAGCAGGCCCTCCTCGCGCACCGAGTTCGCGAAGTACTTGGCGTGCAGCTCGCAGGCCGGGTTGGGCGGCTCGTGGCCGTAGAACCAGGTCGGGATGCCGATCGTGCGCGGCGTCTCGAAGCTCGGAACCTCGGGGAACGCCGCGAGCCACCTGCCGATCGACTCGTCGTCGTGGCCGAACGACGGCGCTTGGGCGAGTGTGTTGAGCACGTCTTTGTCGGCTTCGCCGAGGCGGACACCCAGCGGCACGGCCTCCATCGCGCCCGGACCACCGCCGGTGAGCACGGTGAAGCCCGATCTGCCCAGCGCGGCACCGAGTTCGACGGCGTTGCGGTAGCCGTCCGAGCCGCGGGCCAGCGCGTGGCCGCCCATGACCGCGATCGGCGAGCCCGTCAGCGTCTCGTCGAGGGCCTCGGTGATCGAGTGGTCGTGCAGCCGTTCGGCCAGCGCGTGCAACGGGTCCGGGTGGTGGCCCTGCTGCTTGCTGTGCTTGTAGATCACCGCGTCCGGGGTGTCGGCGTACGACTTCGGGTTCGCCGGGTCGAAGCCCGCGAAGAGCTCCCGCGGCGTGTAGAGCTTCGACCGGTACACCTCGTAGGGCAAGTCCGGGATGACCGGGAAGATCAACGCTCCCGCCGCGTCGGCCCGTCGCTGCATCGTCTCGCTCAGCGTGCAGCCGAGCAGCAGTGCCCCGTCGATCGGCACCCGCACGTCCTCGCGAGTCAGGTCCAGCCCGATGATGACGGCTTTGCGCAGGTCAGGCTCTGCCCGCAGCTGCTCGAGGTCGGTGATTTCGATCCGCACGAGAAAAAGCCTATGCCTCGGGCGAACCAACGTGCCGTGGAATCCGAATGAGTAGTGGGAACTACAGGTCCGCTCGCCACCCCCGACGAGCGGCCTCGGGCCGCGCTGCCCAGGAAAGGTTCCCCCGCAATGGCTACCGAACTGCTGACCGGCTGCGCCGCCCGTGGTGCCCGAGTGGTGGATCCCCACCGCGTCGAGTACCTGGACTGCGGCGGCTACGGAGTTCCCCTGCTCGGCCACGCCCACCCGGCCGTGGTGCAGGCGGTGGTCGGCCAGGTGCGCCGGCCGTCACTGCTGGACCGCCTCATGCTCGACCTGGTCACCCCCAACGGCCTCGACCACATTCACACCTTCCCGTCAGCTTCCGAAGCCGCCCAGTTCGCCGTGGCTCTCGCACAGGCCAACGGCCGCCCGCGAGTGTTGACGACAGGTGAAGTCCCGTACGGCGGCATCGACTCGTTGCGCGCCGTCCTGGCCTCCGGACCTCCAGCGTGCGTGCTCGTCGAACCCGTCCGCGGCGTGTCCTTCCCGCCGGACGGCTACCTGCGCGCGATCTCCGAAGTCTGCCGCGAGCAGAACGCTTTGATGATCCTCGACGAAACGCGCACGGGCCTCGGGCGCCTCGGCGTCTGGTGGGGCTGTGACATCGATGGCGTGACCCCGGACATCCTGCTGGTCGGCGAAGGCCTGTCCGGCGGCGTGCTCCCGATCGCTGCCGTCGTGGCCACGGCCGACGTCGAGGTGCCGTTGTGGCGCGGCCCGGAAGAGGTCTCACCGCTTGCCTCGGCCGCCGTCAACGCCTGCCTGCGCGTCACCGCCTCCGAAGGCCTGGTCGAACGCGCTTCGTTGCTGGGCGACGAACTGCTGTACGGCTTCCGGGCAGTCGTGGCGGGCAAGGCGCACGCAACCGGACGCGGTCTGCTGCTCGGCGTCGAACTGCCGGACAAGCGCGCGGCCGACATCTTCACCGGCGAGCTGCTGCGTTCCCGTGTGCTGGCCGACTTCCGGGGCCGGACGGTGAGCTTCACGCCTCCTGCCGTCATGTCGGCCGCGGACGCCGGGTGGCTGGTCGAGGCCGTGGGCAGGGCCGCGGCCAAGATCTGACGTTCGCCCGGCACGCGCCGCGGCCTCCTGCCAAGATTCACGCAGGGGGTGCGCGGTGCGTCTTGTCGTCCTAGTCCTGGCAGTGCTGCTGATGTCTGGCTGCAACCTGTTCGAGGCCTACGACCCGGCGATCAACGCGACCGGCAAGCAGGTCGTCGCCGAGTGGAAGCAGCGTCCGGAGGTCGCCGCGGCGCAGTTCGAGTACAGGCACGGCCTCGACGCCGGTGGCCATCTTCGTCTCGAGGTCATGCTGAAGGCGGAAGCGATCACCGACGCGGTCCTCGACGAGATCGTGGAGATCGCCCGCAAGGACTGCTGGCTCGGCACCCCGTACGACTGCTATGCGACCTACGTCATTTACACGACCGATGACCCGCCCTACGCGGACAAGCCGGGAACCGGCAAATGGGTGCGTCAGGGCGAGGTCGAGCTGACGGCCGACATGGAGGCCAGCTACGGCCCGCGCCCGGCGAGGCCGACCAAATGAGGCGCCTCGCGGTGGTCCTGCTCGCGTTCGTCCTGGCCGGCTGCGGGACGAGCGACGACACGGTCGAGGACCTGGGCGATCGCATCGAGTCCGATCTGCAGGCCGAGGACGGCGTCTCCGCCGTGGTGGTGGAGTACAGGTCCGATCTGGACTACCGCCAGCACCTGAGCGTGACCGCCACCGCCCGAGACCAGGACGTGGTGTCCAGGGCGCTGGAGATCGTGAAGCGCGACTACTGGACCGGAACCGGCCGCCGGGTCGAGTTCACCATCGACTTCACCTCCCGGAGCGCTGGTGGCTCGGTGCGCAAGAACGAGATCAGGTTCGAGCTCGGGGACGTCGTGGAGATGGAGCGCAAGTACGGGCCGCGTTCGGAAGCCGGTGAGCTCGAACCGGGCCGCTGAGTAGTTCCGCTCATCTTGTCCGGTTCGCTGTGCGGGCCGTCTCCCCGTCGTGGTTTGCTCTTGCGCGACTGAACGGGGGCTGAGGGTGTACGGGAATCCGGACGAGCTGGACCGCATCGCGGGCGAGATCGAGAAGCGCGCCGAGTCGGTCCGCACGCACGGCACGGACATGAACGACCGCGCGCGTGCCATGCAGTGGAAGTCGGTGGCGGCGGACCGCTGTCGCGACACCGTCGACGGAGACAAGCGCAAGCTGTTCGAGGCCGCGGAAGGCCTGGACACAGCCGCGGCCGTGCTGCGGCAGCACGCGCAGCAGGTCCGCGAGATGATCGCGGCGATCAAGCGGATCGCGGAGGCCGTCGTTGGCTGGTTCAACAGTGCGATCGACACCTTCAACCGCGCTGTCGACGCGTTCAACAACGCCGTGAAGGACATCGCGAACGGCGTCGCCGACGCGCTCGGTTTCGGTGGTGGAAACCCGCCGCAGCCGCCCCAGCCACCGTGGAACGGCTGGAAGTGGGGGCCGGACAACCTGCCTCCACACGGCGACAAGGCGTGGCTCGAGGTCGGCGACTACCTGCGCGGCCAGGGAGTGCCCGCGTGACCCCGGCACCGCACCGGCTGATCCTGTCCGCCGGAGAATTCGCTTACCTGGTCGAGAAAACGGGCGTCGACCTGCCGCCGGACTGGATGCCCGCGGACGACGTCCAGATCGGACCCGCCGAGGCGGGCCTCACCAAGAAGCGGGTCGTGACCGGCGTGGGTGACGAGGCCGAGGTCCACCCGTCGGTCGAGCGCAACCTCCAGATCCTTGCCGGGCCAACGGTTCTGCTCGACACCATCGCGTCCATCGGTGACAAGAGCTCGCACAGCGTCCACGCCGTCAACGGCCCGTTGGGCGCTTCGCTGTTCGCGTTGGGCGAAGGTGCGGTCGAACTGTCCATGTTCGCCTCCGTCGACCTGGGCAAGGAACTGATCCGCGCCGTCCCTGCCGCAGACCCCGCCGGCGCAAGCCTGGAGTCGCGGCTCGGTGGAGGCTCGGCGCAGCCGCTCGAAGGCCGTTTGCCACTGGAGGCATTGCAGGAGATGGGCGCGGCCAGGCTGTTCCGCGCCGCCGACCCGGAAGCCCCGGCAGCCGTGGTCGACGCGCTGAAGCTCACCGGCGACGAGGCAGCGCTGGCGCGCGACGTCGCCGAGCAGGCCGACGGCGCCCTGCGCTGCCTGGTCATCTGGGCCAGCGGAACGTCCCAGGTCAACTGGCTGCACACGGCGGGAGGCTGGAGCGGCCTCGACCCGGACCCGGACGGCTCCGACCGTCGCATGGTGCGCGTCGAACCGGCCGCACGTGAAGATCTGGGCACCTGGGTGGCGCCCGCAGTGGCGGGAGCACTCGGATGACGGTCAAGAACATCGAGGTCTCGGGCGGTGCCGGCGGCTTCGACGCCAAGTACGAGGACCTCGCCAAGATGGGCGACCTCACCGCCGACGTCGCCGGCGACACCCTCAAGACCGCCGCCGCGGGCCACAAGTTCCTGGTCGAACCGGACGTGCTGGCCTCCTCACTGCTCAACCCCGGTGGCGTGGTGAAGTTCGAGGCGGCCATGGCGGTCGCGCTCGACGGCCCGAACGGCCTCAGCGCCACCTCGGCCGGCATCGGGCTGCGCGGCGAAGCTTTGAAAGCCACCCGCATCGCCTACGAGATGGCCGACGAGCTGGCCGCGAAGGGCCTGGACGCGGGCCGGTGGTTCGCGGGCCTCGCGGTGGCCACGAACCCGCTGGGTGCCGCTGTGATCGGCGGTGGGGCGATCGCGACCGACGTCTACCTGAACTACGACGGCGACTGGGAGAAGTGGCTGGTCAATCACCCGGGCATGGTGGACAACCTGGTCGGCATGACGCCAGGGATGCTCAGCGCGCTGGGTATCCCGATGGACCTCGCCACCAGCTTGGACCTCCTGGCGGCAACGTACCCGGACAGCGACGCCAAGGTGAGTGACTCGCGGATCTCGAACCCGGACGAACCGAAGAACCTGGGTGACCTCCTGGACGGCTTGGCCAGGCGCAACGACTCCAAGGCGCATGAAAGTGGCCAGGACCCCGATCCGGCCAACCTCGACGTCCAGATCATCCGGGACGCGAACGGCAAGGTGACCGGTTACGTGGTCGACGTCCCCGGCACCAAAGAGTGGAACGCGCCGTTCACGACGAACGGTGCGAATGACCTCGGTACCAACGTCGACGCGATGGCGGGTAACAACACCGTGCTGCAGAAGGGCATCGAGGAAGCGCTGCGCAGAGCAGGGGCGCAGGACACCGGTGCGCCAGTCATGCTCGTCGGCCACAGCCAGGGAGGCATCGTCGCCGCACAGTCGACTACTGACCTCGTCGCTCATGGATACAACGTGACGCACGTGCTCACCGCTGGATCTCCGGTCGGCCGGATCGACGTCCCCGGCAACGTGCAGGTGCTGTCGCTGGAAAACCGCAACGACATCGTTCCGCGCCTCGACGCGTCCGAGAACCCCGACACCCCGAACCGCACCACGGTTCAGTTCGACAACCAGCAGAACTCGGTCGCTGGAAACCACAAGATCGAGGGCAACTACGCGGGCGTCGCTCACGAGCTCGACAACGGTGGAAACCCGTCGGTTCAGCGGTACAAGGACGGTCTGGGTGCCTTCACGGGTGGCAGCTCGTCCGAGATGCACACCTATCGCGTTGATCGTGAAGGCGAGACGAAGAAATGACCCGGTTGCGCGCAGTGGTCGCGTTGTACGCGCTCGTCCTGCTGGCGGGATGCCAGAGGGGGCCAACCGAGACGGAAAAGCTCGACAGCACCAACAACGAGCTGGGCAAGAAGATCGTCGCGGACTGGCAGGCGGTGTCGGGGGTTGCTGCCGCCAAGTACGACTACCACCGCACGGTCAGCACCATGGGCCTTGGTTTTGATGCAGCGTTGAAGCCGGAGTCGGCGTCGGACACGCTGGTTCAGGAACTCGTCGAGATCGCCAAACGCGATTACTGGCAAAGCACTGCGGACATCCCACTCGCAGCGGCGATTTTCCGTTCCGGCGAGCTTCCTGAAACTCCGGTCAAAGATAAGTCGATCATCATGTTCGACGGTCCGATCAAGATTGACATGTACGACAAGGCGCAGGTGGCCGAGATGAACGCGAAGTACGGTCCGAAGCCGGAGAAGAAATGAGCAGCTCGATGACCCCCGACGAATGGCTCGCCGACTTCGAGGCCAAGACGGCCGAGCTCCAGCGCAACGCCGCCAAGTTCCGCCGCAACCTCGAGTCCGCGGGCACGACCGTGACGAGCGAGGACAAGGCCGTCACCGTCACGGTCGCCTCGAACGGCGCGCTGCTCGACCTGAAGATCGAGGGCAACACCGAGCTGTCCGCGAAGATCATGGAGCTCACCAGGACCGCGCGCGAGCAGGCCGCGTCGAACGTGCTCGGCGAGTTCCGCCAGGTCGTCGGCAGCCACGCGAACGAGCTGGACGCGGACGTGTCGGTGCCCGCACCACCCGCACCCGAGCAGCAGAAGAAGGCCGTGCAGCCGGAAGAGGACTTCAGCGAGACGGCTGTCTACCGCAAGGACGGCTGGTAGCTCAGAAGATCACCGTCTGGTTGCCGTGCACGAGCACGCGGTCCTCCAGGTGCCACCGCAGACCGCGTGCGAGCACCACCTTCTCGATGTCCCGGCCCTTGCGCACCATGTCCGCCACCGAGTCGCCGTGGTGCACGCGCAGCACGTCCTGCTCGATGATCGGGCCCGCGTCGAGGTCGGCCGTCACGTAGTGGCACGTGGCGCCGACGAGCTTCACGCCGCGCCGGTGCGCCTGGTGGTACGGGCGGGCGCCGATGAACGACGGCAGGAAGCTGTGGTGGATGTTGATCGTGCGGCCGGACCACGCGGCGCACAGCTCCGGCGGCAGGATCTGCATGAAGCGCGCCAGCACCACGGCGTGCGGGTCGTGCTTGTCGACCAGCTGACGCAACTGGGCGAACGCGGCCTGCTTGCCCTCCGGGTCGTTCACCGGGAACGGCACGTGGTGGAACGGGATGCCGTGGGCGCGCGTGATGTCGCCGAGCTCCGGATGGTTCGCGATCACGGCCGACACCTCGACGTCCAGTTCGCCCGTCGAGACGCGGGCGAGCAGGTCGTAGAGGCAGTGGCCCTCACGAGACGCCAGGATCACCACGCGCTTGCGGACGCCCGTGTCGGTCACCGTCCACGTCGACTGCGCGCCCAGACCTGAAGCGACCTCCGCGAACTGCGTGCGCAGCTCGTCCACACCGAACGGCAGGGAGTCCGCGCGGACTTCCTGGCGCGTGAAGAACCAGCCCGTCTCCGGGTCGGTGTGGTAGGCGGCCTCGACGATCCAGCCGCCGTTGTCCGCGAGGAACGAGGAGATCCTCGCGATGATGCCGGTGCGGTCCGGGCAGCCGAAGGTGATCACATAGCGACGCTCAGGCGATGACACCGGCTGAAGTATTCACGGCCTGGGCAGCGCCGCCAACAGGGACTCGTCCCCTGAGACGATCGCGTGGTTCGGACGCGCGTAGACGGCTCGGTAGACCGCGTCCGCCCCGCCCGCGAGTGTGGCGTCGGCGTCGAATGCCGAGTCGTGCACGTCGGTGACGACCAGCGGCTTGCCCTCGGCCAGCGTGACGTCCCACGCGCGGCCCGCGTCGGCGGCGTGCACCAGGATCCGCCCGGTTGCCGAGACTGGAGCACCCAGCTCGATCCGGCGCGCCACCAGCACGGTCAGGTACTCGTCGATGCCGTCCGCCGCGAACTCGGGGTCGAACACCAGTGCCGGCAGCTCGTGACCGATCGCGAGCTCGGCGTCCAGGCGGTGGATCGACGTCTCGTGCGCCTGCCTGCGTGACCAGAAGGCGGCGCGGGAGGAGTGGTCGAACGTCCACGCGGGACGATCGGCAGGAGTCTCGCGCAACCGCTCCAGCAGCAACGAAAGGCCGGTGTCCCACCAGGAAAGGGCCTCGTCGAAGTCACGTGGGGCCTTCACCCACTCCGGCCGGCCGGCCTCGGGCGCGGTGACGACGGCCTGCGCCGCCCACGTGTGCACCTCGGCCATGTGCCGCACCAGCTTCAGCACTGTCCACTCAGGACAGGAAGGAACCGGTGCGTCCGCGCCTGCCTTGAGGGCGGCCGAACGCATCAACGAAGCCTGGGTCTCGATCTGCGCGACGTAGTCCACAGACTCAACACTAGGGCGCGACGGCCGCCCATTCGAGCGAGATTTCACCGAGCCGCCAACGACGACGGTCGTCCACGACCGGCCAGCCGCGTTCGGTGAGCAGCCGCGCCGACTCCACCCACCGCGCACGAGGCCCGAACGGGGCGAACGGCGCCGCGGTGGCCCAGCACGCGTCCAGCTCTGCCAGCAGTGCGTGCACCCGTTCGCCCGGCACGTTCTTGTGGATCAACGCCTTGGGCAGCCTCTCCGCGAGATCGGAAGGCACCTCGATCCCGGACGGCTTGCACGCCAGCGTGAACGTCTGCGGCCCGTCCGAGTTCAACGTGACCCACGTGCATCGACGGCCGATCTCGTCACACGTGCCCTCGATCACGAGCCCGCCGGGAGCCATCCGCGAGAGCATCGTGTCCCACGCCTCGAACGACTGCTCCTCGGTGTACTGCCGCAGCACGTTGAAGGCGCGCAACAACACCGGCCGCGCACCGGCCAGTTCGAACCCACCGCGCCGGAAGTCCAGCCAGGGCGGATCGGCGACCGCCTTGCCCGCGTCGACCCGCTCCTGATCGATCTCCAGCCCGAGCACGCGCACATCAGGCCGCACGGCACGCAGCCGCGCGGCCATCTCGACGGTGGTGATCGGCGTGGCCCCGTACCCGAGGTCGACCACGAGCGGGTCGGCCGCGTCCAGCAGGAACGACGACAGCGTTCCGGTCATCCACCGGTCGACCCGGCGCAGGCGGTTCGGGTTGGTCGTGCCGCGCGTCGGCAGGCCGAGCGCGCGGGCCCGGCCGGCCGCTAGCCGCGGTTTGCGAGCCATTCCGACGTGAACTCGCTCTCCTTGTTCAGCAGCACCACGACCTGCTCGGCGATCAGCTTCTCGAGCTTGCCGCCCATGAGCGGGATGCTGACCTTGACCTCCCCCACGAGGGTGGTCTTGGAGCCGGCGCCGTTGTCCGTGATGGTGAACGAACCGTCCAGCCGGCCGGGCACGCCGTTGATCGTCACCTCGACCGTGCCGGCGCCCGCCGCCCAGTTCTCGACCCGCTGGATCACCAGGTCGCCGCCGAGCAGCGACTTGGCGATCGACGGCAGGTGCTCCGCTGGCACGCCCTGCTTGAGCTGGTACGACGTCTTGCCGTTCGCGCTGGAGAACGTCATGAGCTCGGCGTCGTTGCCCCCGATCGAGGCCAGCCGGTCGCGCAGATAGGTCTCGTCGACCAACGCGCCGAAGACCTTCTCCGCCGAATGGGGTGACGTGGTGTGGTGCTCGATGCGGCGTGCCATGTCGCGGAGGCTACCGTTGACGCCTGTGACCACCACGCAGTCCGTACCTCTGGCCGAGCGCACCACGCTCCGACTCGGTGGCCCGGCCGCGCGGTTCGTCCACGCCACGACCGCCGCTGAGCTGGTCGAAGCCGTGCGAACAGCCGACGCCGCCGCCGACGAGAAGGTCCTCGTGCTCGGCGGCGGGTCGAACCTCGTGATCTCCGACGGCGGCTTCGACGGCACCGTCGTGCAGGTCGGCACCAAGGGTTTCCGGCTCGACCCGCTGGGCGGCGGGATCGTCCAGTTCACCGTCGAGGCAGGCGAGGAGTGGGACGCGGTCGTCGCCGAGGCGGTCGCGCAGGGCCTCGGCGGGCTCGAGTGCCTGTCCGGCATCCCCGGCCTCAACGGCGCCACGCCGGTGCAGAACGTCGGCGCGTACGGCGTCGAGATCTCCCAGGTGCTGCAGTCGGTGGATCTTCTGGACCGGCGCAGCGGCAAGGTGCACCAGGTGCCCGCAGCCAAGCTGGGCCTCGACTACCGCACCTCCGTGCTCAAGGGCACGGACAGCGCGGTCGTGCTGCGCACCAGGTTCTCGCTGACCGCCGGCGGCATGTCCGCGCCGATCCGCTACGCCGAGCTGGCACGTGTTCTCGGTGTGCAGCAAGGTGATCGCGTTCCTGCCGACGAGGCCCGCAAGGCCGTGCTGGAGCTGCGCCGCGGTAAGGGCATGGTGCTCGACGCCACGGACCACGACACGTGGAGCGCCGGCTCGTTCTTCACCAACCCGATCATCGACGACGCGACGTTCACGAGCGTGCTGATCCGCATCGCCGAACGCCTCGGCCACGACGTGAACGTGCCGACCTACCCCGCGGGCAACGGCCAGAAGAAGCTCTCCGCCGCCTGGCTGATCGAACGGGCAGGCTTCCACAAGGGCCATCAGGGGCCCGGTGGCCGGGTGTCGTTGTCCAGCAAGCACACCCTGGCCCTGACGAACCGCGGCGGCGCCTCCACCGAGGACCTGCTCGACCTGGCGCGCGAGGTGCGCGACGGCGTAAGGGCGGCCTTCGGAGTCGAACTGCACCCGGAACCGGTCTTCGTAGGCGTTCAGCTGTAGGTCTGTCCGGGTGACTCCATGTGACGAACCGTGACGCGGCGTGTTTCATGGATGTATAGGGGCGGAACGGAGGTCGCCATGAGCTACCTCGACGAAGCCGCGCTGGCGGTCATCAGGCCGATCAAGCGCATGGTCGAAGACGAGTTCCTCACCCGGCCGGGCGTGATCGGCGTCGACATCGGCGAGAAGTACACCGCCGGACGCCCGACCGGTAAGGCCGCGATCGTGGTCTACGTGTGCGCCAAGGGGCCGCAGCACCCGCAGCAGATCCCCGCGGAGGTCGGCGGCGTCCCGACCGACGTCGTCGCCGAGTCGATCGTGCTGCACCGCGCACGGATCACCCGCGCGTCGGACGAGCAACCCGTTGTGGCGGAACGGCATCCGATCCTGCGCGGCGGCATCGGCATCGGCCCGGCGCGGTCGTTCCGGGTCGTGCCGCCCGAGGTCGAGAAGGCGGGCGAGTACGTGATCGCCGGCACGCTCGGCGCGTTCGTGATCACCAGGACCGACCCCCGCAAAGTGCTGGGGCTCACCACTTTCCACGTCGGCTGCGTCGACGACTCGTGGGCGGTGGGCGACGAGTTCGTGCATCCGTCCAGAGTGGACGGTGGTGTGCCGGGCGCCGACGAGATCGCGGTCCTGGACCGCGCGGCACTCGCCGGATCGGTCAGTGCGGCCGGCCTGAAGATGGGCGCGAGGCCGTTCCGCGCGGAGGTCGTGGACGTCGGTGCGATCACCGGCGCCGCGCAGGCCACCATCGGCTCGACAGTGCGCAAGCGCGGCCGCACCACCGGGCTCACCTACGGCGTGATCGTCTCGACGGACGCGACGCTGCGACTCGACTTCGGCGACGGGATCGGAGTGCGGACGTTGCGCGACCAGATCCGCGTGCACTCGTCGGAACGCTTCGGCGACCACGGGGACAGCGGCGCGGTGCTCGTCGACGCCGACAACCGCGTCGTGGGCCTGTACGTCGCCGGATCGGGCTCAACGGGATTCGCGAACCCCATCGAGCCCGTCCTGCGTCAGCTGGACGTGGAGCTGCTCACCCGCGGTGTGCCCGAGTCGCGGAGGCCTGAGCCCGCGGCTTGAGCACGATCGTGTCCAGGTTCACGTGCGACGGCCGGGTGACCGCGAACGCGATCACGTCCGCCACGTCGTCGGCGACCAACGGCGTGATGTTCTCGTAGACCTTGGCCGCGCGCTCGGTGTCGCCGCCGAACCGGTTGGCGGAGAAGTCCGTCTCGACCATGCCCGGCTGGATCTCGGTGATCCGCACCGGCTGACCCAGCAGCTCGCCCCTCAGCGTGCGGTGGAGCGCCGACTGGGCGTGCTTGGCGCTCGTGTACCCGGAGCCGTTGTCGTAGGCCTCGTACGCGGCGATGGACGTCACGGAGACGATGTGCCCGTCGCCGGACGCGATCAGCTTCGGGATGAACGCCTTGGTCACCAGCAGGGTGCCGAGGACGTTCGCCTCCCACATCCAGCGCCACTCGGCCGGATCACCCTCGGCCACGGTCGACAGCCCGCGCGCACCGCCCGCGTTGTTCACGAGGACGTGAGCTTCGGGTACCCCGTCCGCGAACGCCGCGACGGAGGCCTCGTCGGTGACGTCCAACTCCAGGGCCGTCCCGTCGATCTCCTTCGCGATAACGTGGAGACGGTCCAGGCGACGTGCGCCGAGCACGACGTGGAACCCCTCGGAGGCGAGTCTCCGGGCGGTGGCCTCGCCGATGCCCGCGCTGGCTCCGGTCACTACTGCGACAGGTCGATTCACGACCCTGATCGTAGGCGGCCGAATCGGGTGTGACCGACGTCACTCGCACCCGAGGGTCCTGCTGCACGTCCACCATGGTGGGAGGTCGAAACCGTGAAGAGAACACTTGTCGCGCTGGTCGCCGGACTGACGCTGCTGACCGGATGCTCGAGTGTCGAGGCGGGGTCACCGAAGGCGGACAGCTCGCTGCCGTCCGCGAAGGTCACCCTGACCCCGGTTGATGGCACCAAGGACGTGCAGGTCACGACGCAGGCCCAGGTGGCCGTGGTGGACGGCAAGATCGAGTCCGTCGCGCTGAAGTCGCCAGAGGGCAAGGACGTCAAGGGCACGCTCACCGAGGACAAGTCGGGCTGGACCAGTGCCGAGCCGCTGGGTTACGGCAAGACGTACACGTACTCCGGCAAGGCGATCGGCACCGACGGCAAGCCGGTCGAGCTCAAGGGCTCGTTCACCACGGTCGCGCCCGGTTCGCAGACCCGCGCGACGCTCTGGCCGGGCGACGGCCAGACGGTCGGCGTCGCGGCGCCGATCATGGTCAAGTTCGAGGCTCCGGTCGAGGACAAGGCCACCGTCGAGAAGGCCCTCAAGGTCACCAACTCGGCGAACATCACCGGCACGTGGGCCTGGCTCAACGCCCAGGAAGTGCACTACCGGCCGGAGAAGTACTGGCCCGCGAACACCACGATCAAGGTCGAGGCCAAGCTCTACGGCGTGAACTACGGCGGCGGCGCGTTCGGCAAGGCCGACGTGACCAGCGATTTCACCATCGGCCGCAACCAGGTCGTGAAGATCGACAACCCGACGCACCAGCTCGTGGTCATGCGTGACGGCCAGCAGGTCGCCTCGTACCCGGCGTCGTTCGGCCTGGACAACGACGCGGAGCGCACCACGCCCAACGGCACGTTCGTGGTCATGTCGAAGAACGACACGTTCTCGTTCGACAACCCCCGCTACGGCTACACCAACGTCGTGAAGAAGTGGGCCGTCCGGTTCTCGAACCACGGCGAGTTCATCCACGAGAACAACGACAACGCGGGCAACATCGGCAAGAACAACACCTCGCACGGCTGCGCGAACCTGCTGGAAGCCGACGCCAAGGCCTACTACGACTCGGCGATGATCGGTGACCCGGTCGAGGTGACCGGCTCCATCACGACGCTGCCGGCGCAGTACGACTGGTACGACTGGCAGATCCCGTGGGACCAGTGGAAGAGCAAGTCCGCGGCGAAGTAGGACCAACGGGAATTCGTCCCCCGACCAGGTCGTTTGCACGTGTGTGCACTTGACACACGTGACGGCGGCCGGCGGGGGACGACTGGCCGTCCGTGAGGCAGGACCGCCAGACGCGCCGCCGGTGGTGCTCATCCACGGCTGGGCGCAGACGGGTGCGGTCTGGGACCTGCCCGGTTTCCGGACTTACGCCGTCGACCTGCGAGGACACGGCGAGTCCGACGACTTCGGCGACTACCGCGATTCCGCCGGCTGGGCCGCGGACCTCGACGCCGTTCTTGATCACACCGGGCCCGCGACCGTCGTCGGATGGTCCTACGGCGGGCTCGTCATCGCCGACCACCTCCGCTTCCACGGCACCGCGAAGATCAACGCGCTGGTGTTCGTGAGCGCGATCACCGAGATCGGCCGCGGCCGCCCGGGAGGCGCCACCGGCCCCGTGATGCGCGCCGCACTGCCCGCCGCCATCTCCGACGACGAGGCGATGGCCGACTTCTGCCGGGCCATGGCACCCGCTCTACCTGCTGAGACGGTCGCCGAACTCACAGCCTCTGCGACGTCCGTGAGCCATAAAGTGCGAGGTGAGCTGTTCCGCAGGGATGTGGGCAGCGCTGACGTGTTGACCGCTGTCGACGTGCCGACCCTCGTAGTGCACGGAACTCAAGACGAGGTGGTGGCCCCTGCCGCCGCCGAGTACTCCGCCGCCCTGATCCCCGGAGCCGAGTTGAGCCTGTACCCCGACACCGCGCACGCGCCCTTCCTGGAGCGGCCCGCGCAGTTCCTCTCCGACCTGAAGCGGGTGGTCCGGTGAAGCGAGTAGCGGTGCTCTCGGTCCACACCTCGCCGCTGGAGCAGCCGGGGACCGGGGACGCGGGCGGCATGAACGTCTACATCGTGCAGACGGCCACGCGGATGGCTCAGCGGGGCGTCGAGGTGGAGATCTTCACCCGTGCCACGTCGTCGGAGCTGCCGCCGGTCGCCGAGCTGGCGCCGGGCGTGCGCGTCCGGCACATCGCGGCCGGGCCGTTCGAGGGCCTGGGCAAGGAGGAGCTGCCCGGTCAGCTCTGCGCGTTCACGGCGGGTGTCTTACGCGCCGAGGCACGCCACGAGCCCGGCTACTACGACGCGATCCACTCGCACTACTGGCTGTCCGGGCAGGTGGGCTGGCTCGCGCGGGAACGCTGGGGCGTGCCGTTGGTGCACACCGCGCACACGCTGGCCAAGGTCAAGAACCTGGCGCTGGCCGAGGGGGACGCGCCGGAGCCGCGGATGCGCGTGATCGGCGAGGAGCAGGTGGTCAACGAGTCGGACCGGCTCGTCGCCAACACCGACATCGAGGCCAGCGAGCTGATCAAGCTCTACGACGCTGAACCGTCCAAGGTCGCCGTGGTGCCTCCCGGTGTCGACCTGGACAGGTTCACGCCAGGAGACCGCGCGAAGGCACGGCAGTGGTTCGGGATTCCGCAGGACGCGACCGTGCTGGCGTTCGTCGGCCGGATCCAGCCGCTGAAGGCTCCTGATGTGCTGCTGCGCGCGGCCGCCGAGATGCTGGTGCGCGATCCGGGGCTGCGCTCGAAGCTGGTCGTGCTGATCGTCGGCGGGCCCTCGGGATCCGGCACCGAACGCCCGAAAGCGCTCGAAGAACTGGCCGTGCAGCTGGGGATCACGGACGTGGTCCGGTTCCTGCCGCCGCAGCCGGGACCGACACTGGCCGAGGTCTACCGGGCCGCAGACCTGGTGGCGGTGCCGAGCTACAACGAGTCGTTCGGGCTGGTCGCGCTGGAGGCCCAGGCGTGCGGAACGCCGGTGATCGCGGCAGCCGTCGGCGGGTTGCCGGTGGCGGTCAACGACGGGGTGTCCGGGGTTCTTGTGCACGGGCACGAACCGGACGCGTGGGCTGCTGCGATCGGCTCAGTGGCACTGCCGCAGAGGGAGCACCTGGCGAGCAACGCCGTGGGGCATGCGCGACGCTTCTCGTGGGACCGCACGACTGACGCCCTGCTGGCGGGGTATCAAGAGGCGGCAGAGGTGTTCCGCCGGGAGGTTTTCATTTGAGTCTGGACAGCGTGATCAAGTCCTTTTTGGACGAACGTGAGCTGAAGTACGACCGTCGTGAGCCCGGCAAGTTCTTCGTGACGCTGCCGGGGACCAAGAAGCTGCAGACCAACGTCTGGCTGATGGAGACGGCGCACGCGCTGGTCGTCGAGGCGTTCGTGTGCCGGCGTCCCGACCAGTCGTTCGAGGACGTCTACCGGTTCCTGTTGCGGCGCAACGCCCGGCTCTACGGCGTGCACTACACGATCGACGCCGAGGGTGACATCTACCTGGTCGGACGGGTCGGCAAGCACGCCGTGACCGCGGACGAGCTGGACCGCTTGCTCGGCCAGGTGCTGGAGGCGGCCGACGGCGACTTCAACCCGTTGCTGGAGATCGGGTTCGCGGACGCGATCCGGCGGGAGTGGGCGTGGCGGGTGTCGCGCGGTGAGTCGCTCGCGAACCTGCAGGCCTTCCAACATCTCGTTTCGGACTAGTTCGGATCTCGTCGGCAACCCCTGGTCTGCCCGGAGCCGTCTGATCGGCATGGGCAGACCAGTGCTGTGGGTGGGAGTCGCGTTGCTGGCCCTGGTGACCGCTGGGTGCAGCAACTCGAAGGAATCGAGCGGGTCGGCGGCGTACGACGCCGCCACGCCGCAGGTGGCGAAGGAGAACGTCGCGCCACAGAAGCCGGGGCAGGAGAACGCACCTGCACCGGCGGCCGTGCAGCCGGTGCAGCAGCAGGAACGTCAGCTGGTGCGCACGGCCACCGTCGACCTGGTCAGCGACAACGTGCTGAAGGCCATCGGCGAGGTGAAGGACCGGGCGCAGGCCGTTGGCGGGTTCGCGGGGCAGGAGAACTCGACCGAGCAGCGCGGGTCGGTGACCGTGCGCGTGCCGTCGGCCGACCTGGATCGGATCGTGGGGGACCTCAAGCGCATCGGGAAGGTGACGCGCAGCGAGGTGCGCAGTGAGGACGTCACCGACCAGCTGGTCGACACCGAGGCCCGCATCGCGACGCAGAAGGCCAGCGTGGAGCGGCTGCGGGTGCTGTTCGACCGTGCCGGGACGACGGCGGAGATCGCGCAGATCGAAAGCGAGCTGACCAAGCGGCAGGCCGAGCTCGAGTCGATGCAGCGACGCGCGGAGTCGTTGAAGGGCAAGGTGGCTCTGGCGACACTGACGGTGCAGGTCAGCACCACTCCGATCGCTCCGCCGGAACCGGAGAAGGCCGGATTCGCCGGTGCGTTCCTCGGCGGGTGGGACGCGCTCGTCGAGGTGCTCAGGGGGATCACCGTGGTGATCGGCGCGCTGCTGCCGTTCCTGCTGGTGCTCGCGCTGCCCGTGGCGGGAGTGATCTACGTGCTGCGGCGCCGGAAGCGTGTCACCCGAACGAACGAAGCAGCCTGATCAAGATCTACTCAGAGTGGTCCTTTGTGATGCGCGGAACGGCTCGGGAGAGAGGGGGAGTCGCATCGAGCCGTCCCGCGTCAAAGGTCCCCGCTGCAGTGGATCCGTGGACGGGGGGAGCCTGCGGATCCCAAGCGGGCCACGCGATTCGACGGGGGATGACGAACCGCGCTCGGTGCCTCGCGCTCGTCCAGTAAGCGTGGGAGCCGACTCGCGGAGGCGGTATCAACTTCTCAGATACATCATTGCGTTCACAAGTGCTTGTATTACTCCATTCGAGTGTATTTAGGCGCGCTAAGTAACGTATCTGTAGCGATCGAGCGGTCCTTGACCTGTTCAGTGGGCTGGCTCACGATGAGCCCACAGGCTGGGTGTACAGCGAGTGAATGAGGTCGCCGCATGGTCTTTCGCAGTCCGTTCCCCGACGTCGAGATCCCTGACGTGTCGCTGCACCAGCTGTTGTTCGGCGACATCGCCGACCGTGCGGACCGGGTTGCGCTGATCGACGGCATGTCCGGCGCGTCGCTCACGTACGGGCAGCTCGCCGGGGCCATCGACCGCATGGCCGCCGCACTCGCGGCGCGCGGCATCGGCAAGGGCGACGTGGTCGGCATCCTCAGCCCGAACACGCCGTACTACGCCGTTGTCTTCCACGGCATCCTGCGCGCGGGCGCCACGGCGACCACGATCAACGCGCTCTACACGCCCGACGAGGTCGCGCACCAGTTGCACGACGCGGGCGCGAAGATGCTGTTCACGGTGTCCGTGCTGCTGCCGAACGCCGCCCCGGGCGCCGCGAAGGCCGGCGTCACGGACGTCGTCGTGCTGGACGGCGCCGAGGGTTACCCGTCGCTGGGCGAGCTGCTGGCGAACGACCACCCGGTGCCGGAGGTGTCGATCAATCCGGCCGAGGACATCGCCGTGCTGCCGTACTCGTCCGGCACGACCGCGCTGCCCAAGGGTGTGATGCTGACGCACCGCAACCTCGTCGCGAATCTCGTGCAATGCGGCCCAATTCTTTCGGATGTGGGTCCGCACACGCGAATTCTTGCGGTTCTGCCGTTCTTCCACATTTACGGCATGCAGGTCCTGATGAACAACGGCCTGTACATCGGCGGTGTGGTCGTGACGCTGCCGAAGTTCGAGCTGCCCGAGTTCCTCCGCGTGATCGCCGAGCACAAGACCGACCGCGTCTACATCGCGCCGCCGGTCGCCGTCGCGTTGGCCAAGCACCCGATCGTCGACAAGTACGACCTGTCCGCGATGAAGATGCTCTTCTCCGGCGCGGCGCCGCTGGACGAGGACCTGGCCGACGCCGTGAAGAAGCGCATCGGCTGCAAGATCGCGCAGGGCTACGGCATGACCGAGATGTCGCCGGTCAGCCACGCCATCCCGGACGGCCGCGAGGACATCTCGATCGGCACCGTCGGCGTGATCATCCCCAACCTGGAGTGCCGCCTGGTCGACCCCGCCACGGGCGAGGACGTCGGCGTGGGCGAGCGCGGCGAGCTCTGGTGCAAGGGCCCGAACATCATGAAGGGCTACCTGAACAACGCCGAGGCCACCGCCGCCACCATCGACGACGACGGCTGGCTGCACACCGGCGACGTGGCGGTCATCGACGCCGACGGCGTCGTCTCGATCGTCGACCGCGTCAAGGAACTGATCAAGTACAAGGGCTACCAGGTCCCGCCGGCCGAGCTCGAAGCCGTGCTGCTGACCCACGCCGAGATCGCCGACGCGGCGGTCATCGGCGTGCGCGACGCGGACGGCGAGGAGGTCCCGAAGGCGTTCGTGGTGCGGCAGGCCGACTCGTCCCTGGACGCCGACGCGGTGATGGCGTTCGTGGCCGCGCACGTGGCGCCGCACAAGAAGGTCCGCGTGGTGGAGTTCATCGAGGCGATCCCGAAGTCGGCCGCCGGCAAGATCCTCCGGAAGGACCTCAGGGCACGCGAACAGGCCTGAGCAGCGAAGCTCGGAGTGTGCTGGCCAGCCAGTCGCGACAGCGATCGGCTGGCCAGCCGATCATCTGCAACACGTGCGGCGAGAGCGTGGTCGTTAGCACGTCCGCCACACGGTCGGCGTCGAGCTCCTCACGCACCTCGCTCGTTCCAACCAGTGCCTCCGCGAGCGTCAGGCAGTTGGCGCGCATGGCCTGCTCGCCCTCGGGTGACCGACCTCGACCGCAGCATCGGCTGGCTGCTTGTCCTCAACGACCCGGACGGCATGGAGATCCACGTCTGCGCCGACCAGGAACATGGCGTGGATCACGGTGACCGGCCGGGGTACGGCAGGAGGGTCGGCATGGCAGGCTAGCTGCCATGTCTGTCGGAACCTTGGTGCTGCTCCGCCACGGCGAGAGCACGTGGAACGCGGAGAACCTGTTCACCGGATGGGTGGACGTTCCCCTGTCGGAGAAGGGCGAGCGGGAGGCCCGCCGCGGCGGCCAGCTGCTGCGCGAAGCCGGTGTGCTGCCGGAGATCCTGCACACCAGCCTGATGCGCCGGGCGATCATGACTGCCAACCTGGCGCTCGACGCCGCCGACCGGCACTGGATCCCGGTCCGCCGCGACTGGCGCCTCAACGAGCGTCACTACGGCGCGTTGCAGGGCAAGAACAAGAAGCAGACGCTGGAGGAGTTCGGCGAGGAGCAGTTCATGCTCTGGCGCCGGTCCTACGACACCCCGCCGCCGCCCATCGAGCCCGGCAGCGAGTACTCCCAGGACACCGACCCGCGCTACGCGGACCTCGGCCCCGACCTGCCGCTGACCGAGTGCCTGCTCGACGTCGTGAAGCGCATGCTCCCGTACTGGGACGAGGCGATCGTGCCGGACCTGCGCACCGGCAAGACCGTGCTCGTGGCCGCGCACGGCAACTCGCTGCGCGCGCTCGTGAAGCACCTCGACGGCATCTCGGACGAGGCCATCGCGGGCCTGAACATCCCCACCGGCATCCCGCTGCGCTACGACCTCGACGAGGACCTCAAGCCGCTCAAGCCGGGCGGCGAATACCTCGACCCGGACGCCGCCAAGGACGCCATCGCGGCCGTCGCGAACCAGGGTCGCTGAACGTCACGCGGGGGCCTTTCGTTTGGCTGAAGCAAACGAAAGGCCCCCGCGTGCAATAGAAGCATCACGGTTGGGTGAACAGGGTCTGACCAGGGCGGGAACAACCGTCCACTCAGGTGTCGCGGGCGTCACGGTTCACGCTCACGTACTAGGCCAGGACACCGGAGAGATGCTTACCATTCGCCCGTGACCACAACGGGTTACCTCGCTGTGTCGATCGGCCTCGCGCTCATCGGCGTGATCGCCGCTTTCTTCGTTGGCAGGTTCACCGCTCCCCGCCGCCCGAAGGCCCCCGAGGGGCTGACGGTCGCGGACCTCATGCAGCGGATCGTCCAGGACTCCCACGACGGCATCGTGGTGCTGAACCACTTCGGTGACGTCGTGCTGCACAACCCGAGAGCAGAAGAGCTCGGGGTCGTCCGCAACAACCGCGTCGACGACCGCGCGCGCAAGGCCGCGGAGGCCGTCCGCAACAGCAACGAGGTCGTCTACGTCGACGTCTCGCCGCCGGAGGGCACCAAGGGCCGCCAGCCCGCCGCGGTGCACGCCGAAGTCCGGTTGCTCACCGAGGGCTTCACGGTCGTGGACGCGAGCGACGAGTCCGAGGCCGTGCGGCTGGAGAAGACGCGCCGCGACTTCGTGGCCAACGTCAGCCACGAGCTCAAGACCCCGGTCGGCGCCCTCGCACTGCTCGCGGAGGCCGTGCTGGACGCGAGCGACGACCAGGACGAGGTCCGGCGGTTCAGCGCGAAGATCATGCAGGAGGCGACCCGCCTCGGCGTGCTCGTCACCGAGCTGATCGCGCTGTCCCGTCTGCAGGGCGCGGAGAAGCTGCCAGAGCTGTCCGACACCGAGATCGACGTCGTGATCAACGAGGCGCTGTCGCGGTCCAAGCTCGCCGCCGAGTCGGTCAACATCTCGATCACCACCGACGAGCCGAGCGGCTTCGTCGTGCCAGGTGACCGGTCGTTGCTGGTCACGGCGCTGACGAACCTCCTGGACAACGCTGTGGCGTACTCGCCGCCCGGCAGTCCGGTGAGCGTGAGCCGCCGCCTGGTGGACGGGCACGTCGAGATCGCCGTCACCGACCGCGGCATCGGCATCGCCGAAGACCAGCAGGGCCGGGTTTTCGAGCGGTTCTACCGCGTGGACAAGGCTCGATCGCGCGCGACCGGAGGCACCGGTCTCGGGCTCGCGATCGTCAAGCACGTCGCCGCCAACCACGGCGGCGAGGTGAAGCTGTGGAGCCTGCCAGGAACGGGTTCCACCTTCACGCTGCGGCTGCCGGCCGCGGCGACCGAGCCCAACCCGACTCTCGTGCCGACTGGTGCGGGTGACTCAGGAGGAGAGCTGTGACCAGGGTGCTCATCGTGGAGGACGAGGAGTCCTTCGCCGATCCGCTCGCCTTCCTGCTGCGCAAGGAGGGGTTCACCGCGGCGCTCGCGGCCACCGGCCAGGAGGCGCTGGAGGAGTTCGACCGCAACGGCGCCGACATCGTGCTGCTCGACCTCATGCTCCCCGGCATGAGCGGCACGGACGTCTGCAAGCAGCTGCGGCAGCGCTCCGCCGTCCCCGTGATCATGGTGACGGCGCGCGACAGCGAGATCGACAAGGTCGTGGGCCTCGAACTCGGCGCCGACGACTACGTCACCAAGCCGTACTCGGCCCGTGAGCTCATCGCCCGCATCCGCGCGGTGCTGCGCCGCGGCGGCGAGTCCGAGGACCTGCTCCCGCAGATCCTCGAGGCCGGTCCGGTGCGGATGGACGTGGAACGCCACGTCGTCACCGTCGCAGGTCAGGACATCAGCCTGCCGCTCAAGGAGTTCGACCTCCTCGAGTACCTGCTGCGCAACGTCGGCCGGGTGCTCACCCGCGGTCAGCTGATCGACCGGGTGTGGGGCGCGGACTACGTCGGTGACACGAAGACGCTGGACGTGCACGTCAAGCGGCTGCGCTCGAAGATCGAACCGGACCCGTCGGCTCCGCGGCACCTGGTGACCGTGAGGGGTCTCGGTTACAAGTTCGAGTCCTGACGGACACGACCAGGTACCGTTTCCGGCGTGCGCCTGGGCGTTCTCGACGTGGGTTCCAACACCGTCCACCTCTTGGTGGTGGACGCGCATCGTGGTGCCCACCCGATTCCGATGACGTCCGAGAAGACGATCCTGCGTCTGGCAGAGCAGCTGGACGAGAAGGGGCAGCTCTCCAAGGCAGGTGCTGACCAGCTGGTTCGAGCCGTGGCCGCCGCGAAGGCGTCGGCCAAGCGGTCCGGTTGCGAGGACCTGATGGCGTTCGCGACCTCGGCGGTGCGCGAGGCGGGCAACTCCTCGGAGGTGCTCGACCGGGTGCGCACCGAGACCGGGGTCGAGCTCAAGGTCCTGTCCGGAGAGGACGAGGCGAAGTACACCTTCCTCGCGGTCCGCCGCTGGTACGGCTGGTCCGCGGGCAAGCTGCTCAGCCTGGACATCGGCGGCGGCTCGCTGGAGCTCGCCGTCGGTCGTGACGAGAACCCCGATCTGGCCTTCTCCGTGCCTCTGGGTGCGGGCCGGTTGACGCGAACCCGGTTCAAGAAGGACCCGCCCCGGCGCTCGGAGGTCCGCGAGACCACCGAATGGCTCGCCGAGCAGCTCGCGCCCGTCGCGCGGAAGCTGAAACGCGCGGGTGAACCCGATCGGGTGGTTGCGACCTCAAAAACCTTCCGAACACTGGCGCGGCTCACCGGGGCCGCGCCATCGTCTGCCGGGCCCAGGGCACGCCGCGTACTCACCGACGCGGGCCTGCGGCAGCTGATCGCGTTCATTTCCCGGATGTCGGCCCACGACCTGGCCGAGCTGGAAGGTGTGAGCACGTCTCGCGCGCATCAGCTCGTCGCGGGTGCGTTGGTCGCGGAGGCCACGATGCGAGCCCTGTCACTCACGCAGCTGGAGATTTGCCCCTGGGCACTCCGGGAGGGTGTCATCCTTCGGCGGCTGGACCACACTGATGGAACAGACCCGAGCGATACTGGACGTCACGGTCAGACCGGGGCACGGTGGAGTTGATGAGTCGAGAGAGCGGATCGGACCAGACGCAGCGCACTGTCGCTGAGCTGCTCGCCCAGTACGGGGGCAGCGCAGAGAGTGCGCCACGTCGGCGACGCCGCCGGGCGGCTGACGACGAGGACGACGTCCAGCAGCCGGAGACCGCGCCCCAGACGATCATCGAGCGGGTGCTGTCCGACAGCGGCCGGCTGATGGCGATCCGCGACGACGACCAGGCACCGACCGGCCGTCGAGCGGCTCCCGAACCTCCGGCTCCTCCGGTCGCGAAGCCTCCCGCCGCGCAGCCTCCCGCTGCCGAGCGCACCGCCTACCAGCCGAAACCGGTGGTGCCGCCCGCCCAGCCGCCGCAGGTGCGCAGACCTGGTCCTCCCGCGGCACCCGTCGCACCACCCCAGGCCGCCGCCGAGCAGACCCGGCAGGTTCCGCAGGTTCGCGACCAGCCGTCGCGTGCCGACCTGCCCCGTCCGGAGGCCGCCCGTCCCGAGGCGCCGTCGCGCTCGGACATGCCGCGCCCCGACGTGAGCTCGCGCCTGGACGCCGGTGCTCCGCCGGCGCCCCCGTCGCGCACGAACATCACCCGGCCGCCCAAGCCGGTGCCGCCGTCGGTGCAGATGCCGGCGCCGGTCCACAAGCCGGGTCCGCAGGGCCCGCCGCCGCGTGAGGCGATGACGGAGCAGCTGCCGCGCATCCCGGCCAAGGCGCCGGTGGACCAGATCGCCGCACTCGAGACCGAGTCCGTGCTGATCGTGCCGCCCGCCCCGCCGAAGCTGCCGGAGCCGTTGCCGGGCAACCAGCCCGACGCCTGGTTCGCCGATGACGAGATGGACGTCAAGACGGACCTGTCCATGCCGCCGATGGAGTCGACCGCGGCCCACGCAGGCCCGTACGTGGACGACGACGACTCGCAGGAGTACGCCGTCTACCGCGCCGAGGACGACTACCTCTCGGACGACGAAGAGGACGAGGACGAGGGTCCGGCCGGTCTCGACGACGCCGACGAGGTCTCGGAAGAGCCGGAGGAGGAGCCGGACCGCTCGCCCGGCAAGGAATGGCTGATCATGATCGGCCAGCTCGCCGTCGGCGTGCTCGGCGGCGCTGCCCTGTGGCTCGCCTTCAACTTCCTGTGGCGCTCCGCACCCGCGGCCGCACTCGTCGTGGCGCTTGCGGTTACCGTGGGTCTGGTGTTGCTGGTTCGCAAGATCCGCCGAGCGGACGACCTCCAAACCACCGTCCTGGCCGTGCTCGTGGGCCTCATCGTGACCGTCTCACCAGCGGCGATGCTGCTGGTGAAGAGTTGACCGCCCGCATCCCGGTCGGGCTTTCCACGGCGTCGGTCTACCCGCAGCCCGCCGGAGCGGCGTTCGAGATCGCGTCCGAACTGGGCTACGACGGCGTCGAGCTGATGGTGTGGGCCGACCCGGTGTCGCAGGACATCCGCGCGGTCGACCGCCTGTCGTCCCGATGGGGCATGCCGGTGCTCGCCGTGCACGCGCCCTGCCTGCTGATCTCGCAACGGGTCTGGTCGCCGGACCCGGCCGAGCGCCTGCGCAAGTCCGTGAAGGCCGCGCAGGACCTGGGCGCGCCGACAGTCGTGCTGCACCCGCCGTTCCGGTGGCAGCGCAAGTACGCGGACGGGTTCGCCGAGCTCGTGTCGTCCCTGGAGGACGAGAGCGGGATCGCGATCGCGGTCGAGAATATGTTCCCCGTGCGCCGGCCGTTGGGGCGTGGGCGTTCGGTGGAGATGACGGCGTTCAAACCGTCCGTCGACCCGACCGACGTGGGACACCGCAACTACACCCTGGACCTGTCGCACTCGGCCGCCGCGCACATGGACGCGCTGGAGCTGGCGAAGCGGATGGGCGACGGACTGCGGCACATCCACCTCGCCGACGGGTCCGGTGCGCCGAAGGACGAGCACATGGTGCCGGGACGCGGGACGCAGCCGTGCGCGGAGCTGTGCGAGATGCTGGCGCGCGGCGGGTTCGACGGGCAGGTCGTGCTCGAGGTGAACACCCGGCGGGCGGCGACTCCGGCGGCGCGCAGGGAGATGCTGGCCGAGTCGTTGCTGTTCGCGCGGCTGCACCTGGACTGGCCGACCGAGGGCGGTTCCGGCAAGGGTCGTTCGGCACTGCCGCGGTGAGTCCGGGTTAGGGTTCGTGGTGTGAACCCGCTGCGAGCGTTGATCATGGCCGCGTCTCGCAACGAGACTGTCCGCCACCTCGTCGCCAACGCGCCCATCAGCCGAGATGTGGTCAAAAGATTCGTCGCGGGCGAGACCACGGCCGACGCCGTCGAGGTGGTGCGGGGCCTCGGCCTGCCGGTGACGCTCGACTACCTGGGCGAGGACACCAAAGACAAGGCGCAGGCCGAGAAGACCGTCCAGGCGTACCTGGAGCTGCTCGACGCGCTGCACGCCGCTGGGCTGTCCAACGATGCCGAAGTCAGCGTCAAGTTGTCCGCAGTTGGACAGTCGCTCGACGAGTCGCTCGCCCTGACGAATGCCAGCCGGATCTGTGCCGCGGCCGAGCAGTGCGGGACGACTGTGACGCTCGACATGGAGGACCACACCACCACGGATTCGACGCTGCGGGTGCTGCACGAGCTGCGGCGCAGCTGGCCGTGGGTGGGCGCGGTGCTGCAGACGTACCTGCACCGGACGCTCGACGACTGCAAGCAGCTCGCGGGGCCCGGCAGCAGGGTGCGGCTGGTCAAGGGGGCCTACGCGGAGCCGCCGGAGGTGGCGATCCAGGACCCCCACGAGGTCGATCTGAACTACGTGCGGTGCCTCAACGTTCTCCTCGCTGGAGAGGGTTATCCGATGTTCGCCACGCACGACCCGCGGCTGATCGAGATCATCGGCGAGCGGGCGCGCTGGTATGACAAAACTGACTTCGAGTACCAGATGCTCTACGGCATCCGGCCCGAGGAGCAGCGGCGTCTGGGCACTCGGGTTTATGTCCCCTACGGCGAGCAGTGGTACGGATATCTCATGCGGCGACTAGCAGAACGGCCTGCCAACGTGACTTTCTTCTTGCGGTCGCTGGCCAGCCGCTCATGACCTTCACCAAGTCCAGCGCGGTCCGGTCGCTCGGTGACGGAACGTTCACGGCGTCCCTGCCCGCCGAGTGGACCGTCGGCCCGAAACCCCACGGCGGCTTCCTCCTCGCGGTGATGACGCGCGCGGCCTCCCAGGTCGCGGACGGCGATCCGCTCGCGGTCTCCGCGCAGTTCCTCCGCGCGCCCGAGGTCGGGCCGGTGCTGGTCAGGACCGACATTCGCAAAGCGGGGCGGACGGCCACGGTCGTCGCGGTGACCCTGGAACAACGCGGCCAGGTGTGCGTCGAGGCCTCGGTGACCACGGGACGGATCCCCGAGCACCGCGCCGACTACGTGAACCTGCCGCCGATCCCCGCCACGCCGCCGCCCGGCTCGGTGGAGCTGGCGACGTTCCCGACCGGTGGCATCTACAAGGTCGGCAGCCTGTGCGACCTGCGGGTGGACCGGGAGTCAGCGAGCTTCCTCGACCGGCGCACGGACGGTCCGCTCACGCTGAAGCTGTGGGCACGGCCGATCGACGAGCAGCCGGACCCGTACTTCGCGCTGCTCGCGGGCGACCTGTCGATGCCGGTGACGTTCAACCTCGGCCGCTTCGGGTGGTCGCCGACGGTGCAGCTGACGGCGTTGCTGCGCGCACGGCCGGCGCCGGGCTGGCTGCGCATCCACGTGACCTGCCAGGCGGTGCACGGGCAGTGGTTCGACGAGGACGCCACGGTCATCGACTCGGCGGGCCGGCTGGTGTGCCAGGCACGGCAGTTGGCACTGACGCCTGCTGTGTGAGACTTGACCGATGACGAAGATCGCGGTGCTCGGCGCGGGCAAGATCGGTGAGGCGCTGCTGTCCGGGCTTCTGCAGGGTGGCCGGTCGGCCGCCGATCTGATGTTCACGGAGAAGCACGAGGCCCGTGCGCGCTCGCTCACCGAGCAGTACGGGTTCGAGGCCGTGACGGTCGCCGGCGCGGCCGAGAAGGCCGACGTGCTGATCGTCGCGGTCAAGCCGCAGGACATCGAGCCGTTGCTCACCGAGCTCAGGCCGGTGCTGCGCGCCGGCACGCTGATCGTCTCGCTGTGCGCGGGGCTGCCGACGTCGTTGTACGAGCGCAGGCTGCCCGCCGGTACGCCGGTCGTGCGGGTCATGCCGAACACGCCGATGGTCGTCGGCGAGGCCATGAGCGCGGTCTCCGGCGGCTCCAACGCCACGCCCGAGCATCTCAAGGTCGTCGAGGAGCTCCTCTCGACCGTGGGCAAGGTCGCAGTCGTGCCGGAGTCGCAGCAGGACGCGGTGACGGCCCTGTCCGGCTCGGGTCCTGCCTACTTCTTCTTCCTGGTCGAGGCGATGATCGACGCGGGCATCCTGCTCGGCATCCCGCGCGACCTGGCCTCCACGTTGATCATCCAGTCCGCGGTGGGCGCCGCGACGATGCTCAACGAGGGCTCGTCGCACCCGGTCATCCTGCGGGAGGCAGTCACCTCACCTGCGGGAACGACCATCATGGCGATCCGGGAGCTGGAGAAGCACGGCGTCCGCGCTGCCCTGCTGGCCGCCATCGAATCGGCGCGCGATCGCTCGGTCGAGCTGGGCCGTCAGCACGAAGACTGACAGAAGCTCACCTCGCTTGGACGTCGCAGGAGTCACACCAGTCCCGCTACTCTCAAGAGAGCACGTGCGTGTCGAACCGTCGGTGGGGAAGACCGACGGCACGACACGTGTCGAAGGATGCGGTGATACATGCCTGCGAAGGAGAACGAACGAACAGGTCTCGCTCAGGTCCAGTTCCTGACCGTGGCTGAAGTGGCCTCGATGATGCGGGTCTCGAAGATGACCGTGTACCGCTTGGTGCACTCCGGTGAGCTGCCCGCCGTGCGGGTCGGCAAGTCGTTCCGGGTGCCCGAGAAGGCGGTCCACGCCTACCTCGAGAACGCGTACTTCGACGCTGGCTGACGGCGGCTGAAGACTGGCGAACCCCAGCGGGTAGACTGGTAGGCCGATCGTGCTTACCGGCGCGCCGTGCTTGACACGGCCAAGGCTGGGGCGCGCCAGTCAAAGCAACGTCTAGAGCTAAGGATCCCGCATGGGCTCGGTCATCAAGAAGCGCCGCAAGCGCATGTCGAAGAAGAAGCACCGCAAGCTGCTGCGCAAGACCAGGGTTCAGCGCAGGAAGCGCGGCAAGTAAGCCCCGCATGCGCTCTCACCGCCGCTGGTTCCCTCAGGGGGACCAGCGGCGGTTGCGTTTTCCGGGTGCTTGCGTCGGCACGAATATCACCCAGTGAGACGAGCGGTGGGAAACACGGGAACGGTCGCCGCCGATCGGGTGATTAGCCGGTAAAGCCTGCGTGACCTGCGTCAAGACGGCGTTCCGGCCCCCTCCGGTTTCACATCTGGTCTGTAGCATCGACCAATCGCAACGCCCTTCTGCTTGGAGTCGCATGACGCCCAAGGTCGTCCTCGTCACCGGAGTCAGCCGCTTCCTCGGCGGCCATCTCGCCGCGCGGTTCGCCGCCAACCCGGACATCGAGCGCGTGCTCGGTGTGGACACCGAGCCGCCGCCACGTGATCTCCTGCGCAGGATGGGCAGGGCGGAGTTCGTCCGGGCGGACATCCGCAACCCGCTGATCAGCAAGGTCATCTCCACCGCGAACGTGGACACGGTCGTCCACGCCTCGGTCACCGCCAGCCCGGCCGGGCCCACCGGCCGCACGGTGATGAAGGAGATGAACGTCATCGGCACCATGCAGCTGCTGGCCGCGTGCCAGAAGTCGCCCAAGGTGCAGAAGCTCGTCGTGAAGTCCACCAGCGCCGTCTACGGGTCCAGCAGCCGCGACCCTGCGGTGTTCACCGAGGACATGGGCCCGAAGGATCTGCCGTCGTCCGGTTACGCCAAGGACGCCGTCGAGGTCGAGGGGTACGTGCGCGGGTTCGGCCGCCGCAGGCCGGACGTGAACGTCACCACGCTGCGCTTCACGAACTTCATCGGGCCGCGCATCGACACGGTGCTGACGCGTTACTTCGCGCTCCCGGTGGTACCCACGGTGCTGGGTTACGACGCTCGCGTACAGCTGCTGCACTCCGAGGACGCCCTCGCTGTCCTCGAACGCGCGACGCTGCACGACCTGCCCGGTGTGTTCAACGTGGGCGGTGACGGCGTGCTGCTGCTGTCGCAGGCCATCCGCCGGGCGGGCAGGCTGAACCTGCCGGTGCCCAGCGCGGCCGTGCCCACGGTCGGCGGCTTCTTCCGGAGCGCCCGGCTCGTCGACTTCTCGCCAGACCAGATGAGGTTCCTCAACTGGGGGCGTGTGGTCGACACCACCCTGCTGCGCAAGGAGTTCGGGTTCACGCCGCGGTGGACCACCCAGCAGGCGTTCGACGACTACGTGAGCGGCCGAGGCCTGAAGCCGTTCATCGACCCGGAGACGATTGCATCTGCGGAACGGGGAATCCTCGACGCAGCCGCTCGTTTCCGCTGATCTTTGCCTTTGAGGAGATGAACGCAGTGGCAGGAGCACGCGTTATCCCGCTGCACGACCCAGAGCGCGACGCCGCGCGCAGATCGCGCCACGTCGAGGTGGTCCCCGAGCCCGCGCAGCAGCAGTCCGAGACACCGGACTGGGAACGCAGGCTGGCCGATCTCCTGTCGTTCGCGCGCAGGCGGATCGCGGGCGACTACCAGATCGACGAGTTCGGTTTCGACCGCGACCTCACCGAGAACGTCTTGATGCCCCCGCTCAAGCCGCTCTACGAGAAGTGGTTCCGGGTCGAGACGATCGGGCTGTCCAACATCCCGACGGCCGGCGGCGCGCTGATCGTGGCGAACCACTCCGGCACGTTGCCGCTCGACGCCCTGATGACGTCCTACGGCATCGCGGCCGAGCACCCGGCGCAGCGCCACATGCGCATGCTGGGCGCGGATCTGGTGTTCCGAACCCCGTTGCTGGGTGCGCTGGCCCGCAAGTCCGGTCAGACCCTGGCCTGCAACCCGGACGCCGAGCGCCTGTTGTCGTCCGGTGAGCTCGTCGGCGTGTGGCCGGAGGGTTTCAAGGGCATCGGCAAGCCGTTCAAGGACCGCTACAAGCTGCAGCGCTTCGGCCGCGGCGGCTTCGTGGCGGCGGCGCTGAAGACCGGCACGCCGATCATCCCGTGCTCGATCGTGGGCGCCGAGGAGATCTACCCGATGATCGGCGACATCAAGGCTCTCGCGCGGTTGTTCGGCTTCCCGTACTTCCCGGTGACGCCGTTCTTCCCGCTGCTGGGTCCGCTGGGCGCGATCCCGCTGCCGTCGAAGTGGTACATCGAGTTCGGCGAGCCGATCCGCACGGACGTGTTCGGCGAGAACGCGGCCGACGACCCGATGCTGGTCTTCAACCTCACCGACCAGGTCCGCGAGACGATCCAGCAGACCCTCTACCGGCTGCTCACCCAGCGTCGGAACGTGTTCCTGGGCTGACCAGGGCCTGCACCTCGGCATAGCTGAACGCCTCCGGCACACCACCGTCGCGAACGGCCCTCGCGGTCGCGACGGTGTGCTGGAGCGCGGCGCGGAACAGCAGCGACCCGGTGCTGATCCTCCTGACGCCCAGGTTCCCGAGCTCCTTCGGCGTGCGCTGCTGGGCGAGCACGTTGAGCGGCGCCAGGGTCGCGAGCTTCTCGATGTCACGCGGCTCGGTCAGGCCGGGCACGAAGATCCCGTCGGCGCCCGCGTCCACGTAGGCCCTGGCGCGTGCCTCGGTCTCGGCCAGGGCGACGCCTTGCCAGTGGGTGTCGATGCGGGCGTTGAGGAAGACGCCCGGCGCGCGTTCCTTCACCTTGCTGATGAGCGCGGCCTGGTCCTGCACCGAAGCGAGGCCGTGGGGGCGCCCGTCCTCGAGGTTCACGCCGGCCGCGTCCAGCCCCGCGACGAGTTCGGCGGCGTCCATCCCGAACCCGGACTCCAGGTCGACGCTGACCGGGCAGGGCAGGTCCTTCAGGAGCGCAGCGAGTGCGACCGCTTGCTGTCCGGCCAGCCCCATGCCGTCCGGAATGCCGTGCGCGGCCGCGACTCCGAGGCTGGTGGTACCGATGGCCCGGAAGCCCGCCGCGTGCAGGGCGGCGGCGGAGGTGTAGTCCCACGCGTTCGGTAGCACCAGCGGTTCGTCCTGGTGGTGCATGGCCAGGAACGCCATGTTCTTGGCGATCTTCGTCGCCAGTGCCCGTCCAGGACAGGCATGTGCCCCGTGCCCGAACGGATGCCCTTCGAGACTCACCTCGATCACGCCGCCCTCGGCGATCCTGCGCGTGATCGGAACGGGCGGCCCTGGGTTCCCGGCGCGGAGGTGCTCGGCGAGTGCGTTCGTGGCTGCCCAGGCCTGCACCAGGAGCCCGATCCGCGCGGCCGTCTCCTCGTCGTGGCTGCCCGCGAGGCGTTCGGTGGCCGCGTCCGCCTCGGCCGTGATGGCCTCGTGCGGCTGGTAGCTCGGCGCGATCAACGCGATGTCCTCGAGCGCCCCGGGCAACCCCAGCCCGTTCGCCAGTTCGTCGAGAGTCGTCGCGTGGACGTTCTCGATGAGCTTGGTCGTGAGCGCGCGCCTGCGTTCGTGCTCACTGCCGTTGCTGAAACGGACGACGTTCGCGCGCAGCCACGCCACTCCGCGGTCAGCGGCGGGGACGCTCGGCACGGGAAGGCTCAGCAGCTCTTCGGTCATGGCGTCGACGCTAGGGCGCCGACGTTTCGGCGCGGGCCGAAGCGTCCGGCCCGCAGAATGGTCGGCATGGAGGCACTGGCCCAGGTAGCCGCACTGCTGGCGGACAAGACGCGAGCGGCGTTCTGCGGGGCCCTGCTGGACGGCAGAGCGTGGACCGCCACCGAACTGGCCACCCACGCCCGCGTCGCCCCGTCAACGGCCAGCGAGCACCTGACCCGCCTGATCGAGGGCGGTCTGCTCGTCGAGCACCGCCAGGGCCGTCACCGCTACGTCTCTCTCGCAGGCCCGCACGTGGCCGAACTGCTCGAAACCATGACGGCGTTCGCGGGACCGGACCCGAAGCCGCGCGGCCTCAGGGCCACGTCAGCCTCGGAAGCCATGGCTCGCGGCCGCACCTGCTACGACCACCTGGCCGGAAAGCTGGGCATCGCGCTGAAGACCGGCCTGCTGGACCTGGGCGTGGTGACCGACGAGTTGGCGATCACCCCACCAGGCCTGGTCTGGCTGGAGGAACTGGGCTTCGAGCCATCGAAACGCCAGGTCAGCCGGGCCTGCCTGGACTGGACCGAACGAGTCCCGCACCTCGCGGGCGCGGCCGGTGCGCACCTCTGCCAGGTCTTCTTCGAACGCGGCTGGACCAAGCGCATCGGCACCACCCGAGCGGTGGCGCTCACGCCAGCCGGTGAACAGGGCTGGCGTGAGCTGGGCCTGACCGCCTAACTCGGGTAGACCGCCGTGGTGTGGAGCTGGTTCACCGCCCCCGCACACCCGATCTCGTCGATGAACCCGATGTAGAGCGGCACGAACTCGTCCGGCGGGTACACGCGGACGCCCCAGACGGGCTGCGGCCGGCAGTCCTGCGGGTCGTAGTTCTGCCAGTTGGCGAACCCGACGTCGGCCGAGACCGACGCGCCGTAGGCCAAGGTGATCAGGTCGCCGGCCGGCCCAACGTGGTAGGCCGCGTTGCCCACCTGTGCACCGGCCCTGTCGACGTAGGACACCCCGGGAAAGCCCTTGAGCACGCACGCGCCCAACGAGCGCATGGTGAACTTGATCTCCCGGTAGAACGTCCCGGCCGCGCTCCCGGTGCGGCCGACCGAGATGTCCAGGTCGACCGACTTGCAGGTGGGCAACGGCGCCGCGCTCGCCGCGACGGTTCCGCCCGCCACGAACGTGATCACCAGCAGCAATGTTCCGATGAGTCTCCTCATGTCGTCTCCCCCGAGACGTTGGAGTCAGTACATGGAGGAGACGCCCGTCACATCGGATGCGTTGCCGGGCCAAAACGTGCCGAAAGGTCAGGCGAGGGCCGCCCGCAGGCGGTCCTCCTCGACCTTCCAGTAGCCGTGCTCGACGCCGTCGACCAGGAACACCGGCACCCGGTCCCCGTACTCGGCCCGCAGTTCCGGATCGGCGTCCACGTCCTCGACGGACCAGGTGGCGCCGACCTCGCCGCAGATCCGTTCGATCTCGGCCTCGGCGACGTGGCACGAGTGGCACGTCTCGCGGCTCATCACCGTCACGTGGTGCGTCATCAGGCCCCCAGCGGCTTCCGCAGCACACGGCGGGCCAGCTTGCCGGTGGGCGAGTGCGGCAACGCCGGCGCGAACTCCACCGACGTCGGCACCTTGAACTTCGCCAGCCGGGTCGAGCAGTGCGCCACGACGTCCTCAGCCGACACCGAAGTCCCGTCCCGCAGCACCACGACGACCTTCACGGACTCACCGGTCCTGTCATCCGGCACCCCCACGGCCGCGGCTTCCACGACGTCGGGCATCTCGCCGATGACCTGTTCGACCTCGTGCGGGTAGACGTTGAACCCGTTCACGATGATCAGGTCGCCGGCGCGGTCGACCAGGTGCAGGTCGCCGTCCGAGTCGATGAACCCGACATCCCCTGTCCGGAACCACCCGGAGGCGTCCGGCCCATGAGCCCCGTCCGGCCAGTAGCCGCTGAACAGGTTGTCGCCCTTGGCGGACACCAGCCCGGTGCCGGGCTCGTCCTCGTCGATGTCGAGCACCGACCCGTCCGTGTCCACGAGGCGGATCTCCACGCCGGGCAGTGCCTGACCGACAGACCCTGGCTTCGGCACGCCGCCCACCAGCGTCGACGTCAGCACGGGGCCGGTCTCGGTGAGGCCGTAGCCCTCGAAGACGGGGATGCCGATGGCGGTGCGCATCTCGTTGATGACCCCCGCCGGAAGCGGCGCGGCACCGGACGTGAAGAGTCGGACCGTGGCCAGCTTCTCGCGCAGCACCTCGATCGGGTTCGCCAGCAGCGCCCGGTACATGGGCGGCACGCCGACCATCGTGGTGACGCGGTGCTGCTCGATGACGTCCAGCGCGTTGGAGGGCTCGAACCGCTCCAGCAGCACTGCGGTCGCGCCGGCCCCTGCCACCTGCAACAACCCCGGACCAAGGCCGTAGACGTGGAACAGCGGCAGCGCGAGCAGCACCCGGTCTCCCGCCGTCACCGGCGCGGGCCGCAGCGACGCACACTGGGCAACGTTCGCGAGCAGCGCGCGGTGGGACAGCATCGCGCCGCGCGGCACCCCGGACGTGCCAGAGGTGTAGCCGAGCACGGCCAGGTCCTCACCCCCGCGCACGGCCTCGAACGGCTCGGCGGTGGCGTTGACGTCCGGAACGTCCACGACCTGCGCGTCGGAACCCTCGCCGTCGCCGACCAGCAGCGTGGCGCCGGAGTCGGCGAGGATGCGCTGGAGCTCACGCGACGGGTTGCCGGGTCCGGTGGGCACCACGACGCCGCCCGCGCGGAAGATTCCGAACACCGCGACGACGAACTCGGGCGACGTGGGCAGCCGTACCGCCACTCGGTCGCCCGGTTCGAGACCGGAATCGGCCAAACGGCGGGCGAAAGCATCGACCGCACCGTCGATGGTTTCCCAGGTGAGGCTCACACCGCTCGCGACGTCGACGAGTGCGACGTGGCTCGGCCCCCGCTGTGCCGAAGCACGGACGAGATCTGCGACATTGCGAGCGGAAGTCAACATGGCCTCCTCATGAACAACTGAACGCTTCGAGCAGTCTTCCACGCGTGACGAGCGTCATGAAGCCGTGGTTCGTACGTCTCCACTTCGCAACCCCGCCAGCTACCTACTACGGAGTAACAACACGTATGCTGCCGCCACGGCGACTCTGTGGAGGTGCCGCCAGCCGATGACCGCGCGGGCACGACCGAACACGATCAGGACCACCCGGACCATGACGGGAGGTCAGCACGACGACACCGCCGACGAGCCGTGGCAGCTCGTCAAGGCCGCCCAGGAGGGTGACACCGAGGCGTTCGGCGTGCTCTACGACAAGTACGTCGACATGGTCTTCCGCTATGTCCTTTTCCGGGTGGGCGGCGATCGCGCGTTCGCGGAGGACGTGACCAGTGAGACGTTCTTGCGCGCGCTGCGGAGCATCGGTTCGGTCAGCTACCAGGGCAGGGACGTGGGCGCGTGGTTCGTCACGATCGCCCGCAACATCGTGTTCGACCACGTGAAGTCGAGTCGCTACCGGCTCGAGGTCACGACGGCGGAGCTCCAGGACAACCGCGAGGAGACCAGCGGTCCCGAGCAGGAAGTGATGACCGAGGCGACCAACGCGGAGCTGCTCCGGTGCGTTTCCCAGTTGGGGGACGACCAGCGGGAGTGCATCGTGCTGAGGTTCATCGAGGGCAAGTCGGTCTCCGAGGTCGCCCAGCTCATGGACCGCAACGAGGGCGCCGTGAAGGCCCTGCAACACAGGGCCGTTCGGCGGCTCGCGCAGATTCTTCCGTCCTGGTTGCGGTGATCACGACGACAAACGCGTAACCCAAAGCAGATCAACTTCGTTACTCGGGCTGAGATGGACGGTAAGGGAAGCACACCGCGGTGGCGGCACACGGAGCACGAGCGATTCGCCCGTGCGGTGGAAGGCGGTCCGCAGCCGGTCGGTGGCGAGGACTTCGCTGACGACCTGGCGATCGTCGAGATGCTCAGGGCCATGGACGTCGGCCCCGACGCCGAGACTCGCGCGCGCATGAAACAGCGCATCCTCACCGCACCGCCACCCGAGAAGCCGCTGGTCCTCTCGTCGGTAAGACGCGTGGGAGCGCGCGCACGGTTAGCAGTAGCGGCGGCCGCCGTGCTCTGCCTGCTGATGTCGCTCGCCGGTATGAGTGTGCTGCTCAGCCGTGACGCGCTCCCGGGAGACCCGCTCTACGGCGTCAAACGCACAGCGGAAGGCGCCTCGCTCGGCCTGACCTTCGACGACGAGTCCCGCGCGCTCAAGCACCTGGAGTTCGCCGCGTCCCGCGTCACCGAGATGGAGACGCTGGCCGACCGCGCCTCCGGCGAGTCCGCTCAGCTGACCGCCCTGTCCGACCTGAACGCGGACGCCATCGAGGGCTCCCGCCAGCTCACGACCTATGCCACCTCGTCCGACGAGAAGGCGCTCCCGGCACTGCGCGACTGGGCCCTGGCCCAGTACGTGAAGGTCGGCACGCTGCGCCCCCGCCTCCCCGGCGAGGCAGGCGCCCACGCCGACACCACGATGTGGCTGCTCGCGAGCATCGCCCAACGAGCCCACGACCTGGCCGCCCGAGCCGGTTGCGCCGCCGTGATCAGCGGTTCCTCCGACACGCTCGGCCCACTCCCGTCCAAGGACGAGTGCGCCACCGTCGTGACCGACCCGAACACCTCACCGAACCGCGACCAGCCCTCTACCCAGCCGACGCACTCGGGCCAGCCGCTTCCGTCGGGCTCGGCCACGCCGTCGACCCAGCCCTCCCAGCCGTTGCTCCCGGGCACCTCGACCCAGCCGTCGTCCGGCAAGCCGGGCACGACCACGCCACCGACCTCCGGCAAGCCGGGAATCACGATTCCCCTGCCCCTCCCGCTGCCCAGCATCTCGCTTCCGCTGCTCCCCGGCATCAGCTTCGGCTGAGTCGAGGGTTTCCGGCCGGACCTGATCGCTAGGCTTGGGACATGGGCAAGCGTGACGTGGAGAGCGACCGGCTGGCCGAACTAGCCGGCGAGGCATCGGCCGAAGCGGCCATCAAGGCTGCCGCAGCGGCCCCAGAGCTCGAAGCGTCGCTCGCGGTGCCCACAGACCTGACCGCCGCAGCCTTCTTCGACGTGGACAACACGATGATGATGGGCGCCTCGATCTTCCACTTCGCCCGCGGCCTGGCCGCGCGCAAGTACTTCTCCTCGTCCGACCTCGCAGGCTTCGTCTGGCAACAGTTGAAGTTCCGCGTAGGCGGCCGCGAAGACCCGGAGTCGGTCAAAGCCAGCCGCGAACAGGCCCTCTCCTTCGTGGCGGGCCGCAGCGTCGCCGAACTGGTCTCCCTGGGCGAGGAGATCTACGACGAACTGATGGCCGACCGCATCTGGAAGGGCACCCAGGCCCTGGCCCAAATGCACCTCGACGCAGGCCAGCGCGTCTGGCTGGTCACCGCCACCCCGGTGGAACTGGCCCAGATCATCGCCCGCCGCCTGGGCCTCACGGGCGCCCTGGGCACCGTCTCCGAATCGGCAGACGGCGTCTACACGGGCCGCCTCGTGGGCGACCTGCTGCACGGCAAGGCCAAGGCCCAGGCCGTCCGCTCCCTGGCCGCCAAGGAAGGCCTGGACCTGCGCCGCTGCACCGCCTACTCCGACTCCTCGAACGACGTCCCGATGCTCTCGGTGGTCGGTACGGCCGTGGCCGTGAACCCGGACTCGCAACTCCGCGAAATCTCCCGCCGCAAGGGCTGGGAAATCCGCGACTTCAGAACGGGCCGCAAAGCGGCCAAGATCGGCGTCCCGTCCGTCCTCGGCGCAGGTGCACTGGCAGGCGCAGTAGCAGCGACCCTGGCGTACCGGCGCCGAGTGAAATAGCCCGCGTCTGGAACGGCGCCCGCCAACCGGGCATTACCGAGCTCTTACAGCTGCCGCCAGCTGATGCGAACCGACACCGAATCGGTGTCGAATAAGACCCATGAAGCCCGCCAAGGCCGCGCTGACCGGACTGCTCGCGATCATCGCCGCCCTGGCGGCAGGTCACCTGGTAGCAGCCTTCGTAGGCCTGAGCGCTTCCCCGTACCTCGCCGTGGGCAATGCGGCGATCGACCTGACCCCGTCCTGGCTGAAGGACTTCGCGGTCAGCACGTTCGGCACGAACGACAAGCTGGTGCTGCTGACCGGCATGGTGATCGTCATCGCGGGCATCGGCGTCGCGGCCGGCCTGGCCAGCCGCACCAGCCCCACCCCGGGAACCGTCGTGGCGGTGGTCCTCGGCGTCGTGGGCATCGCGGCCGTCCTCAGTCGGCCGGACATCGGCCAGCTCAGCGTGCTGGCTCCACTAGCCAGCCTCGCGACAGGCGCCTACGTCTTCCGCTACCTGCACAAAGAGGTCCAGCAGGACGAGTCGCGACGCGGTTTCCTGATCACGGCAGGGCTCGCCGTCGCAGCAGGGGTGACAGGCCAAGTCCTGGGCAGCCGGACCGACGTCGAGGGCTCCAGGCGGGCCATCGGCGACCTCACTCCGAAGACGAAAGCCCCCGAGATCCCGGTCAACGCCGACTTCGCCAAGGACGGCACGCCGAGCTTCATCACCAGCGGCGAGGACTTCTACCGCATCGACACGGCGCTGAGCGTCCCCAGGATCCGCGCCGAGGAGTGGACCCTGAGAGTCCACGGCATGGTCGACCGCCCGATGGTCCTGACCTTCGACGAGATCCGCCAGAGGGACCTCGTCGAGGAAACCGTCACCCTGACCTGCGTCTCCAACGAGGTGGGCGGCCCGTACATCAGCAACGCGAACTTCGTCGGCATCAAGATCGGCGACGTCCTCAGGGAAGCGGGCGTGAAGTCAGGCGCCGACCAGCTCTTCAGCACCAGCGACGACGGCTTCACCGCGGGTAGCCCCCTCGACTACGTGCTCGAACGGGGCCTGATCGCCATCGGCATGAACGGCGAACCCCTGCCCGCGGAGCACGGATTCCCGGCAAGGCTCGTGGTCCCGGGCCTGTACGGGTACGTATCAGCCACCAAATGGGTGACCGACCTCAACGTCACCACGTTCGCGAAAGAGCAGGGCTACTGGATCCCACGAGGCTGGGCCGCCAGAGCTCCCATCAAAACAATGTCTCGGATCGACCGCCCGAAGGGCTTCGGCAAGATCCAGGGCAGGACCGTGGTCGCCGGCACTGCCTGGGCCCAGCCGAAGGGCGTGGCCAAGGTCGAGGTCCGGGCGGACGGTGGTCCCTGGCAGGAAGCCGAACTGGGCGCGGACGTCAGCGACAGCACGTGGCGCATGTGGCGCCTGGAGCTCGACTTGAAGCCCGGCGCGCACACCGTCGAATGCCGGGCGACCGACAAAAGCGGTTACACCCAGGATCAGGCGCGGCTGGACCCCGTTCCGGACGGTGCCACCGGATGGCATTCGATTTCCTTCACCGTCCAGTAGTAGAACGCCACCGTGATCGGCGAGGCGCTCACCCCGTAGTGATCAAGAACCGATCCAGCGCTGGTCACACCCTGTGACCAGCGCTGTCACTGTTCCTGAGGGTGTGAACCGCCGACTTTGTGCATGCGTTCACAAGCGGTACGGTGTGACTATCACCAACGCCGCGGGGTCCCTGCGGTGAAGCACACCCGGAGGTCGGAGAGCGTGGCATCACAGCGGGGCGAAGGTGAGACGACCACCACCCCTGCGGAGCCTGCCGACAGGGAGCGCGCCCGCGCGATCCCCGAGGCGGCGGTGGCCAGGCTCGCCGTGTACCTCCGCGTGCTGTCCGGCATGGCCGACCAGGGTGTCACGGCCGTCTCCAGCGAGGAGCTCAGCCAGGCCGCGGGCGTCAACGCGGCGAAGCTCCGCAAGGATCTGAGCTACATCGGCAGTTACGGCACGAGGGGCGTCGGCTACGACGTCGAGGTCCTCGTGAGCCACATCGAGCGCATCCTCGGCCTCACCCGCAACCATTCCGTCGCGGTCGTGGGCATCGGTAACCTTGGTCACGCTCTGGCCAACTACGGCGGGTTTCCCGGCCGCGGTTTCCCGGTCACCGCTCTGTTCGACGTGGACGAGGATCTCGTAGGAATCCCTGTTGGGGGCATTCCCGTCAGCCACATCGACGACATCACCGCGGTCTGCCTGGAACGCGAGGTCTCGATCGGCGTGATCGCGACGCCGCCGCCCGCCGCTCAGTCGGTTTGCGACCGTTTGGTATCTGCGGGCGTCCAGTGCATTCTGAACTTTGCACCAGTTGTCCTTCAGGTTCCAGACAACGTCGAGGTGCGCAAGGTTGACTTGGCGGTCGAGATGCAGATCCTGTCGTTCCACGTCGCTCGACGTGCGGACGAAGCTGCCAGCGTCTCGGTCGGCAACAACGGACTCGGTGTGGACGGGATGGTGATTCGCCCGTGAGCGTGAGCCAGACGGCTCCGGCAGACGTGGTGAGTGCATGAGTGTGCTCGTAGTCGGTCTGTCGCACCGCACCGCCCCAGTCCCGGTCCTCGAACGCGTCACCGTGGCCGAGCCGAACCTGCCCAAGGTGCTCGGCCAGCTGCTCGCCGCCCCCAGCGTCTCCGAGGCGATGGTCCTGTCGACCTGCAACAGGGTCGAGGTCTACGCCGTCGTCGAGTCGTTCCACGGCGGTATGTCCGAGGTCGTCGACGTGCTCGCGCAGCACGCCCAGGTCGACCCGCAGTCGCTCTACGAACACTTTTACGTGCATTACGCCGCCGCTGCCGTCGAGCACCTGTTCTCCGTCGCGGCCGGCCTCGACTCGATGGTCGTCGGCGAGTCCCAGATCCTCGGCCAGCTGCGCGGTGCGTACGCGGCGGCGGACGAGGCTGGCACCGTCGGCAAGACCGTCCACGAGCTCACTCAGAACGCGCTGCGCGTCGGCAAGCGCGTGCACACCGAGACCGGTATCGACCACGCGGGTGCGTCGGTCGTGTCCGAGGCCCTCGGCGACGCGGAGGCCGCGCTCGGCACCCTCGTGGGCAAGCGCGCGCTGCTCGTCGGCGCCGGAGCGATGGGCGGCCTGGCCGCCGCGCACCTGCGCAGGGCGGGCGTCGGCGAGGTCGTCATCGCCAACCGGACGCAGGCCAACGGTGTGCGTTTGGCCACGTCACTGAGGTCGGAGGGCGTCCCCGCGACGGCTGTCGACCTCGCCCAGCTGGCGGCCGAACTGGATCTCGCGGACATCGTCTTCGCGTGCACCGGCTCGGTCGACACGGTCGTCCGCGCGGACATGATCAGCGCGCGCACCCGGCCGCTCGTCGTGTGTGACCTCGGCCTGCCCAAGGACGTCGACCCGGCCGCGGCCGAGCTGCCGAACGTTCGTGTGGTGGACCTGGAAACGCTGCAGCGCCGCCTCTCGGACGCGCCCGCGGGCCAGGACGCGCGGATGGCGGCCCAGCTGGTCGCCGACGAGGTGAAGGCGTACCTCGCGAGCCAGCGCTCCGCCGAGGTCACCCCGACCGTCACGGCGCTGCGCAAGCGGGCCGCCGAGGTGGTCGACGCCGAGCTGCTCCGTCTTGATTCGCGACTTCCCGAACTGGACCCCGCGACACGCGGTGAATTGGCCAAGACGGTACGCCGCGTTGTAGACAAGCTCCTGCACACGCCGACCGTCAGGGTGAAGGAGCTCGCCTCCTCGCCCGGTGGTACGGGCTACGCGGAGGCTCTCCGCGAACTGTTCGGGCTCGACCCTCAGGCTCCTGAGGCTGTCAGCCAGACCAAGAAGTCTTCTGTGGATGGTGAAACGCGGTGACCCGCACCCTACGGATCGGTACCCGAGGCAGCGCACTGGCGCTCGCGCAGACGGGGACCGTTGCCGAGGCGCTCAAGGCTGCCGGAGCACAGGTCGAGATCGTCGTCATCAAGACGCCGGGCGACCTCTCCGACGCGCCCATCGCCCAGATCGGCATCGGCGTGTTCACGTCGGCTCTTCGTGACGCGCTCGCGAACGACGAGATCGACGTCGCCGTCCACTCCTACAAGGACCTCCCGACCGCGCCGGACAAACGTCTGGTGCTCGCGGCGGTGCCCCAGCGCGAAGACCCGCGCGACGCCCTCGTGGCGCGCGACGGCCTCACGCTCGGCGAGCTGCCGCCGGGGTCCACTGTGGGCACCGGTTCCCCGCGCCGTGCGGCCCAGCTGGAGGCCCTCGGTCTCGGGCTGAACATCGTTCCGTTGCGCGGCAACGTGGACACGCGGATCGGCAAGGTGCGCAACGGCGAGCTCGACGCCGTGGTGCTGGCCCGTGCCGGCATCGCGCGCCTCGGCCGCACGAGCGAGATCACCGAGAACCTGGAGCCCATCCAGATGCTTCCCGCACCCGCGCAGGGTGCGTTGGCAGTCGAGTGCCGGATCGACGACGTCGATGCCGAGCACCTGATCCAGTCCACTTTGGACGATTCGGCCAGCCGGGCCGCTGTGACCGCGGAGCGCGCCATGCTGGCCGCGCTCGAAGCGGGCTGCAGCGCGCCGGTCGGCGCGCTGGCCGATGTGGTGGAAGACCTCGACGACGAGGGCAAGGTCGTGTACCGACTTTCCCTGCGCGGGGTCGCAGCGACGCCGGAGAACGATCTCCTCCGCGCGTCCGCCACCGGTGACTTGACCGAAGCTGAGGGACTCGGCCGGGCGCTGGCCGCCGAGTTGCTCGACCTCGGGGCCGCGGTTCTCAGCGGTCCAGAGGCGTAATCGATGGGGAGTGCCCTGATGACCCGCGCACGCAAGACCCCCGGACGCATCGCCTTCGTGGGCTCCGGCCCAGGCGACACCGGGCTGCTCACGGTCCGGGCCCACGACTTGCTCACCAGGGCTGAACTCGTGGTGACCGACCCGGACGTCCCCTCGGACGTCCTCGCGACCGTGGCCGAGGGAGTCGAGGTCCGCCCCGCTGTCGGCGAGTCCGCCGACGTGGCCAAGGACCTGGTGAACGAGGCGCGCAACGGCGCGACAGTCGTCCGCCTCGTCGCGGGCGACCCGCTGACGCTCGACTCTGTCGTGAAGGAGGCACAGGCGGTCGCGAAGTCGACGATCCCGTTCGACGTCGTGCCCGGCGTGCCTTCCGGTACCGCGGTCCCGGCCTACGCCGGTGTCGCGCTCGGTGGTGTGCACACCGAGGTCGACGTGCGCGCGGTGAGCGACTGGGCAGGCCTCGCCGGCTCGCCCGGCACGCTCGTCCTGCACGCGACGGGCTCGCACCTCGCCGAGGCCGCGTCCAACCTGGTCGAGAACGGCCTGGCGTCCCAGACGCCGGTCGCCGTGACCGCCGAGGGCACCGGCTTCCAGCAGCGCACCATCGACACGACGCTGGCCTCGCTGGCCGCCGACGCCGGTGAGCTGAGCGGTCCGCTGGTCGTCACGGTCGGTGCTGCGGCTGCCGCGCGTTCGAAGCTCTCCTGGTGGGAGTCGCGGGCGCTGTACGGCTGGCGCGTGCTGGTCCCGCGGACCAAGGAGCAGGCCGGCGCGATGAGCGAGCGGCTGCACTCGCACGGCGCGATCGCCGTCGAGGTGCCGACGATCTCCGTCGAGCCGCCCCGCAGCCCCGCGCAGATGGAGCGTTCGGTCAAGGGTCTGGTCGACGGCCGCTACCAGTGGGTCGTCTTCACCTCGACCAACGCCGTGCGCGCCGTGTGGGAGAAGTTCCGCGAGTTCGGCCTGGACGCCCGTGCGTTCTCCGGCGTGAAGATCGCCTGCGTAGGCGAGGCCACGGCCGCGAAGGTGCGCTCGTTCGGCATCATCCCCGAGCTCGTGCCGTCCGGTGAGCAGTCGTCCGAGGGTCTCCTCAACGACTTCCCGCCCTACGACGACATCCTCGACCCGGTCGACCGCGTGCTGCTGCCGCGGGCCGACATCGCCACCGAGACGCTGGCCGCGGGCCTGCGCGAGCGTGGCTGGGAGATCGACGACGTGACGGCGTACCGCACCGTGCGTGCGGCCCCGCCGCCCGCCGACACCCGCGAGATGATCAAGTCCGGTGGCTTCGACGCGGTGTGCTTCACCTCGTCGTCGACCGTGCGGAACCTGGTCGGCATCGCGGGCAAGCCGCACGCCCGCACGCTCGTCGCGTGCATCGGCCCGCAGACCGCCGAGACGGCGCGGGAGTTCGGCCTCCGGGTCGACGTGCAGCCGGAGGAGGCGAACGTGCCCGCGCTGGTCGACGCGCTGGCCGCCCACGCCGCCCGGTTGCGCGCCGAGGGAGCGCTGCCTCCTCCGCGCAAGACCAAGCGTCTGCGCCGCAGCTAAGAGACAGAAAGCCGTCGGGGCCACTCAAGTAGTCTTTGAGTGGCCCCTTCGACTCTCTCCACAGGGAGTCCGACATGTACCCACTGCATCGCCCGAGGCGTCTGCGCACGACGCCCGCCATGCGCCGCCTGGTCAGCGAGACCGAGGTGCGCCCGAGGCAGCTCGTGCTGCCGATGTTCGTCAAGGAAGGCCTGGCCGAGCCCGCGGAGATCGCGAGCATGCCTGGCGTCCTGCAGCACACCCGTGACTCGTTGCGGAAGGCCGCGGTCGAGGCGGTGCAGGCCGGTGTCGGCGGCATCATGCTGTTCGGTGTTCCCGCCGAGCGCGACGCCGTCGGTTCCGGTGCGACCGATCCGGACGGCATCCTCAACGCCGCACTGGGCGACCTCCGCGCGGAGCTGGGCGACAGCACCGTGCTGATGTCCGACTGCTGCCTCGACGAGTTCACCGACCACGGCCACTGCGGCGTGCTCGCCGCCGACGGCACGGTCGACAACGACGCGACCCTCGAGGTCTACGGCGAGATGGCCGTGGCCCAGGCTCGCGCCGGTGCTCACGTCGTCGGTCCCAGCGGCATGATGGACGGCCAGATCGGCTTCATCCGTGGCGCTCTGGACCAGGCGGGCCTGCAGGACACCGGGATCCTCGCCTACTCGGCCAAGTACGCGTCGGCGTTCTACGGCCCGTTCCGCGACGCCGTCGAGTCGCAGCTGTCCGGCGACCGCAAGACCTACCAGCAGGACCCCGCGAACGGCCGTGAGGCGCTGCGCGAGGTGCAGCTGGACCTCGCAGAGGGCGCGGACATGGTCATGGTCAAGCCGGCGCTGCTGTACCTGGACGTGCTGCGGTCCGTCGCCGAGATCTCGGACGTTCCCGTTGCGGCGTACCAGATCTCCGGCGAGTACGCGATGATCGAGGCCGCCGCGCAGAACGGCTGGATCGACCGCGAGCGCTCGATTCTCGAGTCGCTGACGTCGATTCGTCGTGCGGGTGCGGACATCGTGCTGACGTACTGGGCCGTGGAAGCGGCGCGGTGGCTGGACAGGTAGGTCCCGCTCCCGTTCCGAAGCTGATCAACATCTCGCGCTGGCTGTGGATCGCCAGCGCGGGCATCGGGATGGTCAGGTTCGTCGCGCAGCTCTTCGACCGCGAGACGCTCATCGCCGAGGCGCGCCGGCAGAACCCGGCGCTCGGTCAGGACCAGATCGACGCCGGCGTGAACGGCGGGATCATGTTCGGGCTGCTGATCGCCGTCGCGATGCTCGTCGCGTACACGCGGCTGGCGAACACGATGGCGCGCGGGCGGAACTGGGCCCGTGTCGTGCTCACGGTGCTGGGTGCGGCGTCTGTCGCGTTCGGACTGTTCCGGCTGGTCGCGTTCGGCAGCGGAGTGGCCGCGTCCGTCGGCGTGGAGATGCGGCCGGTCGATCTCGGCGTCACGTTCGTCACGCTGGTCATGGACGCCACCGCGATCGTGCTGATGTACCGCGTGTCGGCGCACTTCAGGAAGCGCGTCACGGTGGACAGCGACTTCCTGCGGTCCTAAGTTCCGACCGTGACGTCTCCGAAGGAATCGGGCACTCCCGGCACGATCACCGCGGGCTACTGGCTCGTCGTGACAGGCACGGCGTTGAGTGTGCTGGCCGCGCTGTACGTGCTGCTCAACAAACAGCAGCTGATCGACGCCGCGGCCAAGATCAACCAGGATCCGAAGGTCACCCAGGACATGATCGTCTCGACGATCACCGGGCTGGTGGTCGTCTCGCTGGTGGTGACGGTCGTGCTGGCCGGGCTCGGGGTGTGGCTCGCGGGCAAGGTCCGCTCGGGTCTGAAGAAGAGCAGGACCGGCCTGATGATCACCCTGCTGATCGACCTGTTCTTCCAGATGATCACGAACACGCTCGCCATCGCGACCGTGCTGGTCGCCGTGGCGGGTCTGGTGCTCTTCTACTTCCGCCCGTCGACCGACTACCTGACCGCGCGCGAGCAGACGTCGTGAACGAAGCTCCGAGGCAGGTGCGGATCGCTGTGGGGGTGTGGCTCGCGACCGCCGTGTTCGTGCTGTTCACGGCTGCCGGCTTGTGGTTCCAGCGCGGTGAGATCGAGCAACTGAGCAAGAAGCCGCCCGGCGAGGTGACGACGTTCCTGGTCGCGCTGACCGTCATGGCGGTGATCTTCGCCGGTCTCTACGCGTGGCTGACGAGGCTGTTCCTCAAGCGCCGGAACTGGGCCCGGATCGCGTTGTCGCTCATCGCGATCGTGCACATGATGTGGTTGTTGCTGGTGGGGATCAGCCCGGCGAGCCTGGTCACGTTGCTGCTCATCTGCGTCGCGATCGTCTTCACGTGGCAGGCGCGTACGGCACAGTGGTTCGCGGAGGTGCGTGAGCAGTGACCGATCCGCAGGACCAAAGCCCGTGGGCGAACCCGGACAAACCGCACGGTGCCTACGAGGTGCAGGCGGTCGGCGACCTGGGTCCGCCGATGCCGCCCGCGCCCGAACTGGCCCCACCGCAGGCCGGGTACCAGGTGCACCCGGTCAACAACATGGGGTTTCCCATGCCGCCGCTCGCACCCCTGGCGCCCCAGGAACTCCCGGTGCAGCGTCCGGCGACGATCACGGCGGCGATGTGGATCTGGATCGCGGGTGCGGTGCTCTCCGTCGCGGTGTTCCCGGTGCTGTTCCTCACGAACACCGAGTTCTTCCTCGACCAGGGCCCGGAGTCGGACCGCGCGGCCGGTGAGTTCGGGGTGCGGGCGCTGGCGTTGATCTTCGGTTTCCTGATGCTCGTGGCCGCCGCGCCGTACGTGGCGTTCGCGATCGTGCTGCGCAACGGCCAGAACTGGGCGCGCGTCCTGCTCACGGTCCTCGGGGCGATCGGGTTCCTGTCGACGTTCGCGATCATGTTCTTCGCGCTGGCGGCGCAGGTGTGGCAGCCGGGCACCGCGATCTGCATCGTCGTGTTGGGACTGACCGTCGCGGCCGTGGTGCTGCAGTTCCTGCCGGCGTCGAACAGGTACGTGCGGTAGTGCCGCTGTACCGCGAGTCCGGCAGCAGCTGGTGGCCGCTCCTGTGGGGACCCGCGTTCGCGGTCGCCGGATATCTGGTCGAGATGGTCACCGGACCGGCCTCGGCGGGCCTGTGGACGATCGTGGGGCTCGGGCTGATGCTCGGCGCGGTGTTGTGGGTGTACGGCAGGATCAAGACCGGCAGCATCGCGCTGACGGACTCCGAGGCCCAGTTCGGCAGGGAGAAGCTGCCGGTCGCGATGATCGAGGCCTGCCGGGACGTCGGTGCGCCGACCGGTGCGCGGGTGCTCGGCGGCGGCTGGTCGGTGCCGAAGGGGACGACGGCGGTGCCGTTGCGCCTGCTCGACGGCACCGTGGTGCTGGCGTGGGCACGCGATCCGGAAGCCTTGCTCGCAGCCCTGCACCAGGTCGTGAGAGGGTGAGCAACGTGACAGAGGCCGTGACTGAGCAGGAGACCGTCGTGGAGGAGCCGGAAGCGGCACCGCCCGCCGGACCGAGCCTGCACCAGCCCAAGCGGTGGCTGATCGCCGCGGGCGAGGTCGTCGCGATCGTCCTGCTGGCGTGGCTCGCCGTGTGGTGCTGGAACCGCGGCGTGGTCAAGCTCTCGTACCCGATCGACGGCCACGACCTGATCTCCACGCGCTACCACGGCAACTGGCTCGGGACGGCCGTGGCGTCGCTCACGCTGGCCGTGATCCTGGCGCTCGACGCGGTGCGGCAGGTCGTGCTGGCCCTGCGCACCCGGCCGCAGAAAGCCGCCGACTCCGACATGTGAGACTGGGGTACGTGACTGCGAGTCGATCCCAGGCCCTGTTCGAGCGCGCCTCCGCGCTGACCCCCGGCGGGGTCAACTCCCCGGTGCGGGCGTTCCACTCCGTCGGCGGCACTCCGCGTTTCATGGTGCGTGGCGAGGGACCCCACCTGTGGGACGCGGACGGCAACCGGTACGTCGACCTGGTGTCCTCGTGGGGGCCGATGATCCTCGGGCACGCGCATCCGGACGTCGTGTCCGCCGTGCAGAAGGCGGCGTCGTTCGGGCTGTCGTTCGGCACACCGACCGAGGGTGAGATCGAGCTCGCGGCCGAGATCATCGACCGCGTGGAGCCTGTCCGGCAGGTCCGCCTGGTCAACTCGGGCACCGAGGCCACGATGAGCGCGATCCGGCTCGCGCGCGGCTTCACCGAGCGGCGCAAGGTCATCAAGTTCGCCGGCTGCTACCACGGTCACGTCGACGCGTTGCTGGCTCAGGCCGGTTCCGGCGTCGCGACGCTGGGCCTGCCTTCGTCGCCGGGTGTCACCGGTGCGCAGGCGGAAGACACGATCGTGCTGCCGTACAACGACATCGAGGCCGTGCGGGCGGCGTTCGCGGAGAACCCGGGCGAGATCGCGTGCGTGATCACCGAGGCGGCGGCGGGCAACATGGGTGCCGTCGCGCCTGGTCCTGACTTCAACGCCGCGTTGCGCTCGCTCTGCGACGCCGAGGGCGCGTTGCTGATCATGGACGAGGTCATGACCGGGTTCCGCGTCTCGCGGGCCGGCTGGTTCGGCCTGGAGCGCGTGCGCGGCGACCTCTACACGTTCGGCAAGGTCATGTCGGGTGGTCTGCCCGCGGCTGCCTTCGGTGGTCGCGCGGACGTGATGGCCCGGCTCGCGCCGTCCGGTCCCGTCTACCAGGCGGGCACGTTGTCCGGTAACCCCGTCGCGGTGGCGGCCGGGCTCGCGACTCTGCGTGCGGCTGACGACCAGGTGTACGCGGCGCTCAACCGCAACGCGACCCGGTTGGGTGCGCTGTTCACGGCCGCGCTGACCGAGGCCGGTGTCGAGCACCGCGTGCAGTTCGCCGGGAACCTGGTGAGCGTGTTCTTCGGTTCTTCCGAGGTGAAGGACTACGCGGGCGCGCAGGCTTGTGAGACGTGGCGCTTCCCGCCGTTCTTCCACGCTCTGCTGGAACGAGGCGTCTACGCGCCGCCGTCGGCGTTCGAGGCCTGGTTCGTGAACGCCGCCATGGGCGAAGAGGAGTTCGCTGTGATCGCTGACGCGTTGCCGATCGCGGCGCGCGCTGCCAAGGAGGCTCGCCAGTGACCCGCACCGTTGTCCACCTGCTCCGTCATGGTGAGGTCCACAACCCGACCGGGATCCTCTACGGACGGATTCCCGGGTTCCGGTTGTCGGAGCGCGGCGTGAAGCAGGCGCTGACCGTTGCCGAGTCGTTGGCGGAGAACGACATCGTGCACGTCGTCGCGTCGCCTTTGGAGCGTGCACAGCAGACTGCCGCACCTATCGCCGACTCGCATCGGCTGGAGTTGGCCACGGATGAGCGGTTGATCGAGGCCGACAACCAGTTCGAGGGGTTGAAGGTCGCGGTCGGGGACGGGGCGTTGAGATCGCCTCAGCACTGGCCCAAGTTGGTCAACCCGTTCAAGCCTTCGTGGGGTGAGCCCTACATCGAGATCGCTCATCGGATGTTCGGGGCCGTGCAGAAGGCTCGGGCTGAGGCTGAGGGGCATGAGGCTGTGTGCGTGTCGCATCAGTTGCCCATTTGGACTGTGCGGCGGTTTTTGGAGGGGAAGCGGATGTGGCACGACCCGCGGAAGCGGGAGTGTTCGCTGGCCTCCTTGACTTCGTTGATCTTCGAGGGTGAGCAGTTGGTTCGGATTGCCTACTCCGAGCCGGTTGGAGCTACCAATCCTCGGGTGACTGGGGCATGAAACGGCTTCTCGTTCTGCTGTTGCTGGTTTCGGGCTGCACTGTGGGCAAGGATGCCGCCCAGGTGGGTGCCGGAGACTTCTACCTGGTCGCTCCGGGCGGGCAGGTGAAGATTCGGTACACAGGTGCCGATCGCAAGCAGTTGAAGGGGCTTGAGGGTGAGTCCCTCATGGAGGACGGCAAGACCGTCAAGCTCTCCGATTACGCGGGTAAGCCCGTTGTCATCAACATCTGGGGTGCTTGGTGTGGTCCTTGCCGGACTGAGGCGCCCGAGATGCAGAAGATCTTCGATGCGGGGACCCAGGTTGTGGGGGTCGACGTCAAGGAGACCGCCAAGTCGCATCCGCAGGACTTCATGCGGGACCGGTCGCTGACGTATCCGTCCATCTACGACGGGTCGTCGCGGTCGTTCATCAACGTGTTCAAGGGGCTGCCGGCCAACACTGTGCCGTCCACGTTCGTGGTGGACAAGGACCACAAGGTCGCGGCTGTGTTTTTGGTCCCGGTGCTGGCTTCCGATGTCCAGCCCGTGCTGGACGAACTGGCCAGGGAATAGGTGAAGGCTCCGGCTCGCCAGCGCGCCGGAGCCTTTCGCGTCGGTTCTAGTTGGCCGGTGGTGCCGCGGTCAGGGATGGGATCTTGGCCTTGAAGGCCTTGACCATCGCGTCTCGGCCGATCGAGTTGAACTGCTTGCCCAGGGTTCGCATGATCGAGTTCGAGGTGGGGCGGTAGAGGCCCGTTTTGTAGTAGCGGGCGCCCTCTACTGGGGCGATCACGCCGCCGTCCGGGGACGGCTGGCCGAGGTATTCGCCCCACTTGGCGCCTGTGGGGTCCTTGGTCACGTTGATTTCGCGTGGTTCGGCGCCTGTGTAGGCGGCGTACGGGTAGTCGTACTCGTCGGCCAGACCGCCGATCGAGTGGCCCAGTTCGTGGATGGCGATTTGGCCTGCCTGGGCGTTGGAGCCTGCTGCGGTGGCCACGGAGCCGCCTGCGCCGCCGTACTTCGAGGTGTTGCCCAGGGCGATGACCTGGTCGGCCTGGGGGGCTGCGGCGGCGTACTCCTTGGCCTTGGTCTCGTTCACGCAGAGGAGGCGTTCGGTGTTCGGGTCGCGGCCCTGGCACCAGAAGCCCATGTCCAGCGCGGTGTCTTTGAAGAGGTCCTTGGTCGGGTCGTGGTCCACGCCGGACTCGTTGGAGATGACGTTGACCTGCCAGACGTTGAAGTAGTCCTTGTACTCCTTGAACGGTTCCACGGAGGAGAGCTCGTCCCACTTGCTCTGCACGTTGGCCGAGTAGGTGTCCAGGTCGGCTGCTGTGTAGCCGTCGCCTACGAAGACCAGGTCGAAGGCGTCGGCGGAGTCGCGGGTGCCCCAGATCTTGCTGACTTCGGCTGTGGCGAGGGTTTTGAAGCCCGTCGTCTTCTCGGCTGGGGCTTTCGGGGACAGGGCTTGGGTGATGGAGCCGTCCTCGTTGAAGACCTCGCGCCACTCCATTGCCGGGGCTGCGCCGCCGACCGGTGACTGGGCGAACAGGGCCAGCGCGGTCACGGTCAGCGCAGGGAGGAGCAGCCGGGAACGATGCATGCGCTGACGCTAAGCAACCGTGATGTCACCCACAAGGCGGCAATCGTCGGTACTTCGGAGCAGGTGTGGTGGCTGCAAAAGGTGATGCCGGTGGGTGGGTGATCTGGGCAACTACCTACTCTGAGGTGTGTGAACCCCACTCTGCTGGCGACGTCCGGGCCGTTGCTGCTGGCTGTCGGGGTGGCCTTGGTGGCGGGCTTCCTCTCGTTCGCCTCGCCCTGTGTTGTGCCGTTGGTGCCGGGGTACTTGGCGTACCTCGCCGGGCTCGTCGGGGCAGAGGCGCCTCGGGTCGAGGCGGACGAACCCGCCAAGGCCGGGCGGTGGCGGGTTGCCGGGGCCTCGTTGTTGTTCGTGCTGGGGTTCACGGTTGTTTTCGCGTTGGCCACGATGTTGGTGCTCGGGGTGTCGGACGCGCTGTTGCTGAACGCGGACCTGTTCCAGCGGATCGGTGGCGTTGTCACGATCCTGATGGGGTTGGTGTTCATCGGGTTGGTTCCGGCGCTGCAGAAGGACGTGCGGTTCCACGCGAAGCCGAAGGCCGGGGTGTGGGGGGCGCCGGTGCTCGGGGCGGTGTTCGCGCTCGGCTGGACGCCGTGCATGGGGCCGACGTTGTCCGGGGTGATGGCGGTGGCTCGCAGTACCGAGGTCGGGTCTGCCACGGCTCGGGGTGCGGTGCTGGTGCTCGCGTACTGCTTGGGGCTCGGGTTGCCGTTCGTGGTGCTGGCGCTCGGGGCGCGCTGGGCGCTCGGGGTGACGAAGTGGCTGCGTGCGCATGCGCGGCAGGTGCAGATCTTCGGTGGCGTGTTGCTGATCCTGGTGGGGATCGCGTTGGTCACCGGTCTCTGGGGTGAGTTCGTCGGGTGGCTGCGCTACTCGTTCGTCGACGTCGTGGAGTTGCCGCTCTAGTGATCGCCTTCCTGCGCAACACGTGGCGCGGCCTCACGTCGATGAGGACCGCGCTGACTCTGCTGTTCCTGCTGGCGCTCGCCGCCATGCCAGGGGCGTTGCTGCCGCAGCTGTCGTTGAACGCGGCCAAGGTCGACCAGTACATCGCCGAGCACGGCTGGTGGGGCGAGTTCCTGCAGAAGCTCGGGTTCTTCGAGGTGTACGCGACGCCGTGGTTCGCGGCGATCTACCTGTTGCTGTTCACGTCGCTCGTCGGGTGTCTGCTGCCGCGCTTGTGGGAGTACTTCAAGCAGATGCGCGCGCGGCCGGTGCTGACGCCGCGGAACCTCTCTCGCATGCCGCATCACGCGCAGGCCGTGCTCGACGTGACGCCGGAAGAGGCGGTCGGCAGGGCGAAGAAGGCCATGCGCGGCTGGCGGATGGACACCGGCGACGGCACGGTCAGCGCCGAGCGCGGGTACCTGCGCGAGACCGGGAACCTGGTGTTCCACTTCGCGTTGCTCGGGCTGCTGGTGTCGTTCGCGCTGGGCAAGATGTTCAGCTACGAGGGCCAGGTCATCGTCCAGGCCGACGGCGGCCAGTTCTGCAACGGCGGCATCTTCAACTACGACCAGTTCCGGCCGGGGCTGCGGGTGGACGGCACGGATCTCACGCCGTTCTGCGTGGAGATCGGCAAGTTCTCCGCCGACTACCTCGACAACGGGCAGCCCGTCGGCTTCAAGGCGGACATCAGGTACCAGTCGGGCGCGGACCTCGCGGCGAACAGCTGGGAGCCGTACACGCTGCAGGTCAACCACCCGCTGCGGACCGACGGCGACCGGCTCTACCTGCTGGGCCACGGGTACACGCCGACGTTCACGGTGACGTTCCCGAACGGCGAGAAGCGCACGCAGGGCATCCAGTGGCTGCCGACGGACCAGCTCACGTTGGCGTCCGAAGGTGCGACCAAGTTCGACCCGCCGGGCGTGACGGACTCCGACCAGCGGCGCAAGGGGCAGATCGCGGTGACGGGGCTGCTGGCGCCGACGCCGTTGCTGCACGGCAGCATCCTGAACTCGAAGTTCCCCGCGCTGAACAACCCGATGGTCGCGGTCGACGTGTACCGCGGCGACCTCGGGGTGGACGACGGCCGCGGCCAGTCGATCTTCTCGATCGACATGAAGATGGTCGACCAGGGCCGGTTGCAGAAGGTCGCGCGCAAGAACCTCGCGCTCGGCGAGGAGCTCACGCTCGACGACGGCACCAAGGTCCGGTTCGACTCCGTGAACGACTGGGTGTCGTTGCAGGTCTCGCACGATCCCACGCAGGGGTACGTGCTGGTGTTCGCCATCCTGATCGTCCTCGGCCTGGGGGTCTCGCTGACCGTCAAGCGCCGCCGGGTGTGGGTGCGTGCGACCCCTCAGGATGACGGGCGTACGTTGGTCGAGGTCGGCGGCCTGGCCCGCACTGACCAGGCTGGATACGGCGAGGAGTTCACGCGGCTGGCCCGCGCGGTGCTGAACGAGGAGAAGTCCTGATGCCGGTCAACGAGACCCTCGCGACCTACAGCGACTGGCTGTACCGCAGCGCGCTGGGCGTCTACCTCTTCGCGATCATGCTCTACGCGGTCGAGCAGGCGTTCGCGCGTGCCCCGCGCAAGAAGGCGGAGGCGCTGGTCGGAGCCGGTGCGCCGATCCCGGGCATCATCACCGACGAGCCGAAGCAGCCCAAGAGCGACCTGTCCCGGTCGGAGCGCATCGGCCGCATGGGTGCCGCGCTGACGGTGCTCGGCGCGCTGCTGCACCTCGGCTCGCTGGTCATGCGCGGTCTGTCCGCCGGGCGCGCGCCCTGGGGCAACATGTACGAGTACATGTCGCTGCTGTGCCTCGCCGCGGTCGTGACGTGGATCGTGCTGATGGCGAAGTTCCCGATCCGCCGCCTCGGTGCGTTCGTGCTGACGCCGATCCTGGTCCTGCTGTTCCTCGGCGGCACCGTCCTCTACGCCGAGTCGGCGCCGGTCCAGCCGGCGCTGCGGTCGTACTGGCTGGTGATCCACGTCTCGGTGATCTCGATCTCGTCCGGCGTGCTGCTCGTGCCCGGCGTGACGTCGATCCTCTACCTGCTCAAGGACACCAACGGCGAGCGCTTCCCCAAGCTGCCGTCCGCCGACGTGCTGGACCGGATGTCGTACCGGACGACGGTGCTGGCGTTCCCGCTGTTCACCGCGGGCATCATCTGCGGCGCGATCTGGGCTGAGGCCGCGTGGGGCCGGTTCTGGGGCTGGGACCCCAAGGAGACCGTGGCGTTCGTCTGCTGGGTGGTCTACGCGGCGTACTTGCACGCGCGCGCGACGGCCGGCTGGCGTGGCCGTGGGGCCGCCTGGATCAACATCGCGGGTTTCGCGCTGAACGTGTTCAACCTGTTCTTCATCAACTTGGTCACCAGCGGGTTGCATTCTTACGCGGGTCTCTAACGAGTTAAGCCCCCAGGTCGATGGAACCGGCGTTGGTTGCGTACCGTCGCAACCTGGGGGTCGGGGAAGTCCTGGTCCCTCTTGCTCAGGGAGGGCCACAGCGGTGAATTGGCAACCACCGGGTGAGGAACAGGGCTCCGGCCCGCAGTACGTCGACCCGCAGACGGCCTACCTCGACCCGCAGCAGTCCGGTCCGCAGCACGTCAGCGGCGGTCAATCAGGCCCGTACAACGTGGGTGGTCCCCAGGCGGACCAGTACCAGCCCGATCTGTACCAGGTGCCCGGCCACGCGTCCGGCTCCTACCAGGTTCCCGGCAACGCGAGCGGCCCGTACCCGGTGCCGGGCACGCAGTCCGGCGCGTACTCGGTGGACGGCTCCGGGGCGTACCAGGTGGGCGGCGGCCAGTCGGGTGCTCATTCGGTCAGCGGCGGTCCGTCGGGACCTCACAACATGCCCCCGAACACGGCCCAGTACGGGCAGTTCGCCGGCTCGCAGTACCCGAACAACTTCCCGAACCAGCAGTACCGCTCGCAGGCGCAGGAAGTGTCGTCGCAGCAGCTGATCAAGCAGGAGAAGCGGCCGCCGGCCTCCGGCTGGCGCAAGTCCCTGCACTCGATGACCGGTGGCGCGGTCAACCTCGGTGAGAGCGCTGCCGACATCCGCCGCCGCGAGCTGATCGCGCGGATCAACCAGCCGCTGCGCGGGTGCTACAAGATCGCGATGCTGTCGCTCAAGGGCGGCGTCGGCAAGACCACGACGACCACGACGCTGGGCTCGACGTTCTCGTCGCTGCGCGGGGACAGGGTGATCGCGGTCGACGCGAACCCGGACCGCGGCACGCTCGCGTTGAAGATCCCGCGGGAGACCACGGCGACCGTGCGGCACCTGCTGCGCGACGCCCCGCGGATCACGAAGTACAGCGACGTGCGTGCGTACACCTCGCAGTCGCCCGCCCGCCTCGAGGTGCTGGCGTCCGAGCAGGACCCTGCCGTGTCGGAGGCGTTCAGCGAGGACGACTACCGCCGCACCGTGGCGTTGCTGGAGCACTTCTACAACATCGTGCTCACGGACTGCGGCACCGGCTTGATGCACTCCGCGATGAAGGGCGTGCTCGACGAGGCGGACCAGCTGGTGCTGGTGTCGTCCGGCTCGGTCGACGGCGCGCAGACGTCCGCGGCGACGCTCGACTGGCTGGAGGCGCACGGCTACCGCGACCTGGTCGCGAAGTCCGTCTGCGTGATCAACTCGGTGCGCCCGAAGTCCGGCAAGGTCGACCTCGACAAGCTCGCCGCGCACTTCCAGCAGCGGTGCCGCGCGGTCGTCCGGCTGCCGTTCGACGAGCACCTCGAAGAAGGCGCGGAGATCGCGCTGGACCGGCTCGCACCGGAGACCCGCCTGGCGTTGCTGGAGCTCGGCGCCGTCGTGGCGGACGACTTCCCGAACACCTGATCAGGCGGTTTCACGACGCGGCGAAAGGGGCCCTGAGCACAGGGCCCCTTTTCCGGTCACTCGTCGCGTTTGCGCTGCTCGTCGAGCTTGCGCAGGAACTCCGGGTCGTCGTCAGGCGCGATCACCTTGCGGCCCGGGGTGTACTCCGAATGCTGTGGGGCGAAGGCTCGCCACACCAGCACAGCCACGGTGAGCGCACCGATCACCGCCAGCAGGTAGATCATCTGGTCGCCACCTCCCTTTGCCACGAGATTACCCGCGGCCCAGGGATAACTACGGTTTCAGTGGCGGACGGGTTCAGTCGCCTCGGTGGTGAGCTCCGAAAGCAGAGCCTTCACCTCGGTCTCACGGAACCTGCGATGTCCTCCAGGCGTGCGAATCGAGCCGATGCGACCAGCGGTGGCCCATCGGGTCACGGTCTTCGGGTCGACCCGGAACAGATTGGCGACTTCCCCAGGCGTCAAGAGCCGCTCGGTGGCTGCAGTCACTCGTCCTCCTCAGATCAGACGTTCCGGTCTGATCGTGGCATCTGACCCATCAGGTACTCGAACGCTTGTTTTTTGGTAAAGAGGTAGTAAGGGACGACCGGGCCAAACCGGACATGCTTCGTGCCACGCGGGGCGCTTTCGTTTGGCAGGAGCGCACGGGAGGCCCCCGCGTGACGGACAGGGCATAGGGTTACGCGGGTGGATGCTCTTGATCGACAGATCATCGCCGCACTGCGCGCCAACGGGCGGGCCACGTACGCCGAGCTCGGCAGGCAGGTCGGCCTGTCCGCCTCCGCCGTGCACGAGCGGGTCGGGAAGCTCGAGTCCAGCGGCGTGATCGTCGGGTATCACGCGGTCGTCGACCCCAGCGCGGTCGGCCTGGGCGTGACCGCGCTGATCGGCATCCACCCCACCGACATCGCGGACGACAACGAGGTCGCGGTCGCGTTGGGCGAGCTCATCGAGGTCGAGTCCTGCTACCGGGTGGCGGGCGACGAGTCGTTCATCGTGAAGGTCCGGGTGGCCACGGTGGACGACCTGGAGCGCGCTCTCGGGCGGCTGCGGCGCATCCCCGGCGTTGCCCGCACGCGCACGACCGTCGTGCTGTCCACGCGGTTCGAGGGCCGGCCGAACACCGGCGACGAAGAGGCCGACGTAACCTGAACGGGTGCTCGTTCGAGATGTGACGCTCTACGTCCTCGCTCGCCTCGGCGTCGTCGCGGTGGTGACGGGCGCACTCCTGCTGTTCAAGGTTCCTTTGCTCCCCGCGCTGGCCGTCGGCGTGGTCGTGGCGTTGCCGGCGTCGCTGTTCCTGTTCAAGGGGCTGCGGCAGCGGGTGGCCGTGGGGCTGAACGAGCGCCAGGCGGTGCGGCAGGCCGAGCGCGACAAGCTGCGCGCCGAGCTGCGTGGTGACGAAGGTCCTCTTACTCAGGGGTAGGTGTCACCTGCGGTTATCGTGCCTGCGTGAGTACCTCTGTTGACCGTGTTTGCAGCAGGACCAGGCACTGGGTGCGCGAAGCCGTCTCGATCATCGAGGCCGACGCGAACCGCAGCGCGGACACCCACCTGCTGCGCTACCCGCTGCCGCTCGACTGGGGCATCGACCTCTACCTGAAGGACGAGTCGACGCACCCGACCGGTTCGTTGAAGCACCGGCTCGCGCGGTCGTTGTTCCTCTACGCGATCTGCAACGGCTGGATCACCGGTGGCACGCCCGTGATCGAGGCGTCGTCCGGGTCGACGGCGGTCTCCGAGGCGTACTTCGCGCGGTTGCTGGGGCTGCCGTTCATCGCGGTGATGCCCCGTTCGACCTCCGCCGAGAAGGTCGTGCTGATCGAGCGGCAGGGCGGCAGGTGCCACTTCGTCGACGAGCCGTCGGCGATCTACGACGAGTCGCGGCGGCTGGCGTCCGAGCTGGGCGGCCACTTCATGGACCAGTTCACGCACGCCGAGCGCGCGACGGACTGGCGCGGCAACAACAACATCGCCGAGTCGATCTTCGAGCAGATGAGGCTCGAGCCCTCGCCGGAGCCGGACTGGATCGTCGTCGGGGCGGGCACTGGCGGTACGTCGGCCACGATCGGCCGGTACATCCACTACCAGAAGCTGAACACGCGGCTGGCTGTCGTCGACCCCGAGTTCTCGGTGTTCTTCGACGCGTGGCGGGACGGACAGCCCGAGCTCGTGGGCACGCGCGGCTCGCGGATCGAGGGGATCGGGCGGCCGCGGGTGGAGCCGTCGTTCATCAGCCAGGTGATCGACCGGATGATCAAGGTGCCGGACGTGGGGTCCGTGGCGACGGCTCGGTACGTGGAGGACCTGCTCGGGCGGCGCGTGGGCGGGTCGACCGGAACAAATCTCTGGGGTGCGTTCCAGATCGTGGCCGAGATGCGGCAGTCTCGCACGCGCGGAAGCGTGGTGACTTTGTTGTGCGACGGTGGCGAGCGTTACGCGAACACCTACTACGACGACTCATGGGTATCCGCACAGGACATGGATCTCGACCCGTGTCTTGAACGCCTGAACAACTTCCACCGCACGGGGAACTGGTGACGGGAGTCCTGCGTCACAGCGTGACCTGAGCACTTGAGTCCGCAGGGGGGACCCCGTGTCGTCGCTGTTCACCGACGCCGCCGAGTTGCGCGCGTACGCCGAGTATCTGCGCACCGAAGCGCAGGAGTTCGAGACGATCCGCAAGTACGTCCACGCCACGGCGTGCGACAAGGCGGGCTTCACCGGCCTGCTGACGTTGCTGCAGCCGGGCGTGGACGTCGTGCGCGCGCTGTTCGACGAGACGCTCGACTTCGGCAAGTCCAAGCTGGAGGGCACGGCGTCCGCGATGGAGGCGACGGCCTCGTCCTACGAGGCGGTCGAGCGGGCCCAGCTCGCGATCTTCAACGGAATCCTGAAGTGACCGCCACCTACCACGACCCACGCCCGGTCGTCGCGTCCCTGAAGCAGCCCGAGATCGACCGGGCCTCCCTGAACGACGTCCTCGCCGATCAGGGCTGGGGTGTGCAGGCGGTCAACTGGGTGTTCGAGGCCGTGACCGGCGAGTCGCTGGTCGCCACGATCATCACGCCGATCACCGGTGACTGGACGAAGATCCGGGCCGACGGCGACGCGTGGCGCATGGTCGGCAACGCGATGAACGACGTCTCGTACAACCTGACCGACGCGGTCGGCAAGGTTCGTTCTCACTGGGACGGCGACGCTGCTCGCGCCCACGAGAAGTACATCGCGCTCGGCTGGAAGGCCGCGCTGTTCGCGGAGATGGGCGTCACGCAGCTCATCGCGAAGGGCTTCGACACGGTCGCTTCCGGCGCCGAGGCCCTGGGCAAGCAGGCCGCGCGTCTGCTCGACTACTTGGTGAACAAGCTTTTGGAGGCGGCCGCCACCGTCTGGATCCCGCTGGCCGGTTGGATCAAGGCCGCGGAGATGGTCTGGAACGCCTACCAGATCTACCGCCGTGTCATGGACATCATCGACACGGTCCAGAAGCTCATCGCCGACGTGAAGTCCTTGTTCGACGCCGTGGGCCGCGTCTTCTCGGCGATCGGCAAGCTGAAGGACGCCGACTCGCTGGCCGAGGCCATGAACGCCACCCAGGAGGTGGCGGAGGCGGGCCGCGACGTGCGCAACGCGGTCAACGACATCCGCGACGACATGACGTCGATCAAGGACTCGGCCACCGAGATCGCGGACCGGGGCCACGACATCGGCTCGAAGGTGCGTGAGGTCACCGCGCCGCCGGGTTCTGATGGCACAAAGCCCGCAGCCGTGACATCCGTTGCTCCCGGTGGTGCCCCGGTCTCGGCGGCGCCGACCGTGCACGGCGGTCCGGACGCGCCCACCACACACGCTGCAGCCGCGGGCCCGTCGGTGTCCGCGCCGCCCACGTTGGGCTCGGGTGGTGCGGGTTCTGGCGGGCCTACAGGTGGCGGTTCTGGCGGCGTGCCCACGGGTGGCGGCTCGGGTGGCGGCCACGCCGGCGCTGGTGGTGTTCCTGCGGGCAGCCATGGTGGCTCCGGCGGCTCGCCGACCGGCAGCCACGGCGGTCCAGCAGCACCTCCGCGCCTCGACACGACCCACGCGGCCGGCGCAGCCCCCGCGGCCGCCCCACCGTCGCACCAGCAGACCCCGGTCGGCGGCGCCATGCCCATGGGCGCACCCCCGATGGGCGGCGCAGGTGGCGGTGGCGACTCGTCCCGCAGCTCGGGTTCGCGCCCAGGCTCCTCCGCGGGCTCGGCCTGGCCCACCACTCCTTCTGGCGCGCCTTCTGGCCAGCCCAAGCCGGCGGCCGGCCTGCCGACGCCTCCCGGCCACGGCTCAGGCCTCCCGACGGCGCCCGGCCAAGCGAACTCCGGCCCTCCGACTGCTCCCGGCTCGCGCCCAGGCGGCTCGGGCTCGGGTTCGGGTTCGGGTTCGCACCCGACGCCAGGTTCGGCGGGCACGCACCCGGCCCCGAACTCAGGCGGCCTGCCCACGGCCCCGAACTCGGGCACCCACCAGCCAGGCACAGGCGGCACCCACCCGACGCCGGGCGGTTCCGGCGGCCTGCCCAGCCACCCGACCGCCAGCAGCGGCACGGCAACGGCCCCAGCCCCCTCAGGCACCGGCAACGGCCACCCGACCCCGAACTCAGGCGGCGGCCTGCCCACACCTCCCGGCCACACAACGCCAAGCTCAGGCGGCGGCCTGCCGTCGCCCCCGAGTTCAGGTGGCGGCCTCCCGTCCCCTCCCGGACACGACAGCCCGAGCAGCGGCGGCGGCCTGCCCTCGCCTCCCGGACACCCGTCGCCGAGTGCTGGTGGCGGCTTGCCGTCCCCGCCCGGACACCCGTCTCCCAGCACGGGTGGCGGCCTTCCGTCGCCCCCTGGACACGACAGCCCGAGCAGCGGCGGCGGCCTGCCCTCGCCCCCTGGACACGCGTCGCCGAGTTCTGGTGGCGGTCTGCCTTCGCCTCCCGGACACCCGTCTCCCAGCACGGGCACGGACCACCCCACGCCCAACGGATCAGGCGGCACGACGCCGCACGACCCGTCCACGCCGCGTCCCCACGACACGACGCCCAGTGGCTCGGCAGACACCAAGCCCCACGACACGACCCCGCACGAGTCCGGCAGCAAGCCCCACGACTCGGACGGCAAGCCGCACGACAGCGAGCCGAAGCCCCACGACGCCGACAGCAAACCGCACGACGCCGACGGCAAGCCTCACGATGGCCAGCCCAAGCCGCATGACGCCGACGGCAAGCCTCACGATGGCCAGCCCAAGCCGCATGACGCCGACGGCAAGCCTCACGATGGCCAGCCCAAGCCGCATGACGCCGACGGCAAGCCTCACGATGGCCAGCCCAAGCCGCATGACGCCGACGGCAAACCGCACGACGGCCAGGACAAGCCCCACGACACCGACGGCAAGCCTCACGACGGCGAGCCCAAGCCGCACGACGACAAGGGCCACGACACCGGCACCAGCGACGCCGACGGCGCCAAGACCCACGACGACCACCACCCGGACGCCACCCCCGCCGACCACGACGCCGACCCAAAGCACGACACCGACGCGTCCAACGGTCACGGCAGCCACGACGGCCAGGACGGGACCGGGAGCGGCGACGGCGGGTCTGGCGACGACACGCCGCGGTCGCCGAAGGGGCACGACCTCACGCCCGCCTTCGACCACGCGGCCATGGCGGCGTCCGGTGACGGGTACAAGCACCAGCTCGAGCAGATCTACCCGGATCCGGCGGACCGCGAGCGCTACATCGACCTCAGCAAGAAGCTGTCCGCGGACCTGACCCCGGCCGAGGCCCACGAGGTCGCCAACGTCCGCAACCAGATCAAGGTCGAGTCCGGTGACCTCGTCACCAAGGTGCTGCACCCGAACGCGGTCGACGGGTACCTGAAGCACCACGACAACCCGTTGTCCACGGACGCGCAGCGGCAGGGCACGGTCGCCGGCAGCATCGCCAGGGCCGAGGACGTGCACGACATCAACAAGCCCATGGGGTTGCGCGAGGGTCTGGCCCTCGACGACAAGGGCGAGGGCTGGACGCCGATCAAGGACAAGGCCGAGTCCGCGATGCAGCTCCGCTACCACATGACGGACGACCAGGCGAAGACCGCGACCATTCCCTACGGTGGCCCCGAGAAGACCGATCGCGACTTCGGCGAGGAGGCGGAGGGCAGGCCGGGCCAGGAGCACCGGTACTACCAGGAGCCGGGCGAGAAGGAGCGCTGGGACAAGGCCGCCCAGACGATGGCCGACGCGGGTGGTGCCAGCGAGGTGAAGCGCGGGCGGGACCCGTTCACCGGTACCGGGTCGACCGGCGGCGGTGTGCCGGAGTGGGTTGCCAAGCCTGCCGCTCTGCCTGACCGGGCGGAGATCTGGGAGGTCAAGGACGGCCAGGAACGTCTGCACGCCGTGTACGAGCGAGGCCGCGGCTGGTACCAGCTCGGGGAGAGCGAGGCGTCGTGGTCCAGCACACCCGTGAAGTAGTCGAGTACAAGAGCGAGACCTACTTCGCCGGCGTCGAGTCGGGGGGCACGATCGAGATCGTCAAGATCCCCGGCGAGTCGTACGCGACGGACGAGGGTTTCGAGCACTACGAGGACCTGCGCGTCAAACGGGTGCCGGTCCGGGAGGTCGACGCCTGGTACCGCGACGAGTTCACCGGGAAGTGGCGTGGCCAGCCGTTCGTGCTGTACCCCAACCAGGACGGCACGATGGGCGCGGACTACGTCGGGCCGTCGCAGATCTGGGCGGAGGAGAACGGCCTCGAGGGCGACCAGTACAACGGCTTCCGCAAGACTTTCAACCAGGACGAGCTCGAGGACGTGCAGGTCAACCGCATCGACTACCTGGCGCGGTGGAAGGAGAAGAACCCCGCATGAGCACCCCACAGGCCGTGCAGAAGGCGGCCGGCATCGGGCCGGAGACGATCCTGCAGAAGATCGTGCACCCCGCGGTCGCGCAGCTCCACCTGGGCAACGTCGTGGTGCCCGGCCGGTTCGAGCCGCACCGCACCGCGGGGTTCGTGACGCGCGGTCAGGACTTCCCGCAGGGCACCGCGGACCAGTTCGCGGAGACGTTCGGCGTGGACAAGGTCGAGGGCTGGCCGCAGGGCAGCCAGTACGTGCTGCGGTTCCTCGCCCACACCACGCAGATCTTCGACACCAGCTTCGGCGGCCCCACGCTCGAAGGCGCGCAGAAGATGGGCACCACCCGCGTCTACCCCGTGCCGTTCACCGGCACCGGTTACACGCCCAGCGCGCAGCCGATCCCCGAGTACGTCATGGAGCTCACCGAACTGCCCGCGGGCACCGAGCTCTGGCGGTTCGAGCCCAACGGTGACGGCAAGGCGGTGGGCAAGTACATCAACCGCCAGATCGGCTGGTATCCGATCGGCGACGTCGGCTTCGGTCCCGGAAGGTATTGGCAGGCACCGGTTCCGCTGCGGCCGACCGTCCGTCGTGGACTGGTCGCGACCTTCCGCGGCCAGGGCTTCGACGTCGACTTCGGGCCGCGGCCCGGCATCCTGACGCTGCACCCGCTCGCCGGTCAGCCAGCACCGCCGGACTTCACCGAGGGCGTGCTGGAGATCCCGGACGCCGCGGTGGAGGAACTCGCCTACCTGCGCAAGCTCTGCACCTACAAGAACGCGGAGTTCGAGATCATCGGCATCCAGGCCGACCAGGCGGTGCTGCACTTCCTCGGCGAGAACTACGAAACCGCGCACCAGCTCGGACTGACCGAAGTGGACTTCCGGCAGTGGCGTGCGGTCGCCGGACGCGCCGAGCTGAGCGACGTCCGCGACGAGGTCCGGCCGATCCGGCGTGGTCTTTTCGGGAGCGAGAACTGATGACGACCCCCAACGACGGCTGGAAGTCCGCGGAGCTGCGGGCGGCAGAGGCCCAGGTCGACGCGCGCTTCAAGGAGGCGCAGGACCTCGCGGCCCGGCTCAAGGACACGCCGCTGCCGCCGGTCCCGCCGGTCGATTTCAAGGCGATCGCCCAGCAGGTCGAGCGCGCGGCGCAGGAGAAGGACGCGCCGCCGCAGCTGAAAGCGTTGAAGCGCAAGGTGGACGCGGGCGAGTTCAGCTGGGAGGACGTGGTCTCCGGCAAGGCCGCGCAGGATCCCGATGTGCAGGCCATGCAGCAGGAGAACGTCAAGAAGATGAAGCAGGCGTTCCAGATGCTGCAGGAGGGCATGACCGCCGACGAGATCATGAACGCGCAGGGCCCGCGCAGAGGCAGGGGTGACGACGGCGACGAGAACGACCCCGACATCTTCGCGGAGGACAAGTGGTGATGACGGCCTGGCGGACACCGGACATCGCCGCGGCGGAGGACTTCCTGACGGGTGCGGTCGCCGACGTGGACCGCGCCATGAGGACTGCGCAGCAGGGGCTCAAGGGCAAGGAACCGTCCACTGAGGACGTCCGCAGGGTGATGCAGTTCGCCAAGTCGAGCGAAGCGTCACCGGCGATGCGGCAGCTGGCCGACCGCATCGCCCGCGGCGCCGGGCTCAGCTGGCGTCAGGTCCTCACCGGCGAGGCGGGCCACGATCCCCTTGTGCGGGAAGCACTCGAGGCCGACCGGGCCACGCTCGACACGCTGATCAAGGGCGAGATGGTCCCGCCGCCGCAGCCGCGCAAGCCCGCGCGGGGAGACGACGACGAGCCGACCCAGTTCACCGAGGACGCCTGGTAGGGCGAAGTCAGTCGAGGAACAACCCGACGCTGACCAGCACGGCCCAGGCGAGCATCGCGATCCCGGTGAACTGCAGCACCGGGATCAGGTCGCGCCCACCACGCCCGGCCGCCACCCGGCGCACCGCGGGCAGCAGGATCGGCGCCGCGAGGAACCCGAGCAACGCGTACGGCACCCGCACGGTCATCCCGAGCGCGATCAGGAACGGCACCGCCACCAGCGCGAGGTAGAGCCTGCGGGTGTCCTTGTCGCCCAGCACCACGGCCAGGGTTCGCTTGCCCGACACGGCATCCGTCGGGATGTCACGCAGGTTGTTCGCCACCAGCACGGCCGCCGAGATCGACCCCATCGCGATGGACGCCCCGATGCCGATCCCGGTGATCTCGCCGGTCTGCACGTACAGCGTGCCCAGCACCGCGGCCGGCCCGAAGAACAGGAACACGGCGATCTCGCCGAGCCCCGCGTAGCCGTAGGGACGCTTGCCGCCGGTGTAGAACCACGCGCCGGCAACGCACACAGCGCCGAACGCGATCATCCACCAGTACCCGGACAGGGCCACCAAGGCGATTCCCGCGAGCGCGCCCACCCCGAGCGAGATGAACGCCGCCAGCCGCACCTTGGCCGGCTCGGCGGCACCGGAACCGGTGAGGCGGAACGGCCCCACCCGGTTGTCGTCGGTGCCGCGGATGCCGTCGGAGTAGTCGTTGGCGTAGTTCACGCCGATCTGCAGCGCGATCGAGACCACCAGCGCCAGCACCGTGTAGAGCGCGTTGAACTCGTCGATGTGGTGTGCCGCCGCCGCTCCCACGATCACGGGCGCGATCGAGTTCGGCAGGGTGCGCGGGCGGGTCCCCTGGATCCACTGGACGACTGAGGCCATGCCTCCATCCTCCGCTATGGCTACTGAGGACCCGCCAACGGGCCTATCAGCAGCTAGTCGCGCCGGACACGCCCGCCACGTACGCCTTGGCGACGTGCTTGCCGGAAGCGATGCGGTACCAGATGTTGGACGTGCCCTGCGTGCCGGTCACGGACTCGCCGGTCAGCTGGCAGGTGACCCGCACCTGGGCGTAGTTCGCGGCCAGACCGACCTGCGACGTCGAGGAGTTCGCGCCGCTGCGGACGTTCACCGTGCCGTTCGCCGCGGAGGTGCGGACCGTCCCGACAGGACCGGAGCCGGTCCACAGGTACGTCACCGTCACCCACGAGTTGGTGGTCAGCTTGAGGCCGTCCCAGAACACGCCGTCCGCCAGGTCGATGCCGGCCGGGTTCGCGACCTCACGGCCGTACTGGTCCTTGCCTCCGTTGTAGTTGTCCTCGTACGCGGCCTGCGCCTCGGGCTTGCCCTGCGGCAGGTTCTTCCACATCTCGCGCGTGGTGGACGGGTTCCAGTAGTCGTCCTTGGTGTTCCACGGGCCGACGTCCCACACCGGAGCCCATTCGCAACGGCCGTTCGAGGCGCACACCTGCACGCTGTAACTGCCGGAGTTGTTGGGCGCCAAGCCACGGCGTGACGGCAGCGCGACGAAGTGGTCGCGTGAACGGATCGTGTGACCGTTCGCCGTGTTGCCGCCGACGAGGCCCTCACGCGTCGCGTACACGCGGTACGCACGTCCAGCAGCGGCAATGGAAACGTCTTCCGCAGGAGCGGGCTTGTCCGAAGCCGTCAGCTGCACGCGTTCTGCCTTGCCACTGCTCAGAACCACGCGGGTCTGGACGGTGTTCGTGGCCACCGGCAACGTGGCCGGCGCCTCCAGCCACTCGGTCCACTGGCCGTCCGGCCGCAGACCGCGCACGTCGACCACGCCGTCGCCGGTCACCGCCGCCGTGACCGTGTTGGCTGGCTGGGCGAGTCTGTGCGGTTCCAGCTCGATCAGGCCCGTCCGCGGAGAACCGCCCCACGACACGAGCTTGTAGTTCAGGTCGGCGGACCACTCGTTGCCGGACGCCTGGGCAGGGGACGCCAGTCCGACGACCATGCAGGCGCCGACGACCAGCGGTAACAGGTAGCGCATGAGAAACCCCCATCGCTAGCGCACGCGGCTGGGTCCGCGCGCTTCGCGGGGGAGAGTTGTCCTCAGCGGTAAAGGTTCACCTAAATCTCCGGCGATGCGGAGCAATGCCATGCTGATCGCGTGAAGCAGGTGGTGCAGGTGCGTCTGTTGCCGACGCCTGAACAGTCGGCGGCACTGTTGACGACTCTGCATGTCTGCAATGCGGCCGGCTCATGGCTGTCCGAGCAAATGCACGCTGCCGGCGAGTTCCGGAAGTTCGACGTGCAGAAGCGCTTCTACGTCCAGTTGCGGGAACGGTTCGGTCTGGCGGCGCAGCCGACCATCCGAGTGATCAGCAAGACCGTGGACGCGTACACGACGTTGCGTGCCAACCTCACGGCTGGGAACTACGGGCGTCCGGAGTCGGACCGGCGTCGCAAGGTCGAGTCCCGCCCGATCGTGTTCCGCCCGGAGGCTGGGCAGCCCTTCGACGCGCGCTGCCTGTCATGGCGGCTGGCTGAGGCTGGTCGTGAAGGCACCGTGTCGATCTGGAGCACCGCAGGCCGGCTGCGTGGTGTGCGGATTATGGGGCACCCCGGCCATCTCGCCCTGCTCCGTTCCAGGTCGATTGGGGAAACCGATCTGGTCAACCGCGACGGGGTGTGGACGTTGCACGCTGTTGTCGATGGTTCGCAGGCACCCCATCGGGAGCCGGTGCACGGATTTCTCGGAATCGATATGGGGATCGTGAACCTCGCGACCACCTCCGACGGCGATCGAATGTCCGGGGCTCGCCTGAACCGCCATCGCAAGCGACAGCAGCGCCTCCGCAGGCGGTTGCAAGCCAAGAAGACGTCTTCTTCGCGACGGTTGCTGAAGAAGCGCCGCCGTAAGGAGAGGCGGTTCGCCGCCGATGTGAACCATCAGATCAGCAAGCGCATCGTGGCCGAGGCTGAACGCACCGGACGCGGCATCGCTGTCGAGCAGTTGACAGGGATCCGCGACCGGGTACGGCTTCGCAAGCCCCAACGGGCCACGCTGCACTCCTGGTCGTTTGCCCAACTCGGCCAGTTTCTCGCCTACAAGGCTGAGCGAGCAGGCATCGCTTTTGTACGGGTCGATCCCGCGTACACCTCGCAGCAATGCAGCAGCTGCGGTGAGATCGACAAGAAGAACCGGCGCTCGCAAGCGTCGTATGTCTGTGGCCGGTGCGGCTTCGTTGGGCACGCCGACCACAACGCGGCACGCAACATCGCAACACGTGGTGTGGCGTGCTGGGGCGAAGTCATGCGTCCACACGCAGCGCCCACCCTGGCAGCCAGCTAGGGCGGCAGCAGCAAGCCTATTGGCATCCCCGAACCGGAGAACCAGGCGACGAACGTCTGCACCTCAGGGACGAGGCCATGACCTAAAAGAGTCGAGAACTGCTGTTCTGTCGACTTTGCCCGGTCCGCGCAACGGCAGCTCGGACACGAACCGCACCAGCTTGGGCACGGCAGCGCGGCCCGCGCCGTCCAAGACAGCAGCCTTCAAGGCATCCAGCGACGGTTCGTCACCGCGCACGACCACAGCCGCCGCGACGACCATGCCCCACTCGTCGTCCGGCACCCCGACGACACACGCCTCCAGCACGCCCTCGACGGTCGCCAGAGCCCGCTCGACCAGGATCGGCGGCACCTTCTCGCCACCCGTGACGATCACGTCGTCCGCGCGGCCCAGCACCTCCAGCCGCCCGTCGCGCAGCCGGCCGAGATCCCCGGTGCGGAACCACTCGCCGAACGGTTCCGCGCTGCCCCGGTATCCCAGCGCCAGCACGGGTCCGCTGATCTCGATCACGTCGTCGGTGCGCACCGAGACGTCCCGCAGCGGCTCACCGTCGTACACACACCCACCGGCCGTCTCGCTCATGCCGTACGTGGTGACGACCTGCACTCCCAAAGCGCGCGCCTGCTGCAACAGCTTCGGAGGGGTGGCGGCCCCGCCGATCAGCACGCCGTCGAACTGCCGCAGCGCCTCGAGCCCCGGCCCCTCGGTCACGACCAGCCGGGACAGCTGCGTCGGCACCAGCGCGGTGTAGTGGCGGCCGGGCTGGGCCAGCACCGGCCGCGCGGCCTGCGCGAAACCCATGGCGCGGAAGCCCTTCGACATGTCCAGCACGCCGGGTGTGCTGCCCGCGACGATCGACCGCACGAGCACCTGGACCCCGGCGATGTGGCTGGTGGGCAACGCCAGCAGCCACGTCCCGGGCCCGCCGAGCCGCTCGTGCGTGGCTTCGGCCGAGGTCGTGAGGGCCGAGGCGTCGAGCAGCACGGTCTTCGGCTCGCCCGTCGACCCGGAGGTGGGCACGCCGAGCGCGGCCCGCTTCTCCCAGCCGTCGAGCGGGCCGTCCACCAGCGGCTCGCCACCGTCGAGCGCCGCGCGCAGTTCGTCGAGCATCAGATCCCGCTCAGAAGTAGTACGGGTAGTTCGACCAGTCGGGGTCGCGCTTCTCCAGGAACGCGTCGCGGCCTTCGACGGCCTCGTCGGTCATGTACGCGAGCCGGGTCGTCTCGCCGGCGAAGATCTGCTGTCCCACCAGACCGTCATCGATCAGGTTGAACGCGTACTTGAGCATCCGCTGGGCGGTCGGCGACTTGCCGTTGATCTCGCGGGCCCACTCCAGCGCCCTGGTCTCCAGTTCGGCGTGCGGCACGACCTCGTTGACGGCGCCCATCTTGTACATGTCCTCGGCGGAGTACGTGCGGCCGAGGAAGAAGATCTCGCGCGCGAACTTCTGGCCGACCTGCCGCGCCAGGTACGCCGAGCCGTAGCCGCCGTCGAACGAGCCGACGTCCGCGTCGGTCTGCTTGAACTTGGCGTGCTCCTCGCTCGCGAGAGTGAGGTCGCACACGACGTGCAGGCTGTGGCCACCGCCCGCGGCCCAGCCGGGCACGACCGCGATGACGACCTTCGGCATGAACCTGATCAGCCGCTGGCACTCCAGGATGTGCAGCCGCCCGGCCCGCGCCGGGTCCACCGTTTCGGCGGTCTCACCGGACGCGTACTGGTACCCGCTGCGCCCGCGAATCCGCTGGTCACCACCACTGCAGAAAGCCCAGACGCCGTCTTTCGGCGCCGGCCCGTTGCCGGTCAGCAGCACGCAGCCCACGTCGGACGACATCCGCGCGTGGTCGAGTGCCCGGTACAGCTCGTCCACGGTGTGCGGCCGGAACGCGTTGCGGACCTCCGGCCGGTTGAACGCGATGCGGACCGTGCCCTGGTCGAGCGCGCGGTGGTAGGTGATGTCGGTGAAGTCGAAGCCCTCAATCGGCTTCCACAGCGACGGGTCGAAGAGCTCCTGATCTGCCACGGTCCGAGACTCTAGGCGCCCGGCGCCCAGACCCGCTCCCGGATGCTCGACGACGCGAGCAGCATCGCGACGACTCCGATGGTCGGCAGGAACGACGAGAACACGTTGGACCCGGCCGGGAGGTGCACGTGCCACTGCGACATGACCACCCACGTGGTCGCGAGCTTCAGGAGCAGGCAGATCGACCAGCTGCGCAACGTGCGACCGGCGTTCACGGCGGAAGCGGTCAGCACCGCGTGCACCGGCACCACGATGATCACGAGTAGCAGCAGGGTGCCCGCTAGTGCGCCCAGCACCGAGGCGTCGACCTCGCTGCTCCAGAGCCCACGTACTTCTGGCAGAAACCACGTGACGAACGCGATGACTCCGACCACCGCGGCGATCACTCGTCGGCCGGTACGTGGCGCTTGCGGACGGCGCAACAGACAGATCAGCGCGGCGGCGGCCGAGATGAGGCAGAACCAGATCCACGGTGCCGGCGTGCCGAGCGCGAGGAAGATCGGGACGTACGACAGCCACAGGGCGATCTGGGCCGGGTGCCGATCGCGCCGGCGCACCTGCTTCCCGCGGGAGAACAGGTCCGACGCCGTCCACACCTGCCAGACCCCGAGCCAGCAGGCCGCGCCCCTGGCCGGTCCGGTCAGGCCGTCGCCGTCGAGGACGATGCCCACGCCGACCAGCCGAGGCGTCAACTCCCCGTTGGCGAGAGCGCTGCCGATCATGGCCAGGCCGCTGACGACGGCGAGCACACCCGCGAGCACGAGCCAGATGTCCAGCTCCAGCTCTTCGGGCTGAGCCGGCGCGTGTTCGGTGTTGTTCACCGTGTGGTTGAGGTCACCGTGCACGTGACCTATCTGCCACGCGTTTCCTGAGACCGGGCCGCTGACCTCGTTGCGCGGTTCAGGCTGTTCAGTCATGCCCCACCCCCTGGTTCTCAGCAGCGTAGCGACGGCCACTGAGACAATCGACGGATGAACGGGTCAAGTGCGCACGCGAGGGTGATCGTCGACGAGCTGGTGCGCAACGGCGTCCGGCACGTCGTGCTGTGCCCCGGTTCGCGCAACGCCCCGCTGTCGTTCGCGCTGCACCAGGCCGAGCAGAAGGGCCTGCTCACGGTGCACGTGCGGATCGACGAACGCAGCGGCGGGTTCCTGGCGCTGGGCCTCGCGAAGACTGGTCGGCCCGCGGTCGTGACCTGCACCAGCGGCACGGCGGTCGCGAACCTGCACCCCGCGGTCGTCGAGGCGCAGCTGACGAACGTCCCGTTGATCGCGCTGACCGCCGACCGCCCGGTCGACCTGTACCGCACCGGCGCCAGCCAGACGATCAACCAGCACGACCTGCTCGGCATCCCGACGCTGCACATGCCGGAGGGTGCGGACGAGCCGACTACGCGCTCGCTGGTCTGCCGCGCGATCGCGACTCCCGGTCCTGTGCACGTCAACGTGCCGTTCCGGCCGCCGCTGACCCCGGACGACTCCTCGTGGCCGTCGTCTGACCGGACTCCGTGGACCGCGACGGACCGCACGTTCACCGTCGAGACGAGGCCGTCGCAGTTGCCGCCCCGCACGCTGGTGCTGCTCGGCGACGACCGCCAGGAGCGGTTGCTCGCCGCTTCTCAGCTCGGCTGGCCGGTGATCGCCGAGCCGACCGCTCCCGGTGGCCTGCGGCACGGCTCGTTGCTGCTCAACGCGGGCCTGCCGGAGCACCTCCGGCCGGACGCGGTGCTCGTCGTGGGCCGGGTGACGTTGTCGCGCGGCCAGCAGGCGGTGCTGAAGCAGACGGCGGTTGTGCACGCCGTCGGTGACCAGGCGCAGTGGCCGGACACGCAGTTCACCGCATCGCGTGCCTCGACCTGGCTGCCCGAACCGGCGGAACACGACGGGGAGTGGCTGCAGGCGTGGCAGAGCGCGGTGAAGAGCGTCAGCGAGGCCGTTGATGATCTTTTGGACGATGTTGCGTGGCCGACCGGTCTGCACGTCGCGCGTGACCTCACCCAGGCGGTGCCTTCTGGCGCGTTGGTGTTCGTCGGCTCGTCGAACCCGATCCGCGACGTCGACCACGCGGGCGAACGCCGTTCGGACATCACGATCCACGCGAACCGGGGTGCGGCGGGCATCGACGGCAGCGTGTCCACGGCCATCGGGCTCGCCGTCGTTCACGACGGTCCGGCATATGCGCTGATGGGCGACCTGACGTTCCTGCACGACAGCAACGGCCTGCTGGCCGACCACCGGCCGGACCTCACGATCGTCGTGCTCAACGACGACGGCGGCGGGATCTTTTCATTGCTGGAACAAGGAGCCCCTGAACACAGCCGAAGTTTCGAAAGGATATTCGGCACCCCACATGGGACGGATTTGGCCGCTTTGTGCGCGGGCTACCGAATTCCGCACTCCACAGTGGACGGCCCGGAGGAGTTCCGTAGCGCACTTGCGCGGCCAAAAGGCCTCCAAGTGGTGGAAGTGCAGGCAAAAAGAGACGAACTGCGTGCGCTGCACCAACGTCTCAAGTCGACTGTGTCAAACATTTTCAGCAGGTAGGAAACCTACGTAAGTCGGTGGTTCGCACCTCGAGCTGTGGATAGCGTCCCGCGCATGTCGATCAGATCCAAGGCGACGGCCGCGGTGGCGTCCGCGGCCGCGATGACGCTCTTCGCGGGGACGGCGCTGGCGGCGTCTCCGGGTGCACCCGGTGCCGGCGACCCGTACTACCCGACGTACGGCAACGGCGGATACGACGTCTCCCACTACGACATCAGGCTCAACTACAACCCGACCGGCGACCAGCTGTCGGGCACCACGACGATCCTCGCCAAGGCCACCGAGGACCTCACGCAGTTCAACCTCGACTTCCTGCTCAAGGTCAAGTCGGTCCGCGTGAACAACCGGCCGACCTCGTTCGTGTCCGACGACGGCGAGCTGACCCTCACCCCGCCCGGCGGCGTGCGCAAGGGCCAGGACCTGACGATCGTCGTCACCTACGCGGACTCACCGTCCACGGTGAAGGACCGCAACGGCTTCACCGCGTGGACCAAGACTCCCGACGGCGCCCTGGCCATCGGTGAGCCGGAGATCGCCTCCTGGTGGTTCCCGTCCAACGACCACCCGACCGACAAGGCCACCTTCGACGTCAACGTCGCCGTGCCGAACGGCGTCGAGGCGATCTCGAACGGCACCTTCGTCGGCCAGACGCGCCAGATCAACGGCTACACGCGCTGGAACTGGCGCAGCACCAAGCCGCAGGCGACCTACCTGACGTTCCTGACGATCGGCCAGTTCGAGATCCGCCAGTCCACGGCACCGAACGGCCAGCCGGTGTACAACGCGTACTCCGAGCGCCTCGGCGAGAACGCCGACGCGGCCAAGGCGAGCATCGAGCGCACGCCAGAGGTCATCGAGTTCCTGGCGGAGAACGTCGGCCCGTACCCGTTCGAGGCACAGGGCGGCGTCGCCACCCCTGGCCTGGGCTACGCGCTGGAGAACCAGACGCGCCCGAACTACGACACGGCCTTCTTCCGCCGCGGCGCCAACACCTACGTCATCGCCCACGAGCTCGGCCACCAGTGGTTCGGCGACTCGACGTCGGTCCACCACTGGCGCGACATCTGGCTGAACGAGGGCTTCGCGTCCTACATGGAGTTCCTCTGGTCCGAGCACATCGGTGAGGGCACGGCCCAGGAGAACGCCGACTTCACCTACGACCTGTACCCGGCCGACGACCCGTTCTGGCAGGTCCTGCCCGGCGACCCCGGCGCCGACAAGGTGTTCGACGGCGCCGTGTACGACCGCGGTGCCCTGGCCGTGCACGCCCTGCGCGTGGCCGTGGGTGACGAGAAGTTCTTCGAGATCCTCAAGACGTGGACCGCGGAGAAGAAGTACTCCGACGCCACCATCGAGGAGTTCATCGCGCTGTCCGAGCGGGTGTCGGGCCAGCAGCTGGACCAGGTGTTCCAGACGTGGCTGTTCACCAAGGGCAAGCCGGCCCAGGCGCCCGGTCGCACCGCCGACGCGGCGACCCGGTCGCTGTCCGTGGCGTCTGCTCCGGCCAAGGCGGCTGAGCCCAAGTCGCGCGCCAAGATCCAGCTGACGCACGAGCTGCTGGACGCGCACAAGTAAGCCGCGCACAAGTAAGCCGAAACTGTCAGACCGGCTGAGTACGTTGAGTTCTACCGATCAGGTGACCTGGTCGTGACCGGGGCGGACGTGCGCAACACGTCCGCCCCGGTTGCTGATGGCGTCTGCAAGTACCACCAACTCATGATCGAATCGCTCGTAACCACGCCCAACCTGTTCGGTACACGTCGAACAGGTTGGGCGTAGTTACGAGCCTGTTGATGTTGGGTTGGTAGTACTTGCAGACGCCATAGTGGGCACCGGCGCGTGAGGCCTGGCCGAACGCCCGTGAGACTCGGAACCGGCTGAGTACGTTGTGACGCACGGTTCCCAGCAAGGGGGACCCCTGCGTCAGCGCGTTCCGGCCCGAAATCGGGTGGCTTCCATGAGCGAGCAAGCGCCCGCCTGGGCGTACGAACGAGCAGAAGTCCGCCCACACGACCCGAGCTGGACGGTTCGCGCGGAGGCGGAGCGCGAACAGCTGAAGAAGCTCCTCGCACCGTGGCTGGTCGACGGCATCGAGCACGTCGGCTCGACCGCGGTCCCAGGTCTCGCCGCGAAGCCGATCGTCGACCTCCAGGCCTCCGTGACCGACCTCGACACGATCGAGGCGACCGAACGCCTGACCGCCGCCGGCTGGGCCTACGTGCCACCGGAGCTGGACCAACGACCGTGGCGCCGCTTCTTCGTCAAGCCGGACGCGTCAGGACAGCGCAGAGAAGCCCACCTGCACCTCATCCAGGCCGGACACCACAGGTGGACCGACCAGATCCGCTTCCGCGACGCCCTCAGACAAGACGCGAAGCTCGTGCGGGCCTACGAAGACCTGAAGCGCCAACTCGCCCAAGAAAGCGGACACGACCGTGAGGCGTACACGGAAGGCAAGGCAGCCTTCGTCGCCAGCGTCCTAAAGCCCCTCTAGGGCTTCGCGCATCGGCCGCATCTTGGCGTGCGCCTCCTGCACCTCGATGTCCGGATCCGAGTCCGCCACCAGCCCGCACCCCGCGAACAACCGCGCCGTCGACCCGCTGATCTGCGCACACCGCAACGCGATCCCGAGCTCGCCGTCCCCGTTCCCGTCGATCCACCCGACGGGTCCCGCGTACCGGCCGCGGTCCATGCCCTCGAGCTGACCGATGAGAGTCGTCGCGTCCAGCCGAGGCGTCCCACCCACCGCGGCCGTCGGATGCACAGCCTCCCCGAGGTGCAGCAACGACACCGACGACTCGAGGGTGCCGATCACGTCAGAAGACAGGTGCGACACGTTGGGCAGCCGCAGAACCGAAGGTCCCTCGACTGACATCGTGGTGCAAAAGGGCCGCAACGTGTCCGCCAGCGACGTGATCGCGTAGTCGTGCTCCTCGAGGTTCTTCTCCGACGACATCAACGCGGCGGCGAGCTCCTCGTCCGAAACCCCGTCGTGCGGCCAGGTCGTCCCGGCCAGCACCCTCGAGTCCACGACCGAGCCGGTGCGGCGCAGCAACAGCTCGGGCGTCGCGCCCACCAGGCCGTCCACCGCGTACGCCCAGCACTCCGGATACCGCCGGGCCAGCCCCTGCAGCACGAACCGCTGGTCCAGGCGCCGATCGGTGGAAGCCACCAGGTCGTGTGCGAGCACCACCTTGTCCAGCTCACCGCCGCGCATCCGGGCAACGGCGGAACGCACGGCCTCGCGGTACTGCGTGACCGGCAGCTGACCGTTCGAGTAGCGGATGCCGGACGGGCGGGACAGCGGCGCGACGTCGGGCGTGGTGTCCGCGGCGCCGATCGTGGTGATCCACTGCTCGCCGTTGCGGCGGCCGACCACGACCTCGGGGACGATCAGCACCGAGTCGCCGGGTGAGTCCGCGAAGGCCATCGAGATGAAGGCGACGGGGCCGCTGCCGGGTACGCCCAGCGTGTCGTCCACGTCGAGGTGCGCGCAGAACTCGCGCCACCACTTGTCCGCCTGCGCGAAGCGGTCTGGGCCGCTGACCTCGAGCCGCGCGGCCTCGCCCCAGCCGACCAGTCCGGACCCGTCGCGCACCCAGGCGAGCGCGTGCTCCGGGTCTGGCAGCAATCCGAGCAGGTCACCGGAGGTGGCCCGGCTCGACCGGACGCGGATCCGCTGCCGTGCTCGCGATGTCGGTGCTGAGGTCACGCTCCGACTGTATGGACCTCAACCTGAAAGCGCGGCACCCGCCCGGCTCTAGACTTCTCAGTTGTGGTGGACGACGCAGTGACCAGGCCGGCGCTAGGTGTGCGTGTCCGCCGTGTGGTGAGTCGCGTGTTGCTCGTGGTCGGCGGGGTGGTGACGCTGATGTGCGTGCTGCTGCCGCTCGCCTGCTGGCGTGACGACATGGCCATCGAGCGGCGCCTCGGGCAGGCGGTCGCGCAGGTCGACTCCGTGGCCTTCAACCGGACCGTTGTGCGCTATGCCACACCGGACGGCCGCGTGATCATCCCGTCGCAGGGCGTGCTGTACCCGGCGGGGCTCAACGTCGGCGACAACGTGCGGGTCGAGTACGACCAGGCGAACCCAGAGCTGACGCGCGTCGCCGGCCGATCGGCGGTGCTCAGCTTGCTGCCCGTCGGAACGTTCCTGGTGGCCGTCTGGGTCGTCATAGGCTTGGTTGTGACAGTTCTACGCAGATTCGGCACTCAGGTGTAACATCGGGGCATGGCGGATGACCTGGAGCTGCGCTTCGAGCGCACGGTGCAGGCCGACTCGCGCATCGAGCCGCGCGACTGGATGCCCGACGGCTACCGCAAGACCCTGATCAGGCAGATCGCCCAGCACGCGCACTCCGAGATCATCGGGATGCAGCCGGAGGGCAACTGGATCTCGCGCGCGCCCTCGCTGCGGCGCAAGGCGATCCTGCTGGCGAAGGTGCAGGACGAGGCCGGGCACGGCCTGTATCTGTACTCGGCGACCGAGACGCTCGGCGCCGACCGCGAGGACCTGACGACCAAGCTCATCGAGGGCCGCCAGAAGTACTCCTCGATCTTCAACTACCCGACGCTGACGTTCGCCGACGTCGGTGTGATCGGCTGGCTCGTCGACGGCGCCGCGATCTGCAACCAGGTGCCGTTGTGCCGCACGTCCTACGGGCCGTACGCGCGCGCCATGATCCGCATCTGCAAGGAGGAGTCGTTCCACCAGCGTCAGGGCTACGAGTTGCTCATGACGATGATGCGCGGCACCCAGCAGCAGCGCGACATGGTGCAGGACTCGGTGAACCGCTGGTGGTGGCCGGCGCTGATGATGTTCGGCCCGCCGGACTCCGAGTCGACGAACACCGAGCAGTCGATGGCGTGGCGGATCAAACGCGACACCAACGACGAGCTGCGGCAGAAGTTCGTGAACATGAGCATGCCGCAGGCCGAGGCCCTCGGCGTGACGTTCCCGGACCCGCTGCTCAAGTGGAACGAAGAGCGCGGGCAGTACGACTTCGGCACGCCGGACTGGGACGAGTTCTGGCAGGTCGTCAAGGGTGGCGGCGTCTGCAACGAGCAGCGCATCGCCCACCGCCGCAAGGCGCACGAGGACGGTTCCTGGGTGCGTGAAGCAGCCGCGGCACATGCCCAGAAGCAGGCTGTTGCGAAGGAAGGTGCCGCGTGAGCACGTCTTGGCCGCTGTGGGAAGTGTTCGTGCGGGGCAAGCGCGGCCTGAACCACGTGCACGTCGGTTCGCTGCACGCGCCGGACGCGGAGATGGCGCTGCGCAACGCCCGTGACGTCTACACGCGCCGCAACGAGGGCGTGTCGATCTGGGTGGTGCCCGCGGCCGCGATCACGGCCTCCTCGCCGGACGAGAAGGACCCGTTCTTCGCGCCGGCCGGGGACAAGGTCTACCGGCACCCGACGTTCTACTCGATTCCCGAGGACGTGCCGCACCTATGAGCTTCGACAATGCTTACGAGTCGTTGCTGGGCCACGAGGACTCGCACTGGGCTTTCGGCACCGGCTTCTCCGACGCCCTGGTCGGCGTGAACCGCGAGTTCCCGGCCGGGGTCGACAAGGCAGATCTGGCGAAGTACTGCCTGATGCTCGGCGACGACGCGTTGATCTTCTCGCAGCGGCTGTCGGAGTGGTGCTCGCGCGCTCCTGAGCTCGAAGAAGACATCGCGTTGGCCAACATCGCCCTGGACCTGCTGGGCCAGGCGCGCATGCTGCTGACGCGTGCCGGCGAGGTGCTCGACCGCGACGAGGACGCGCTGGCGTACCTGCGCGACGAACGAGAGTTCCGCAACGTGCACCTGGCCGAGATCGACTGCGGTCCCGGTCCCGGCGGTGACTTCGGCACGACCATCGCGCGCCTGCTGGTGTTCTCGTCGTGGCGGCTGGCTCTCTTTTCTCGTTTGAGGGGTTCCGCGGACCCGGTGCTCGCCGCCGTGGCCGCGAAGGGCCTGAAGGAGCTGGCGTACCACCGCGACCACGCCGCGCAGTGGACCGTCCGGCTCGGTGACGGCACCGACGAGTCGCATCGCCGCATGCAGGCGGGTCTGGAGCGCGTCTGGCCGTTCGTGGACGAGCTGTTCGCCACGCACGCGGTCGAAGCCCGCCTGGCCGGCGTCGCCGTTGATCCGGCCTCACTGCGGTCCGAAGTGGACGGTGTGCTGGAGGCGGTGCTGTCCGCTGCCGGTCTGACGCGTCCCGCCGACACTCGCGCGGCTCGAGTCGCGGGCATGGCCGGCCGCGACGGCGTGCACACCGAGGCCATGGGCTACCTGCTCGCCGAGATGCAGCACCTGCACCGCTCGCTGCCGGGAGCGGTCTGGTGACGACGGCACTGGAGGTCGCGTCGGCCGTGCGGGACCCGGAGCTCCCGGTCCTCACGCTGGCCGACCTCGGCGTGCTGCGCGAGGTGTCCGAGGAGGACGGTCGCGTCGTCGTCACCATCACCCCGACCTACTCGGGCTGCCCCGCGATCGACGAGATGGGCGCGGATTTGCGCCGGTCTCTCGTCGGCGCGGGATATGCCGAGGTCGAGGTGCGCCTGTCGCTCTCCCCGGCCTGGACCACGGACTGGATCAGCGCGGAGGGCCGCGAGAAGCTGGCCGCCGCGGGCATCGCGCCGCCGTCCCGCATCGGGCCGTCCGTCGCAGGTCCGGTGCCGCTGAACCTCGTGCCTCCCTCTCGTCAGGTGGCGTGCCCGCAGTGCGGTTCGCTCAACACAACGGAGATCTCGCGGTTCGGCTCGACCGCCTGCAAGGCCCTGCGCCGCTGCAACGCCTGCTCCGAACCCTTCGAGCACGTCAAGGAGATCTGAGTGGCTCGCCGCGCTGCTGCCTTCCACAAGCTGACGGTCGCCAGCGTCGACCGCCTTTGCGACGACGCCGTGGCTGTCACGTTCGACGTGCCCGCGGACCTCTCCGAGGACTTCGCCTTCGCCGCCGGCCAGTACCTGACCCTGCGCCAGGGAGACGAACGCCGCTCGTACTCGATCTGCGCCCCGGCCGGTGCCGCCCCGCGCATCGGCGTGCGCCGCGTCGACGAAGGCCTGTTCTCCACCTGGCTGGTAGACCGCGTTTCCCCTGGCGACGTCGTGGAAGTCCTGCCGCCCCTGGGCAAGTTCTCGCCGTCGGGCGTCGGCACCCACCACGGCTTCGTCGTCGCGGGTTCCGGCATCACCCCGGCCCTGTCGATCGCCGCGACGGTGCTGGCGACCGGTGCCCGAGTGACGCTGATGTACGGCAACCGCAGCACCAACACGGTGATGTTCGCCGACGAGCTGGCCGACCTGAAGGACCGCTACCCGGCCACGTTCCAGCTGATCCACGTCCTGTCCCGCGAACCGCGAGACGTCGAGCTCTTCTCTGGCCGCCTGAACGCCGAGAAGCTCACGGCCCTGTTCGACACCGTGGTCCCGTTCGACGGCATCGACGAGTGGTGGCTGTGCGGCCCGTACGAGATGGTCCAGGACGCGACCTCGGTACTGCGTGATCGCGGCGTACCTACCGACCGCGTGCACCACGAGCTCTTCTACGTCGACGAGCCCCCGCCCCCGCCGCGCAGGGTCGAGGCCGTGGTGGACTCCGCCGCCTCCGTGACGGTGATCCTGGACGGCAAGTCGACCACCCTGCCGCTGCCCGCCGACGAGCCGATCCTGGACGCCGCGCAACGAGTCCGCGCCGATCTGCCCTTCGCCTGCAAGGGCGGGGTGTGCGGCACGTGCCGGGCGCTGGTGACCGAGGGCAGCGTCGAGATGCGCCGCAACTACGCGCTCGACGAGTCCGAGGTGGCGGCGGGGTTCGTGCTGACCTGCCAGGCACTGCCGACCAGCGAGTGCGTGACGGTCGACTTCGACGCCTGAGTTTCCCGACGAACACCCGGTGAACATGGCACGATCACCGGCATGGGGGTCGTGATCCGCTCAGCGCTCTGGGGAGCCGCAGTAGGCACCGTCCTCGTCGGTGGTCTCGCGGCCCTGGTCGACGCGGCGTACCCGAGCGACCGCCCGTCGTCAGCGTTCGTGACCGTGCTGGCGATCATGGTCTTCGGCGTGACCTTCGGCGGCCTGCCAGGTGGGCTGGTCGGCATGGGCATCGGATTCATCCGCCGCTCGCTGCAACGCCCGGCCATGCCCAGAATCGCCTACCCACCGATCCCGCAGCAGCCCTACGACATGTGGTCCGAGCTGGTGGAACGTTGCGCCGAGTCCACAAGACGAGTCGCCGCGGCCGTCCAGACAGTCCCGAAGTCACCGGCCAAGGACTGGCTGCAAAGGATCAGCGAGCAGCTGACGAAAGAGCTCGACGACGTCAGGGGCATCGCGCAGCTCGGCAGGGCACTGGGAGCGGTCGACCGGCAGCACCCGGTCTACCAGCGGCTGCTCAAGGCCGCGCACGACTTCAAGGCCTTTGAGAACGAGGTCGGCAGGGTCGCGTTGCAGATGTTCGACCACCCGGAGCTGGACGCGGCGCGCACCCACCTCGAAGTGCTCGAGAAGCAGCTGCCTCAGCTGTCGACCTGAAGCGCGGACTGCCACCAGCCCAGCACCTCGTCGGCGGCGTCCGGAGCGGCCACGAGCAACCCGTCCGCAGGCAGCTGAGCCCCAGCACCACGTCTGTCCAGCACCACGGCCCCGGACTCCACGGCCAGAGACACCGCTCCGGCCACGTCCCACTCGTGATAGCCGTGCAACACCGCGGCAGCGACGTGACCAAGGGCCACCTGCGCCACGGCCAGGCACTTGGAGCCGAGAACGCGGACTCCGGTGCCCGCGATGGCCGCCGTCGAGATGAATTCACCCATTCCAGGCCACGGACCCGTTCGGGTCATCTCGGTGCACACCACCAGCGAGTCGCCCTGACGCTCGGTGAGCCGCACCGGCGTGCCGTTCGCCCGCATGCCGCGGCCTCGCGCTGCGGCGTAGATCTGGGAGCGGTAAGGGTCCGCGACGACCCCGACAACGGGTCCCCAGCGGTCCACCAACGCCAGGCTGTACGCGCACCACGGCATGCCCGCGGTGTAGTTGGCGGTGCCGTCGACCGGGTCGACCACCCAGCGGAACTCGGAGTCGCCGGGAACGTCGACGTCAGAATTCTCACAAAAGACCGGAATCGAGGGGAACTCCGCAGTCAGGACACGCCTGGTGTGACGTTCGAGGGTGCGGTCGGTGTCGGTCACCCAGTCGAACGGTGACTCGTCGGAGTCGGGGCGCACGCCGCGACCGGCGGTGGCCATGATGACGTCCGAGGCGTCGTTCGCCAGACGACCAGCCACTTCCAGCGCTATTGACACCAGTCCCGGGTCCACCGGGTGCGCGGGACGGGACGACAAGACGGTCATGCTGGCCTAGTTTCACCGCGTCGGGTGACCGGCAACCGAATCGTAGATGACCAGTCGACGATCACCTGGCCACGACGTGAGGTGTTCTGACCGCGTCAAATTTCGCGTCACGCGGACTTCACACCCGCACTACAAGGTGTGTTCTGTGCGCGTAGCGATCGTGACCGAGAGCTTCCTGCCCCAGGTGAACGGGGTGACCAACTCCGTTCTCCGTGTGCTGGAACACCTGCGGCGAAACGGCCACCAGGCGATGGTGGTCGCACCCGGTGCCGGCGCCGACGAACACCACGGCACGCCCGTCGTCAGAGTTTCCGCCGTCGACGTGCCCATGGTGACGAGCCTGCCGATCGGGGTGCCGACCCCGAAGGTGCTGCACGCGTTGGCTGACTTCCAGCCCGACGTCGTGCACCTCGCCTCGCCGTTCGTGCTGGGCGCGTACGGGCTGAGAGCCGCGCGCAAGATCGACGTCCCGACCGTCGCGGTCTACCAGACCGACGTCGCCGGGTTCGCCGGGAGCTACGGCCTCGGGCTGACCAAACGGGCGGCGTGGCGGTGGACGAAGCGGCTGCACACGCTGGCCGACCGCACGCTGGCGCCGTCCAGCTCGGCGGTCGAGGCGCTGGAGCAGCACGGGGTGCCGCGCGTGCACCGGTGGGGACGTGGCGTGGACATCGACCTCTTCCGCCCCCGCACCAAGCACAACGACGAGCTGACCGTGGGCTACATCGGCCGCCTCGCACCCGAGAAGCAGGTGCACCGGCTCAAAGAGCTGCACGACCTCCCCGGCGTGAAGCTCAGGATCGTCGGTGATGGACCCGACCGCGACCAGCTCGAACGCGACCTGCCGAACGCGGAGTTCCTCGGGTTCCGCACGGGCGAGGCGCTCGCGGAGGCCTACGCGTCGCTCGACGTCTTCATCCACACCGGACCGCACGAGACGTTCTGCCAGGCCGTCCAGGAGGCGCTCGCGACCGGTCTGCCGGTGCTCGCGCCGAACGCCGGCGGCCCGCGCGACCTCGTTTCGCACGGCCGTACCGGATACCTGTTCCAGGACGACATCGCGCGGTACGTCGAACTGCTGCGCGACCCACTGCGGCGCAAGCGCTTCGGTCTCGCCGCCCGCAAGTCGGTGCTGTCCCGCACCTGGCCTGCGATCTGCGACGAGCTGATGGGCCACTACGCTGCGGTGATCGGACTAACTCACCAGGCGGCCGCTTGAGAATCGTTCAGCTAGCCAACTTCTACGGACCGAAGTCGGGCGGCCTCCGCACGGCACTGCACCACCTCGGCACCGGCTACGTGCAGTCGGGCCACGAGGTGGTGCTCGTCGTGCCGGGAGACCGCCGCGCCGACGAGGTCCTGCCGGGTGGTGTCCGGCGCATCACGCTGCCGGCCGTGAAGATCCCGTACACCGGCGGCTACCGCGTCGTGGACCCGTGGCGGGTCAAGGCGCTGATGAAGCACCTCAAGCCGGATCGGCTGGAGGTCTCGGACCGGCTGACGTTGCGCGGCATGGGCGCGTGGGCGAGCGAGCGCGGCATCCCGAACGTCGTGATCTCCCACGAACGCCTCGACCGCCTCCTGCAGTTCGTGCTGCCGGAAGGTCCCGCCGTGCGCGGTGCCGACTGGGCCAACGGCCGCATGGCCGCGTCCTACGACACGGTGGTGTGCACGACGGCGTTCGCGCGCGAGGAGTTCGACCGCATCGGCGCCCGCAACGTGCTGCAGGTGCCGCTGGGCGTCGACCTGGCCACGTTCACCCCGAGCCGCCACTCCGCCGACCTGCGCAAGGATCTCCTGCAGGGCGAGGAGAACCTGCTCATCCACTGTGGACGGCTCTCACCCGAGAAGCACGTCGAACGCTCCGTCGACACGTTGGCCGAGTTGCACGAGCAGGGCCACTCCGCCCGGCTGGTGATCGCCGGCGACGGTCCGCGCCGCACGTTCCTGGAGAAGCGCGCGCACGGCCTGCCGGTGACGTTCCTGGGCTTCGTGAAGTCGCGTTTGGACGTCGCCTCGCTGCTCGCCTCGGCCGACCTGTCGCTCGCGCCGGGCCCGCACGAGACGTTCGGGCTCGCGGCACTGGAGGCCCTCGCCAGCGGCACCCCGGTCGTCGTGAGCCAGAGCAGCGCTTTGAAGGAGATCGTCCAGCCGTCGTGTGGCGCGGCCGTGGACGACCATGCTTCCGCGTTCGCCGTGGCAGCCCGGCGACTGCTGGCCAGCGGCTCACGAGAGGCCGCTCGTGCCCGTGCGGAGGAGTACCCGTGGCAGGCCGCGGTCGACGGCATGCTGACCGCGCTGAAGGTGCCCTGAAGATGATCTCAGGGATGCTGACCTAGGCTCTGGACCATGTCGCGAGCCGGCTTGGACAAGAACCCCCGCGAGGTCGCCGAGATGTTCGACGGCGTGGCCAAGGGCTACGACCGCACGAACTCGGTCATGACGCTGGGCTTCGACCGCCGTTGGCGGGAGTGGAGCCGCCGCGTGCTCGACGCGCGCCCCGGCGAGAAGATCCTCGACCTCGCCGCCGGCACCGCGGTCTCCACGGTCCAGTACGCCGAGTCGGGCGCCTGGTGCGTCGCCGCCGACTTCTCCGTCGGCATGCTCGTGGGCGGCGCCCACCGCCGCGTCCCGAAGGTCGCCGCGGACGCCCTGCGGCTGCCGTTCAAGGACAACTCCTTCGACGCCGTCACGGTGTCCTTCGGCATCCGCAACTTCAACGACACGGTGCTGGCGCTGAAGGAGATGGCCCGCGTCACCAAGCCCGGCGGCCGCATGGTGATCTGCGAGGTCTCCACCCCGGTGTGGCGGCCGTTCCGCGTCGTCTACATGCGCTACCTGCTGAAACTGCTGCCGCTGATCGCGAAGTTCGTCTCCAGCAACCCGGTCGCCTACTCCTACCTGGCCGAGTCCATGGCCACGTGGCCGAACCAGCGCGCGCTCGCCGAGCTGATCTCCAAGGCCGGCTGGGAGGACGTCGCCTGGTTCAACCTGACCGGCGGCATGGTGGCCCTGCACCGCGCGACCAAGCCCAAACCGAAGCCGAAGGCTGAAGAGCCGACGCCCTGACCCTCAGCGAACGCCGGTTAGAGTCGCGAGCAGAAGCTGTGACCGGTACACGCAGGGAGTCTGGATGAGCAGGCGCGGGATCAACGAGGACGCCGACGTCATCGTGGTGGGGGCGGGACCGGCGGGCTCGACCGCGGCGACCTACCTCGCCAGGGCGGGCCTCGACGTCCTCCTCCTCGAGAAGAGCTCGTTCCCGAGGGAGAAGGTCTGCGGCGACGGCCTGACCCCGCGCGGCGTCAAGCAGCTGATCGACCTCGGCATCGACACCCGCGAGGAGAACGGCTGGCTCCACAACAAGGGGCTGCGGGTCGTCGGCGGCGGCGTCACGATGGAGCTCGACTGGCCCGAGTTGGCCACGTTCCCGAACTACGGTGTGGTCCGGCCGCGCATGGACTTCGACGAGATGCTCGCGAACGCCGCCAAACAAGCAGGCGCGCGCATGCACGAGAACACCACGGTCACCAAGGCCATCATCGAGAACGGCCGGGTCGTCGGCGTCGAGGCCAAGCAGGGACCGGAGAAGAACCCGGTCACGTACCGGGCGCCGATCACGGTCGCGTGCGACGGCGTCTCAGCGAGGCTCGCCATCAGTGCCGGCCTGCAGAAGGACGACAGCAAGCCGATGGGCGTCGCGGTCCGCCGCTACTACGCGAGCCCGCGCACCAAGGACGACTACCTCGAGTCGCACCTGGAGCTGTGGGCGCCGGACGGCCAGCTGCTGCCCGGCTACGGCTGGATCTTCGGCATGGGCGACGGCTCCGTGAACGTCGGCCTCGGCATCCTCAGCACGTCGAAGGCCTACGGCACCACGGACTACCACCAACTCCTGCGCAGCTGGCTCGACGGCACCCCGGAGGAGTGGGGTTTCCGCGAGGAGAACGCGACGAGCCGCATCGGCGGCGCAGCGCTTCCGATGGGCCTCAACCGCAAGCCCCACTACAAGAACGGCCTCGTGCTCGTCGGCGACGCCGGCGGCATGGTCAACCCGTTCAACGGCGAGGGCATCGGCTACGCCATGGAGTCGGCCAAGATCGCGTCCGAAAGTGTCGTCCAGGCCCTCGCGCGGACCGGCGTCAACCGTGAACGAGCGCTGCACGGCTACCCGGTGCGGATCGAACAGGCGCTCGGCAGTTACTACCGGCTCGGCAACGTCTTCTCGAAGCTCATCGGGAACCCGGCGGTCATGCGGACCGCAACGAAGTACGGAATGCCGCGAAAGCGCCTGATGAAACTCGTGCTCAAGCTACTTGCGGGCCTCTACGACCCCAAGGACGGCGACGCAATGGACCGCCTCATCGTGGCCGCCACGAAGCTCGCGCCGACGGCGTAAATTACTCCGAATAGGTGACGGCACCGGCTCAATACGAGCCGGTGCCGTTTCGTATGTTCCAACGAAGTTAAACCCCCAGGTCAGACCCTGTGATCCAGGTCATTTACAGGCGTTCTACACTGGCGGGCGACCTTGTGAATCAGTTCACAACAGTGTGAACAAGCTTGTGAACTGTTTCACAAGCAGTTTGTTAGGTCCGCCTAACAAACCGGGCGAAGAACTACACCCATAGGGTGCGCCTCGACCGCGAGGAAAGGACGACGGAGCGTGCTTGACCCTTACCTCCCCCTCGTATTGATGTTCGCGCTCGCCGGGGCGTTCGCACTGTTCTCGGTGACCGCAGCGCCCTACATCGGACCCCGCCGCTACAACAGGGCGAAGCTCGACGCCTACGAGTGCGGCATCGAGCCGAGCCCGCAGCCGGTCGTGGGTGGTGGGCGCATGCCCGTCGCCTACTACCTGACGGCGATGCTCTTCATCTTGTTCGACATCGAAATGGTCTTCCTCTACCCGTTCGCCGTCGCTGCCGACAAGCTCGGGCTGTTCGGGCTGGTGGAGATCGTCCTGTTCGTCGCCACGCTCGGCTTCGCGTACGTCTACGTGTGGCGTCGCGGCGGCCTCGACTGGAACTGAGGAAGTCATGGGTCTCGAGGAGAAGCTCCCGAACGGCATCCTGCTGGTCAGCGTCGAGAAGCTGGTCAACTGGACCCGCAAGTCCTCGCTGTGGCCTGCCACCTTCGGCCTGGCCTGCTGCGCCATCGAGATGATGACGACCGGTGGTCCGCGCTACGACCTCGCCCGCTTCGGCATGGAGGTCTTCCGCGCGTCACCGCGCCAGGCGGACCTGATGATCGTCGCGGGCCGCGTCACCAACAAGATGGCGCCGGTGCTGCGGCAGATCTACGACCAGATGCCCGAGCCCCGCTGGGTGCTGGCGATGGGCGTCTGCGCGTCGACCGGTGGCATGTTCAACAACTACGCGGTGGTGCAGGGCGTCGACCACGTCGTGCCCGTCGACATGTACCTGCCGGGCTGCCCGCCGCGGCCGGAGATGCTGATGGACGCGATCCTCAAGATCCACGCCAAGATCATGGACGAGCCGCTGGGCGCCGTGCGCGCCAAGGCACTCGCCGACTCGGGCCACCGCACCGATCTCATCCCGTCCTCCGAGCGTTTTGCGAGGAAGAAGTGACCGAGCCAGGGGGAGAGCACTCCAGCGCCCAGCGCGCTGTCGAGGGCCTCGAGACCAACGGCGCCGAAGCCAAGGCACCGATCGTCGCGGGCAAGGAGCGCAAGGGCCTCTTCGGCGTCTCCGGTTCCGGTGACACGTCGGGCTTCGGCGGCCTGCGCCTGCCCGCCCACGTCGCCGCGCCCGCCGAGCGCCCGTTCGGCGGCTGGTTCGACGAGGTCGCCGACGAGCTGTTCGCCGCGATCAGCGACAAGGGCCTGCCCGCCGACACCGTGCAGCAGGTGACCGTCGACCGCGGCGAGATCACCTTCTACCTTCGGCCGGAGACGTTGCTGGAGGTCGCGCGCATCTGCCGCGACACCCCGTCGCTGCGCTTCGAGCTCTGCAGCTCGGTGTCCGGGGTGGACTACGGCGCCGACGTGCCGCAGCGCCTGCACTCGGTCACGCACCTGACGTCGATGACGTACCGCCGCCGCATCCGGCTGGAGGTCGCGGTCGACGTCGAGAACCCGCACGTGCCGAGCCTCGTCGAGGTCTACCCGACGGCGGACTGGCAGGAGCGCGAGACCTGGGACATGTTCGGGATCATCTACGACGGTCACCCCGGACTGACCCGCATCCTCATGCCGGACGACTGGGACGGCCACCCGCAGCGCAAGGACTACCCGCTGGGCGGCATTCCGGTCGAGTACAAGGGCGCGGAGATTCCTCCGCCGGACCAGAGGCGGTCCTACTCATGACCGAGCGGCTTTCCGACGTCACCACCGGGACGAACACCAGCGCGACCGGTAGCGACAGCACGGACGACGTCAACACCCGCACCGAGACTCCGGAAATCGCGGACTCCCGGAAGACCACCGAGGGCACCGTCTACACGGTCACCGGCGGCGACTGGGACGAGGTGCTCGCGGACGCCGTCCACGACGAGCGCATCGTCATGAACCTCGGCCCGCAGCACCCGTCGACGCACGGCGTGCTCCGCCTGGTCCTGGAGCTCGAGGGCGAGACCGTCACGCACGCCCGCAGCGTCATCGGCTACCTGCACACCGGCATCGAGAAGAACCTCGAGTACCGCAACTGGGTGCAGGGCGTCACCTTCATCACGCGCACCGACTACCTGGCGCCGCTGCACCACGAGGCCGCGTACTGCATGTCGGTCGAGAAGCTGCTCGGCATCACGGTGCCGGACAAGGCGCAGGCCATCCGCGTGCTGCTGATGGAGATCAACCGGATCAGCTCGCACCTCGTCGCGCTCGCCACCGGCGGCATGGAGCTCGGTGCCCTCACCGGCATGACCTCCGGCTTCCGCGAGCGGGAGGAGGCGCTGCACCTGCTGGAGCACCTCACCGGTCTGCGCATGAACCACGCGTTCATCCGCCCCGGTGGCCTCGCGCAGGACCTGCCGGCGGACGGGATCGAGAAGATCAACGCGTTCGTCAAGATCATGGAGAAGCGGCTCCCGGACTACGACAAGCTGCTCACCGGCCAGCCGATCTGGCGCAACCGCCTCGCGGACGTGGGCTACCTGCCCGTCGACGCGTGCCTCGCGCTCGGCATCACCGGCCCGATCCTGCGTTCCGCGGGCCTCGCCTGGGACCTGCGCAAGATCGAGCCGTACAGCGGCTACGAGAACTACGCCTTCGACGTGCCGACCTCGAACGCGGCGGACTGCTTCGCGCGGTACCTGCTGCGGCTCGAGGAGATGCACCAGTCGCTGAAGATCATCAAGCAGGTCGTGAAGACCCTGCCGACCGGTCCGGTGATGGTCTCCGACGCCAAGATCGCGTGGCCCGCGCAGCTCACGATCGGCAGCGACGGCATGGGCAACTCGCTCGAGCACGTCCGCAAGATCATGGGCCAGTCCATGGAGTCCCTGATCCACCACTTCAAGCTGGTGACCGAGGGCTTCAAGGTGCCGTCCGGCCAGGTGTACGTGCCGGTCGAGTCGCCGCGCGGCGAGCTGGGCTACCACGTCGTCTCCGACGGCGGCACCCGCCCGATGCGCGTGCACCTGCGCGAGCCCAGCTTCATCAACCTCCAGTCGATGCCCGCGATGTGCGAGGGCGGCATGGTCGCCGACGTCATCGCGTCCGTCGCCTCGATCGACCCGGTGATGGGTGGTTGCGACCGATGACTCAGGCACAAGAAACCGCTTTCGACCAGTCCACTGTGGACCGCGCGCAGGCGATCATCGCCCGCTACCCGCAGGCCCGCAGCGCGCTGCTGCCGATGCTGCACCTGGTGCAGTCGGTCGAGGGCTACGTCTCGCAGGACGGCATCCGGTTCTGCGCCGGACAGCTCGACCTGAGCGAGGCCGAGGTCAGCGCGGTCGCGACGTTCTACACGATGTACAAGCGCCGCCCGTGCGGTGAGCACCTGGTCAGCGTGTGCACGAACACGCTGTGCGCGGCTCTCGGCGGCGACGACATCTACAAGACCCTCAAGGACCACCTCGGTGTGGGCCACGAGGAGACCGCGGGCGAGCCGGGCACGCCGGGCTCGATCACCCTGGAGCACGCCGAGTGCCTCGCCGCGTGCGACCTCGGCCCGGTTCTCCAGGTGAACTACGAGTTCTACGACAACCAGACGCCCGACAAGGCGCTGGGACTCGTGAAGGCGTTGCAGTCGGGGGAGAAGCCCGCCCCCACGCGCGGCGCCCCGCTCACCGATTTCAAGCAGGCGGAACTGCAGCTCGCCGGGTTCTTCGAGGGTCGCGACGCGGACCTCGACGGACCGTCGGCGGCACCGGAAACCCTGCGGGGCGCCCAGATCGCGAAGGACCGCGGCTGGGACGCGCCGAAGATGCCGGCCAACGCCGAGTTCCCCGCCCTGCCGGAAAAGAAGTAGGGGGACACCATGGTTGACCCGCTGACTCCCGTTCTCACCACGCGCTGGACCGAGCCCAGGTCCTGGACGATCGAGACCTACGAGCGCACCGGCGGCTACACCGCCCTGCCGAAGGCGCTCAAGGCCCACCCGGACCAGCTCATCCAGCAGTGCAAGGACTCCGGGCTGCGCGGCCGCGGCGGCGCTGGCTTCCCCACCGGCATGAAGTGGGGCTTCATCCCGCAGGGCGACGGCAAGCCGCACTACCTCGTCATCAACGCCGACGAGGGCGAGCCGGGCACCTGCAAGGACATCCCGCTGATGATGGCGGACCCGCACTCGCTGATCGAGGGCGTGATCATCACGTCGTACGCGATCCGCGCGAACTTCGCGGCGATCTACGTCCGCGGCGAGGTCCTGCACTGCATCCGCCGCCTCAACGCGGCCGTGCGCGAGGCGTACGCCAAGGGCTACCTGGGCAAGGACATCCTCGGCAGCGGCTTCGACCTCGACGTGGTGATCCACGCGGGTGCCGGCGCGTACATCTGCGGTGAGGAGACGGCACTGCTCGACTCGCTGGAGGGCCGTCGTGGCCAGCCGCGACTCAAGCCGCCGTTCCCCGCGACCTCGGGCCTGTACGCCTCGCCGACCGTGGTGAACAACGTCGAGACGATCGCGTCCGTGCCGTTCATCGTCAACGGCGGGTCGGACTGGTTCCGCGAGATGGGTCGCGACCGCTCACCCGGTCCGAAGATCTACTCGCTGTCGGGCCACGTCACGAACCCCGGCCAGTACGAGGCGCCGATGGGCACCACGTTGCGCGAGCTGCTGGACATGGCCGGTGGCATGAAGGACGGCATCCCGCTGAAGTTCTGGACGCCGGGTGGTTCGTCCACGCCGCTGTTCACCGCGGAGCACCTCGACGTGCCGCTGGACTTCGAGGGTGCCGCCGAGGCCGGTTCGATGCTCGGCACGACGGCTCTGCAGATCTTCAACGAGACCGTGTCCGTGCCGTGGGCCGTCATGAAGTGGACGGAGTTCTACAAGCACGAGTCGTGCGGCAAGTGCACGCCGTGCCGCGAGGGCACGTACTGGCTCGTGCAGATCCTGCAGCGGATGGTTGCGGGCAACGGCACGGCGAGCGACATCGACACGTTGCTCGACGTCTGCGACAACATCCTCGGTCGTTCCTTCTGCGCGCTCGGTGACGGTGCCGTCAGCCCGATCACCAGTGGCATCAAGTACTTCAAGGACGAGTTCCTCGCCTTGTGCGACAAGAACTCCAAGGTTCTGGCTGGAGCGAACGCATGACCATCGCCCCTGACAAGCCCACCGCAGCCGAGGTCGTCGTACCCGAGGGCCACGTCAAGCTGATCATCGACGGCGTCGAGGTCATCGCGCCCAAGGGTGAGCTGCTGATCCGCACGGCCGAGCGCCTCGGCACGGTCATCCCGCGCTTCTGCGACCACCCGCTGCTGGAGCCCGCGGGCGCCTGCCGCCAGTGCCTCGTCGAGGTCGAGATGGGCGGCCGGCCGATGCCGAAGCCGCAGGCCTCCTGCACGATGACGGTCGCGGACGGCATGGTCGTGAAGACCCAGCTGACCTCGCCGGTCGCGGACAAGGCCCAGCAGGGTGTGATGGAGCTGCTGCTCATCAACCACCCGCTGGACTGCCCGGTCTGCGACAAGGGCGGTGAGTGCCCGCTGCAGAACCAGGCGATCGCCCACGGCCGCAGCGACTCCCGCTTCCACGAGCACAAGCGGACGTTCCCGAAGCCGATCAACATCTCCACGCAGGTGTTGCTCGACCGCGAACGCTGCGTGCTCTGCCAGCGCTGCACCCGGTTCTCCGCGCAGATCGCCGGCGACCCGTTCATCGAGCTGCTGGAGCGGGGTGCGCACCAGCAGATCGGCATCGCGCAGGAGAAGCCGTTCCAGAGCTACTTCTCCGGCAACACCATCCAGATCTGCCCGGTCGGTGCTTTGACGAGCGCCGCCTACCGCTTCCGCGCCCGGCCGTTCGACCTCGTGTCGACGCCGAGCGTGTGCGAGCACTGCTCCTCCGGTTGTGCCGAGCGCACGGACTGGCGGCGCGGCAAGGTGCAGCGCAAGCTCGCCGGCGACGACCCGCAGGTCAACGAGGAGTGGATCTGCGACAAGGGCCGGTTCGCCTTCCGCTACGCCACGGCCGGCGACCGCATCACGCGGCCTTTGGTGCGTGACGAGGAGACCGGTGAGCTGCGCGAGTCGTCGTGGACCGAGGCGCTGCAGGTCGCGGCGGCCGGTCTGACGGCGGCGCGGGACGCGAACGGCGTCGGCGTGCTGACCGGTGGCCGGCTGACCGTCGAGGACGCCTACGCGTACTCGAAGTTCGCCCGGATCGCGTTGCACACCAACGACATCGACTTCCGCGCCCGGCCGCACAGCGCCGAGGAGCTGGAGTTCCTGTCCGGCACGACGGTGTTCACCAACCCGGACAACGGCGTCACCTTCCAGGGCATCGAGAAGGCGCCGGCCGCGCTGCTGGTCGCTTTCGAGCCCGAGGAGGAAGCGCCGATCGTCTTCCTGCGCCTGCGCAAGGCCGCTCGCACCGGCAAGACCAAGGTCTTCCACCTCGGCCAGTTCACCACCCCGGCCGTCGAGAAGACCCTCGGCACGCTGCTCGCCTGCGTGCCCGGTGCCGAGGCGAACGCGTTGAACGCGTTGGCGGAGCACGCTTCCGATGTCGTGGAGCTGCTGAGCAAGCCCGGTGCGGTGATCCTGGTCGGCGAGCGCGCCGCCGAGATCCCCGGCGCGTTCACCGCGGTCACCCGGCTCGCCGAGCGCACCGGGGCCAAGATCGCGTGGATCCCGCGTCGTGCCGGTGAGCGCGGTGCGCTCGCGGTCGGTGCCACGCCGAACCTGCTGCCCGGTGGCCGCCACGTCGCGAACGCGTCGGCGCGCATCGAGGTCGAACGGACCTGGGGCGTCGAGGAGGGCTCGCTGCCCGCGACGCCCGGCCGCGACACCACCGGCATCCTCGAGGCCGCCGCGAACGGTCAGCTGTCCGGCCTGGTGGTCGGCGGCGTCGACCCGTTCGACCTGCCGGACCCGGCGCTGGCCGAGAAGGCGTTGGCACAGGCCGGTTTCATCGTGAGCCTGGAGCTGCGGCCGAGCGCGGTCACCGCGCACGCGGACGTCGTGTTCCCGATCGCCCCCGCGGTCGAGAAGTCCGGCAGCTACCTCAACTGGGAGGGCCGCCGCCGCGAGTTCGGCCTGACGCTGGAAGGCACCGGCGCGCTGCCGGACTGCCGCGTGCTCGACACCCTCGCGGTGGAGATGGACGCGGACCTGTTCACGCAGACGCCCGCCGCCTCGGCAGCCGACCTGGCCCGCCTCGGCGAGGGCGCTCCGAGCGGTTCCTCGCTCAACGTCGCCGCGCCGCTGCAGAGCCCGGCCGGTGCCGGCAAGGCGGTCCTCGCCACGTGGCACCGCCTGATCGGCAACGGCTCGCTGCAGGTGGACGAACCGCACCTCGCAGGCACGGCCCGCCCGGTCGTGGCGAAGGTCGCGGAGGTCACCGCACAGCAGTTCGGTCTGGAGACCGGCGGCTACGTGACGGTCTCCACCGAACGCGGCGCGATCACGCTCCCGGTCGAGACCGACGACCTGCCCGAGGGCGTCATCTGGCTGCCCACCAACTCGGGTGACGTGACCGTCCGGGCCACGCTCGGCGCGGGCCACGGCTCGATCGTCTCCGTCAGCGGAGGGAAGTCATGATCCAGCACGTCCTCGCAGCGGACAACGGCGAGACCGCCAAGCTCCTCGCGGACGACCCGATCTGGCTGGTGCTGATCAAGGTCGTCGGGATCTTCGCGTTCCTCGTGGTCATGACCCTGTTCATGATCAACTGGGAGCGCAAGGTCGTCGCGCGCATGCAGCACCGCCCCGGCCCCAACCGGGTCGGCCCGAACGGCTGGCTGCAGTCGCTCGCGGACGGTCTGAAGCTCGCGTTCAAGGAGGACATCCGCCCGGTCCTCGCGGACAAGTGGGTGTTCTTCCTCGCGCCGGTGATCTCCTGCATCCCCGCGTTCCTCGCGTTCTCGGTGATCCCGCTCGCGGGCGAGGTCAACCTGTTCGGCCAGCAGACCGCGCTGCAGCTCGTCGACCTCCCGGTCGGCGTGCTGGTGGTGCTGGCCTGCTCGTCGCTCGGCGTCTACGGCATCGTGCTGTCCGGCTGGGCTTCCGGCTCGCCGTACCCGCTGCTCGGCGCGCTGCGGTCGGCCGCGCAGGTGATCTCCTACGAGATCGCGATGGGCCTGTCGATCGTCGCGGTGATCATGTTCACCGGCTCGATGTCGACCGGTGACATCGTCAACGCCCAGGCGGGCATGGTGCTCGGCGGCGCGATCCCCGGCTGGTTCGGCATCCTGCTGTTCCCCAGCTTCGTGATCTACGTGGTGTCGATGGTCGGCGAGACCAACCGCGCGCCGTTCGACCTCCCCGAGGCCGAGTCGGAGCTGGTCGGTGGTTTCCACACGGAGTACAGCTCGCTGAAGTTCGCGCTGTTCTTCCTCGCCGAGTACGTCAACATGGTCACCGTCTCGGCGCTCGCGACCACGCTCTTCCTCGGCGGCTACCGCGCCCCGTGGAGCGGCGAGTTCATGAACACCGGCTGGTGGGGCCTGCTCTGGTTCATCGGCAAGACGCTGTTCTTCCTGTTCATCTTCATCTGGCTGCGCGGCACGCTTCCTCGCCTGCGCTACGACCAGTTCATGAAGCTCGGCTGGAAGGTGCTGGTCCCGACCAGCCTCGTCTGGATCATGGCCGTCGCGGTCATCCGCACCGGTGCCATCCAGCAGCTCTCCACGGCGCAGCGGCTCATCGCGCTCGGCGTGGTCGTCGGCCTCGTGCTGCTGGTCTCGTTCCTGCTGCCGGACAAGAAGGTCCAGGACACCAAGGGCGTTCCGCTCGCCGGCTCCGGCTTCCCGGTGCCGCCGCTCGATCTCGTTGTCCCCAAGGCCGCGCCCAAGCGCAAGGTCAAGGTCGCCAACATCCCCAAGGACAAGGCAGCCGTCACCACCGGTAAGGAGGCTGAGTAGGGATGTTCGAGTCCCTGAAAGGCTTCGGCGTCACCTTCGGCACCATGTTCAAGAAGGTGGTGACGGAGGAGTACCCCGAGGTCAAGAAGGTGACCGCGCCGCGGTTCCACGGCCGTCACCAGCTGAACCGGCACCCGGACGGGCTGGAGAAGTGCGTCGGCTGCGAGCTGTGCGCGTGGGCCTGCCCGGCGGACGCGATCTTCGTCGAAGGTGGCGACAACACCGAGGAAGCGCGCTTCTCGCCCGGTGAGCGGTACGGCGCCGACTACCAGATCAACTACCTGCGCTGCATCGGCTGCGGCCTGTGCATCGAGGCGTGCCCGACCCGTTCGCTCACGATGACGAACGAGTACGAGCTCGCCGACGACAACCGCCAGGACCTGATCTTCACGAAGGAGGACCTGCTCGCTCCGCTGCTGCCCGGCATGGAGCAGCCGCCGCACCCGATGCGGTTGGGCGACAACGAGCAGGACTACTACGTGAACGGCCCGCAGCTGGCCAAGGAGGCTCAGCAGTGAGCCTCCTCGTCAGCTTCCTGGCCCAGCAGCCGGAACCCGTGCAGAAGGTGGTCGACACCGTCACCACGGGCGAGGCCATCGCGTTCTGGGTGCTCGGCCCGCTCGCACTGGCCGGCGCGCTCGGCATGCTCTTCGCGCGCAACGCCGTGCACTCCGCGCTCTGGCTCGTCGTGACGATGCTCAGCCTCGGTGTGCTGTACATGATCCAGCAGGCGCCGTTCCTCGGCTTCGTGCAGATCATCGTCTACACCGGCGCGATCATGATGCTGTTCCTGTTCGTGCTCATGATGGTCGGCCGCGACAGTTCGGACTCCGTGGTCGAAGTCATTCGCGGGCAACGGCTCGCGGCCGCGTTGCTCGGCATCGGGTTCGCCGTCCTGATGGTCGGCTCCGTCGGCCGCGCGCTCACCTCGGTCGAGCCCAGGGGTCTGGCCGAGGCGAACACCACGAACGGCGGCAACGTCGGCAACATCGGCCAGAAGCTCTTCACGGACTACCTGTTCGCGTTCGAGCTCACCTCGGCCCTGCTGATCACCGCCGCCCTCGGCGCGATGATCCTGGCCTTCGTGGGTCGCGACGGCCGGCCGTCCAAGAAGACGCAGAAGGAACTCGTCGAGGAGCGCTTCCAGGACGGCAAGCGGGTCGGGTCCATCCCCGGTCCCGGCGTCTTCGCCACCGCGAACTCGGTGGCCACCCCGGCGCTGCTGCCCGACGGCAGCGTGTCGGAGGAGTCGCTGTTCGAGGTCATCGAGGCGACCGACAAGTCCGTGCTCTCGGACGACGTCGCCGAGGTCGCGGGCACCGGGCACCAGCCGGACTCGCACGCGCTCAAGGGAAGTGAGTCGTGACTCCCACGTACTACCTGCTGCTGTCGGCACTGCTGTTCAGCATCGGCGCCGTCGGCGTCCTGGTGCGGCGCAACGCGATCGTGGTCTTCATGTGCGTCGAGCTCATGCTCAACGCGGTAAACCTGAGCCTCGTGACGTTCGCGCGGATCAACGGCTCGCTCGACGGTCAGGTGATGGCGTTCTTCGTGATGGTCGTCGCCGCGGCCGAGGTCGTCGTCGGCCTCGCGATCATCATGTCCATCTTCCGCACGCGTCGCTCGGCCTCGGTCGACGACTCGAACCTGCTGAAGTACTGAGGGGTCACCGGTGACGGAACCTGTTGCCGCCAGCGGGCTGGCTAGTCTCGCCTGGCTTTTGTTGGCGCTGCCCGCGTTCGGCGCGGCAGTGCTGCTGGTCGGTGGCAAGCGCACCGACAAGTGGGGTCATCTGCTCGGCTGCGCCACCATCATCGGCGCGTTCGGCTACGGACTCGCGCTGTTCTTCTCGACGCTCGGCATCTCGAACCCGGAGGAGCGGGTGCAGAACGTGCACCTGTTCAACTGGGTCGACGTCAACGCGCTGACCGTCGAGTTCGGACTGCGCATCGACCCGCTGTCGCTGACGTTCGTGCTGCTGATCACCGGTGTGGGCTCGCTGATCCACATCTACTCGATCGGCTACATGGCGCACGAGGAAGGCAGGCGGAAGTTCTTCGCCTACCTCAACCTCTTCGTGGCGGCCATGCTCCTGCTGGTGCTGGGCAACGGTTTCGTGACCCTGTACTTCGGCTGGGAGGGCGTCGGTCTCGCCTCGTACCTGCTGATCGGCTGGTACCAGTACAAGCCGGAAGCGGCGTCGGCGGCCAAGAAGGCCTTCCTGATGAACCGCGTCGGCGACCTCGGTCTCGCGATCGCGATCTTCCTGATGTTCAACCGTCTCGGGACCACGCAGTACACCGAGGTCTTCAGCCGGGTGAAGGAGTTCTCCAGCGCGGAGATCCTCGCGATCACGCTGCTGCTGCTCCTGGGCGCCTGCGGCAAGTCGGGTCAGTTCCCGCTGCAGGCCTGGTTGCCGGACGCCATGGCCGGTCCGACCCCGGTGTCCGCCCTGATCCACGCGGCGACGATGGTCACCGCCGGCGTGTACCTGATCGCCCGCTCCAACCCGATCTACGACCTGAGCGCCGACGGCCGCCTGGTCGTGATGATCATCGGTGGCGTCACGCTGCTGATCGGTTGCATCATCGGTTGCGCCTACGACGACTTCAAGAAAGTCCTGGCGTACTCGACGGTCTCGCAGATCGGTTACATGATCCTCGCGGTGGGCCTCGGCCCGGTCGGTTACGCGCTGGGCATCATGCACCTGCTGACGCACGGCTTCTTCAAGGCCGGGCTCTTCCTCGGTGCCGGTTCGGTCATGCACGGCATGAACGACGAGGGCAACATCCGGCGGATGGGCGGCCTGGCCAAGTACCTGCCGGTCACCTTCGTCACCTGGACGCTCGGCTACCTCGCGCTGATCGGCATCCCGCCGTTCGCGGGCTACTTCTCGAAGGACGCCATCATCGCGGCGGCGTTCACCGGGGAGGGCTGGCGGCCGTACGTCTTCGGTGGCGTCGCACTGCTCGGTGCCGCGCTGACCGCGTTCTACATGACGCGCCTGCTCATCCTCGTCTTCCTGGGCCAGCCCCGCTGGAAGGACCTGAAGTCCGAGGACGGCAAGGAATACCACCCGCACGAGTCCCCGCTGTCGATGACCATCCCGATGATCATCCTGGCGGTCGGCTCGATCGGTGGCGGCTGGTTCCTCTCCTCCGGCGGGCGTCTGGCCGGGTGGCTGGAGCCCTCGCTGGGCGAGCTCAAGGAAGAGCACGGCGTGGTCTCGCACGGCATGGTCGGGATCCTGACCGTCGTGCTCGCGCTGGTCGGCGCCGGTCTCGCGTTCCTGCTCTTCGCTCGCGGCAAGCAGCCGGTCGAGCGGCCGGTGCGGGTGTCGTTCCCGGTGCGCGCCGCTCGTGCGGACCTCTACGGCAACGCACTCAACGAGGCCCTCTTCGCGCGGCCGGGCACCTGGCTCACCCGCGCGCTGGTGTTCCTCGACCTGAAGGGCGTCGACGGTGCCGTCAACGGCATGGCGGCGCTGCTCGGCGGTAGCTCCGGCCGGTTGCGCAGGCTGCAGACCGGGTTCGTCCGCTCCTACGCACTGTCCATGCTGCTGGGCTCGATCTTCGTGCTCGGGGCGCTCCTGGTGGTGAGGTTCTCGTGACCTGGGTTCTGATCGCACTGCTGGTGGTGCCGCTGGTCGGCGCCCTGGTGGTGGCGTTCCTGCGCAAGGACGACAAGAAGGCCAAGCTCGTCGCACTGGCGTTCTCGCTCGTCGAGCTGGTGCTCGCCGTGCTGCTGTGGACCGCGTACAAGCCGGACGGCGACCGCATCCAGCTCGCCGCGGGCGTGGACTGGATCCCGGCGTTCGGCGTGCGGCTGTCGTTCGGCATCGACGGCATCGCGCTGGTGATGATCGCGGTGATCGCGCTGCTGATCCCGCTGGTGATCGGGGCCGGCTGGACGGAGAAGCTGCCGGCCGGTCGTTCGCAGGGCGGGTACCTCGCGCTGATCCTGGTGCAGGAGGCCGTGACGGTCGCGGTGTTCGCCGCCACCGACGTCTTCCTGTTCTACGTGCTGTTCGAGGTCATGCTGATCCCGATGTACTTCCTGATCGGCGGCTACGGCGGCGCGCGCAGGCAGTACGCGGCGGTCAAGTTCTTCCTGTACTCGTTCCTCGGCGGCCTGATCATGCTGGCCTCCGCGATCGGCGCCTACGCGATGGCGTCGGACGAGCTGGGCAAGGGCACGTTCGACTGGGCCACGCTGGTGAAGGTGGTCAGCGACGCCGACGCGACGACGCAGACCTGGCTGTTCCTCGGCTTCTTCCTGGCGTTCGCGATCAAGGCACCGCTCGTGCCGTTCCACACCTGGCTGCCCGACGCGGCCGCCGAGGCGCCCATCGGCGTCACGGTGATCGTCGTCGGCATCCTGGACAAGGTCGGCACGTTCGGCATGCTGCGCTACCTGCTGCCGATGTTCCCGACGGCGTCGAAGAACCTGGCGCCGCTCGTGCTCGTGCTCGCGGTGGCCGGCGTCCTCTATGGATCGTTGCTCGCCACGGGCCAGCGGGACATGAAGCGGTTCCTCGCTTACGTCTCGATCGCCCACTTCGGCTTCATCGCGCTCGGCATCTTCTCGTTCACGTCGCAGGCCGGTGTGGGCTCGGTGTCGTACATGCTCAACCACTCGATCTCGACCGGCATGCTGATCCTGGTGATCGGCATGGTGATCGCGCGCGGTGGTTCGTCGCTGATCTCCGACTACGGCGGCATGTCGAAGGTGGCACCGGTGCTCGCCGGCATGCTGCTGCTGTCGGGTCTGACCACGCTGTCGCTGCCGGGCACGAACTCGTTCGTCTCCGAGTTCCTGGTGCTGATCGGCTCGTTCCCGACGCAGCCGGTCTACACGATCCTCGCGACGGTCGGCATGGTGCTCGCGGCACTCTACGTGCTGTGGCTCTACCAGCGGATCATGACCGGCCCGCTGCGCGGTGACGCGCTGCTGGGTGCGGCCGCCGGTCCGGGCGCCGTCGGCGACCCGGAGAAGAAGACCACCATCGGCGACCTCAGCAAGCGCGAGATCGCGGTCCTCGCACCGCTCGTTGTCATCGTGCTGGCCCTCGGGTTCTTCCCGCAGCCGGTGCTCGACGTCATCACCCCGACTGTCGGGGCGACGCTGACCGAGGTCGGCGTGACCGACCCGGTCTCCGTGCAGGAAGGCAAGTGACGTGAACCTTCTCGTCGCTCAGGCGCAGCAGTTCGAGGCGCCGGAGATCCTCTACGGTGCGATCGCGCCGGTGCTGATCGTGCTCGGCGCGGCCTGCGTCAGCGTGCTGCTGGAGGCGTTGCTGCCCAAGCACCAGCGGTGGGCGGTGCAGCTCGTGCTGTCGCTCGTCACGCTGGTCGCGGCGACCGGAGCATTGATCTTCTACGCGACCTCCGACCGGCCGGAGCAGGGGGTGGCGACGCTGGCGGGCGCGATCGCGGTCGACACGCCGTCGTTGTTCCTGTGGGGCACGTTGCTGGTGCTGGCGTTCGGGTCGATCCTGCTGATCGCCGACCGCTCGGTGGAGCCCGGTGGGGTGTTCGTGGCCCAGGCCGCGATCCGTCCCGGCACCGTCCAGGACCGCGCCCAGGCGACGAAGACCGGCATGCAGACCGAGGTCTTCCCGCTCACGCTGTTCGCGCTCGGCGGCATGATGACGTTCGTCGCGTCGAACGACCTGCTGACCATGTTCATCGCGCTGGAAGTCCTGTCGCTGCCGCTGTACCTGCTGTGCGGCCTGGCTCGCCGCCGTCGCCTGCTCTCGCAGGAAGCGGCCGTGAAGTACTTCCTGCTGGGTGCGTTCGCCTCCGCGTTCTTCCTGTACGGCGTGGCTCTGCTGTACGGCTACGCGGGTTCGGTGAAGCTCTCGGCGATCGCGTCCGCGGCCGCCGGCACGGACCGTTCCGACACGCTGCTGTTCGCGGGCTTCGGCCTGCTGGTGGTGGGTCTGCTGTTCAAGGCCGCGGTCGGCCCGTTCCACGCCTGGACCCCGGACGTGTACCAGGGCGCGCCGACGCCGGTGACGGCGTTCATGGCCGCGTGCACCAAGGTGGCCGCGTTCGGCGGCATCCTGCGCGTGCTCACGGTCGCGTTCGAGAACACGCAGTGGGAGTGGCGCGGCGTCCTGTGGGGCGTGGCGGTCGTGTCGATGGTGATCGGCGCGGTGCTGGGTCTCACGCAGACCGACGTGAAGCGCATGATCGCGTACTCGTCGGTGGCGCACGCGGGCTTCCTGCTGATCGGCACGATCGCACTGACGCCGGAGGGCAAGACGCCCGGTGTGAGCGCGACCATGTTCTACCTGCTGGCGTACGGCTTCACCACGATCGCCGCGTTCGGCATCGTGTCGCTGGTCCGCAACTCGGACGGCGAGGCGACGCACCTGTCGCAGTGGGCGGGTCTCGCGAAGCGGTCGCCGATCGTGGCCGGCGTCTTCACGTTCCTGCTGCTGGCGCTGGCCGGCATTCCGCTGACGTCCGGCTTCATCGGCAAGTTCGTCGTGTTCAGCGCGGCGATCGAGTCCGGCCTGACGCCGCTCGTGGTGATCGCCCTGGTGGCCTCGGCCGTCGCGGCGTTCTTCTACCTGCGGGTGATCGTGCTGATGTACTTCAGCGACCCGGCTCCGGACGGCCCGACCGTCAGCGTGCCCGGTGCGTTCACCACGATCGCGATCACGTTGGGTGCCGTAGTGACCCTGGTGCTGGGGTTGTGGCCCACGTTCGTGCTCGATTGGGCGGGTACCGGCACCTTCCTCAGCTAGGTGTACGTAGTCTGCTGGTGTGACCAGTAGCGAGCATGAGGGACCGGGGTTCGCGTTGGTGGACCCCGTGCTCACCGAGGTAGTCCAGGTCGGCCTGGCCGAGGTGGAGCGCATCCTGCACGACGTCGTGCAGAGCGAGTTCCACCCGGTGACGGAAACCTCGCTTCACCTTGTGGAGGCGGGCGGAAAGCGGATCCGCCCGCTCTTCACACTGCTCGCCTCCCAGTTCGGAGCGGACTGGGACCGCGAGAAGGTCATCAAGGCCGCCGCTGTGGTCGAGCTCACACACCTCGCCACGCTCTACCACGACGACGTCATGGACGAGGCGACCATGCGGCGCGGCGCGGTCTCCGCGAACGCCAAGTGGGACAACAGCATCGCGATCCTGACGGGCGACTTCCTCTTCGCCCACGCCTCCCGCCTGACGGCCGACCTGGGCACGGACGCGGCGCGGATCATCGCGGAGACCTTCTCGGTCCTGGTGACCGGTCAGATGCGCGAGACCGTCGGCCCACAGCCCGGCGAGGACCCGATCTCCCACTACCTCAAGGTGATCGAGGAGAAGACGGGCGTGCTGATCGCCACCGCGGCGCGGTTCGGCGGCATGTTCTCCGACGCCACCGAGGAGCAGACCGACGCACTGCGCCGGTACGCCGAGGTGATCGGTGCGGCGTTCCAGATCTCGGACGACGTGATCGACATCGCCTCGCCGTCGGTCGAGTCCGGTAAGACGCCGGGCACCGACCTGCGCGAGGGCGTGAAGACGCTGCCGATGCTCTACGCGCTCGCGGACCCGTCCGAGGCGCGGCTCGCCGAACTGCTGGCCGGTCCGATCAGCGATGATGCCCTGGTCGACGAAGCGCTCGCGTTGCTGCGCAAGTCATCGGGCATGGACCGCGCACGCGAGACGCTCGACGACTACGCCGACCGGGCCCGCACGGAGCTGAACAAGCTGCCGCCGTGCGCCGCCCGTGACGCTCTCGAAGAGCTCGCCACCTACGTGGTGGCCCGCTCCCACTGACGGTTCTACTCGACCGGCGCGAGCAGTTGCTTGCGTCGGTTCTTCACCGCGTCGAACGTGAAGATCGCCAACGCCACCCAGACGAGTCCGAACCCGATCCACCGGCTGCGCGGCATGGGTTCGTGCACGACGAAGACGCCCCACGCGAACTGCAGCACCGGCGCCAGGTACTGCAGCATCCCCATGGTGGTCAGCGGGACCAGCCGCGCTCCCGCACCGAACAGCACCAGCGGGATCGCGGTGACGATGCCGGTGCTGAGGAGCAGCAGCGCGTGGCCACTGCCTTCGGTGGTGAAGGTGTTCGCGCTGCCGAGCACGAGCAGGTAGACGAACGCGATCGGCGCGATGACGGCGCTCTCCGCGGCGAGGCTGGAGATGGCGTCGAGCGGGACTTTCTTCTTCAGCAGCCCGTAGGTGCCGAACGAGAACGCCAGGATGAGCGAGATCACCGGCAGCCGTCCGTAGTCGACGGTGAGCACGATCACAGCCACGACGACGACGGCGAACGCGACCGCCTGAACGAGACGCAATCGTTCCTTGAGGAAGATCATGCCGAGTGCCACGCTCACCAACGGGTTGATGAAGTAGCCGAGCGCGGCTTCGACGACGTGCTTGCTGTTGACCGCGTAGATGTAGGTGCCCCAGTTCACCGTGATCAACACGGCGGCTGCGGTAACGATGAGCCAGCCTTTTCCTGATAACTCAAGGAAAGGACGCCACCGCCGGAGGAGCACGACGGCGATGGCGAGCGTCACGAACGACCAGACGATCCGGTGCGCGAGCACCTCGACCGGCTGGGCGGGCACGAGGAGTGGCCAGTACGCCGGGAACAGGCCCCAGAGGACGTATGCGAGTACGCCGTAGGTGACGCCTCGCCCCTGGGTGTGAACTTCTGGCGAAGTGAGGGAAGAAGTCGTCAGCTGCGGCACAAAATGCCACTCTACGCTGGCGTTTCCTCCGGATATTTGCGCCGAACGGCGTAGTGACGGAGCATCATCAAAGGCACTGTAGTTTGGCCATGCTCACCCTTCCGAGTGAGTAGGGACCGAGTGTGGTCGTAGAAGGGGCTTACCCGTGAATGTCTTCGGGCAGGTCTGGCTGTGGAGTCTGCTGTCGTTCGTCGCGGGAGTAGCGCTCACGTGGCTGGTGATGGTCCGACCCGCACGCAAGCAGGTCGCCGACCTCGAAGATCAACTTCTCGACGCACGCCGCTCCGCACCGCCCATCGAGTCGGTGAGCCGCGACGACGACTTCGAGGTCGACGAGTGGGACGACGCCCCGCCGCGGTCGCTGAGCGCCGAGGTGCTGAGCCCGCCGACGCCCGCGCCGTTCCCCTCACCGGTGCCCGCACCCGCGCCTGCTCCCGGGCCGTACGTGGAGCCGCCTGCCTACTTCGGTGAGCCCGTTCCCGCCCCGGCGCCGTTCGTGGCCGAGGAACCGGAGCCCGAGCCCGAGCCGCTCGACGAAGAGCCCGTCGTCGTGCAGGAGCCGGTCACGCCGGTCCGCCAGTACATGGAGGCGGACGAGGCGCAGCGCCGGTTCGAGGAGCAGCTGGCCGAGCAGCGCGCACTGGCCGAGGACGACCGCCCGCGGTCCCTGTTCGAGCGGCTTTCCCCGGAGGACGAGCAGACCCCGGCCGAGATGACGACGGTCCTGTCGCAGTCCGGTCTGGAGGCCGCCGACTTCGACGACGAGCCCGAGCTCCCGGCCGAGCAGACGGGCGTTCTGCCCGCCGTGGTGGAGCCGGTCGCCGAGGTCGCGCCGCCCGTCCACGAGCCGACCGCGCCCGCCGAGGTCGACGAGCACGTCGACGACTTCATCTACCAGCCGCGTGAGGTGTGGGCACAGCAGGAGCAGGAGGCGTTCCTCGACGAGGCCGCCGAGCAGGAGGACGAGCCCGCTCACGCCGACTCCGAGCGCTCCGAGTTCACCCAGTCCGAGCAGACGACGTTCATCGCGGTCGAGCAGAGCTCCTGGCCAGCCAACGACCTCACCGGCGAGTACCCCGGCCTGCGCGACGAGATCTCCGGTCAGCTGGACGGGTTCGCCGAGCCGGAGTCGCCCGCCGAGCAGACCATGGTCGAGGCGATCGCACCGATCGAACCTGCCGACCTGGGCGCTCCGCACGTCCGCAACGGCGTGTTCGAGACGACACTGGCCGAGGAGCAGGGCTTCACCGAGCCGGAGCCCGAGTCCGAGCCGGCGCACGCCCGCCGTGAGCCGCTCGAGCCCGAGGCCTTCGAGCCTGAGGCGTACGAACCTGAGGTGTACGAGCCCGAGGTCGTCGAGCCTGAGGCCTTCGAGCCCGAGCCCGTCGCCCACGTCGAGCCCGAGGAACCCGCCGAGTACCGGCAGCCGGTCGGCTACGTCGCGCCCTTCAGCACACCCGGTGCCCCGGCGCCCGCGCCGTTCTCGGCGTTCGGTGCTCCGCCGGAGACGGAGCTGGAGACCACCGGTCGCCAGCCCCGTGCCGTCGCCGGCGCGTTCAACCACGCCGTGGAGGCGCCGGAGGTCCCGGCGAGGCCCGAGCCCGTCGCCGACCGCCCGCGCTCTCTCTTCGAGCCGCTGCTGGACGCCGACGAGCCGCTCCCCGCGCTGGGGCAGACCCGGCAGCTCCCCGAGCCGACGCACGACGAGCAGCCGTTCGTGCCGACGTTCGTGCCGAGCGACGAGCCCTTGCTCGCCGCGCCGCCGGAGCCCGAGCCGGAACCCGAACCGTTCGCCGTCGACCTGCCGCAGCGCACCACCGAGGCGGGGCTGCCGATCCGTGAGGCCCGCCGCACCACGCAGCAGCGTCAGCAGAGCTTCTCCGCGTTCGCGGCCTTCGAGCAGCCGAAGCCGGAACCTGTCCCGCAGCCCGCGCCGGCGGCAGCTCTGCCGTCCCGCCCGCGTCCGGTCGGATTTTCGCCCTCGACGGGTGGTCGTCCCAACGGCGCCGTTGCTCCGGGATCGTCGCGGTTCCAGCAACCTGAGGGCTTCAACCCGCGGTCCCCGTTCGGTCCCGGTTCGGTGCTGCCCAAGTCGGACGGTCACGCGCCCGCCGCGGACTTCTCGGTGAAGGCCACGCTGACCGGCCGTCGTTACTACACGGAGGGTTCGGCCAATTTCGGCGAAACCCGCGCCGATGTCTGGTTCCGCACCGAGGCCGACGCCGAGAAGGCCGGGTTCCGACCGGCACCGTGACCGGGAATACCGGGAACCGCGCCCAATTGGAACGCGTTTTTGGCCGGGTCTGACCTGCGTCGATAGCGTCGACGCATGTCCTCCGAACTGGCCAAATCGCAGATCTCATCGACCATTGTGGACTCGATCGAAGATCTGAAGGGCACCCATCACGGTTTCCGCCGCGCCCACGCCCGCGGCTTCGTCTACGAAGCCGTCTTCACGCCGAACGGTGCCGCGGCGCCGTTCACCACGGCCCCGCACCTGCAGGGCGAACCGGTGCGCGCCACCGTCCGGTTCTCGCACACCGACGCCAACCCGCACGCCGCCGACAGCGACCGGGCGGTGCGCGGCTTCGCGACCAAGTTCCACCTCACCGACGGCACCAACACCGACCTGGTGATGGTGAGCGTGGAGCGGTTCGTCGCGGCCACGCCCGAGGAGTTCGTGGAGTTCATCAAGGCCGCCAAGGCGGACACCGACGCCCAGGACCCGTCCGTGCCGCACATCAAGTCGTTCGTCGGTGCGCACCCGACCGTCGGCCCGGCGCTGGTGGCGGCCAAGACGATCGCGATCCCCGTTTCGTACGCCACGACGCAGTACTGGGCGATCCACGCGTTCCTGTGGCGCGACGCTGACGGTGTCGTGCGTCCCGTGCGCTACTCGTGGGTCCCGGAGGCGGGCATCGTCGATGCTTCCGACTCGGAGTCGTGGACCCCGCACCACCTGACCGAGGAACTGCGCGACCGGCTGCCGGTTTCCTTCGTGCTGCGAGTGCAGTTCGGCGAGCCGGGCGACCCGACGCACGACTCGACGGTGGCGTGGCCGGCTGACCGGCGCACGGTCGACGTCGGCCGGATCGAGATCACCAAGGAGTCGCCGGACCAGGAGCACTGGCAGTCGCAGGTGTTCGACCCGACCTCGCTGGTCGACGGCATCGAGCCTTCGGACGACCCGGTTCTCGCCGCTCGCAGCACGATCTACGCGGTCTCGTACGACCGCCGCTCGCACCAGCGTTGATGCGAAAGGCCCGCCAGCTTTGCGCTGGCGGGCCTCTCGGATGTTCTTGGTACTAGCCGACCACGGTCCAGGTGTCCTTGCCGTGCAACAGCTTGCCGAGGTCCGCGGCCTTGGAGGCCTTGGCCTCGTTGACCTGCGCCCGCGCGCTGTCGTCGTACGTCGGCCGGTCCGCACGCCGGAACACACCCGTGACGGTGTGCGAGAGGTCCTGCGTCGACAGCCGCGAGAGCGCGAACGACAGGTTCAGGTCCGACGCGTCGTGGATGACGATGTCGCTCGCGTCCACGTCCGCGGACTTCGCAACCGCGAGCCCGAAGCCCTCGCGGGTCACGCAGTACTCGCCCTCACGACCGAAGCGGATCGGCTCGCCGTCGACGACGTTGATGATCCGCCGCTGTGCCTCGTCCGCGTCCTTCAGCACGTCGAACGCGCCGTCGTTGAAGATCGGGCAGTTCTGGTAGATCTCGACGAGCGCCGAACCGCGGTGCTCGGCCGCCTGGCGCAGCACCGAGGTCAGACCCGCCTTGTCCGAGTCGAGCGCCCGGCCCACGAACGAGGCCTCCGCACCCAGCGCCAGCGACACCGGGTTGAACGGGTGGTCCAGCGAGCCGACGGGCGTTGACTTGGTGACCTTGCCTTCCTCGGAGGTCGGCGAGTACTGGCCCTTGGTGAGGCCGTAGATCCGGTTGTTGAACAGCAGGATCTTGAGGTTCACGTTGCGCCGCAACGTGTGGATCAGGTGGTTGCCGCCGATGGACAGCGCATCGCCGTCACCGGTCACCACCCACACGCTCAGGTCCGGCCGCGACACGGCGAGACCCGTGGCGATGGCCGGCGCACGGCCGTGGATGGAGTGCATGCCGTAGGTGTTCATGTAGTACGGGAAGCGGGACGAACACCCGATGCCCGAGACGAACACGATGTTCTCGCGCTTCAGGCCGAGCGACGGCAGGAACGACTGCATGGTGTTGAGCACGATGTAGTCGCCGCAGCCGGGGCACCAGCGGACCTCCTGGTCCGACTTGTAGTCCCTGGCCGTCTGCTTCTCGTCGGTGGTGGGAACTCCCGTCAATCCCGGGATTCCGAGGTCGATCGCAGTCACGCCGACACCCCCTTGATCACGTCAGCGAGCACGTCCTGCAGTTCTTCCGCCTTGAACGGAAGGCCCTGCACCTTGGTGTACGACATCGCGTCCACCAGATACTTCGCCCTCAACAGCAACGCCAGCTGACCCAGGTTCATTTCCGGCACGATCACCTTGTCGTACCTGCGCAGCACTTCACCCAGGTTCTTGGGGAACGGGTTGAGGTGCCGCAGGTGCGCGTGCGCGACCGGCAGGCCGAGCTTGCGGACGCGGCGAGCGGCCGCGCCGATCGGACCGTAGGACGAGCCCCAGCCCACGACCAGGACCTTCGCCTCGCCGCTCGGGTCGTCGACCTCGACGTCCGGGACCTCGATGCCGTCGATCTTCGCCTGGCGCAGGCGGACCATCCGGTCGTGGTTCTCCGGGTCGTAGGAGATGTTGCCGGTGATGTCCTGCTTCTCCAGACCGCCGATGCGGTGCTGCAGGCCAGGAGTACCGGGCACCGCCCACGGACGGGCCAGCGTCTCGGGGTCGCGCGAGTACGGCTGGAAGTTCTCCGGGTCCGTCGCGAACTCGACACCGAGATCCGGCAGCGAGTCGACGTCCGGGATCAGCCACGGCTCGGAACCGTTCGCGACCGCGCCGTCGGAGAGGAACAGCACGGGCGTGCGGTACTTGAGCGCGATCCGGCACGCGTCGAGCACGGCGTCGAAGCAGTCGGACGGCGACTGCGGCGCGACGATCGGCACCGGCGACTCGCCGTTGCGGCCGAACATCGCCTGCAGCAGGTCGGCCTGCTCGGTCTTCGTCGGCAGACCGGTGGACGGGCCACCGCGCTGCACGTCGATCACCAGCAGCGGCAGCTCGGTCATCACCGCGAGGCCGATGGTCTCGGACTTCAGCGCGATGCCTGGACCGGACGTCGACGTCACGCCGAGCGCGCCGCCGTAGGACGCACCGAGGGCGATGCCGATGCCCGCGATCTCGTCCTCGGCCTGCACCGTGGTGATGTCGAAGTTCTTGTGCTTGCTGAGCTCGTGCAGGATGTCCGACGCCGGCGTGATCGGGTACGTGCCGAGCACGACGGGCAGCTTCGAGCGCTGCGCGGCCGCGACGATGCCGTACGCCGTCGCCGTGTTGCCGGTGATCTGGCGGTAGGTGCCGACGTTCAGCTTCGCGGGCGCGACCTCGTACGTGACCGCGAAGGCTTCCGTGGTCTCGCCGTAGTAGTAGCCGGCGCGGAACGCCAGCACGTTGGCCTCGGCGATGTCGGGCTTCTTGGAGAACTTCTCGCGCAGGAACCGTTCCGTGCCCTCGGTCGGCCGGTGGTACATCCACGAGAGAAGACCCAGCGCGAACATGTTCTTCGCGCGCTCGGCGTCCTTCTTGCCGAGCCCGGTCTCCTCCAGCGCACCGATGGTCATCGTCGCCATGGCGACCTTGTGCACCTGGAACTTCTCGAGCGAGTCGTCCTCGAGCGGGTTCGAGTCGTACCCGACCTTCGTCAGGTTCCGCTTGGTGAACTCGTCGGTGTTGACGATGAGGATGCCGCCGTCAGGCAGGTCGACGACGTTCGCCTTGAGGGCGGCCGGGTTCATCGCCACGAGCACGTCCGGGCGGTCACCGGGCGTCAGGATGTCGTAGTCGGCGAAGTGGAGCTGGAACGACGAAACGCCCGGCAGGGTGCCCTGTGGTGCGCGGATCTCGGCGGGGAAGTTGGGCTGCGTGGCGAGGTCGTTGCCGAACGCCGCCGCTTCCGACGTGAACCGGTCTCCGGTGAGCTGCATGCCGTCACCGGAGTCGCCGGCGAAGCGGATCACAACGCGATCCAGCTTGCGGGTCTCAGTGCTCATTCCTACGCCGATACCTCTCTCCAAGGGTGGCTGTGCCCCACCACGAGGGTAGTCGCCACGACCGCCCGCCAGACGGGCCGCGTACCACTAGGCGAGACAAACTGTCCCATCTGCCGTACCGGGTTCTTAACTAGACGGTAAGCACAGCACTACCAGCGGATACCCGAATGCGGCACACGTCACCCTCGATACCTGTTACCCAAGGTAACACCTAACGTCCGCTGATCCGAGCCTTCATCGCGGCAAGCCTCGCAGCGAACTCTGGAGTGTCGATCGAAGCGACCTGTGGTCGCAGCTCGGTCTCAACGGCGTCCGCGTGGTCGTGCATTGCATCGGTCTTGCGCATGGTCGCCTTGATGGTCCGCACGAGTGCTCCTGGCGCCTCGGCAGCCGCTTTGGCCAGCTCTTTTGCTACTGCGAGTGGGTCTTCGGCCTTCGCGTAGGCCAGGTTGCAGGCGACTGCCTGGTCGGCGTCCAAGATCTGTCCGAAGAGCGTCATGGCCGTCGCGGTCTGGGCGTTGGTGATCTTCTGCAACATCCACGTCATGCCGCCGCCGGGGTGGATTCCGAGCTGGAGGAACCGCGCGTCGAACCGCGCTTTCGGCCCGGCGATCCGGACATCTGCGGCGAGCGCGAGGTTCAGCCCGGCGCCCACCGCGGCACCGTTGACGGCCGCGATGGTGGGAATGGTGGCGTTGGCCACGGCGAGGAACCCGCGGTAGATGTTCCTGAGGCCTTCGTCCTTGGAGCTGCCGAGCTGAGTGAGGTCCGCGCCCGCGCAGAACCCCGGCGGCGCACCCGTGATGATCAGCGCGTTGGCCTCTTGTTCTGCCTGCTTGACCTTGTCTTCGAGTTGCTGCGACAGGTCGATCGTCAGGGCGTTGCGCCTCTCCGGATCGTTGATCGTGATCACGGCGATGGAATCGTTGTGCTCCAGCAGAACCTCAGCCATGCAGCGGACTCTAGGGTGCGAGCGGCCGGTCCAGGAGCCGGGACAGCACCACGGTCGACACGGTCCGGTCGATGATCTCGACGGCCCGCAGCCGCTCCAGCGCGGTCTCCAGGTGGTGGATGTCCGCGGCCCGCAGATGCACGATCGCGTCCGCCGCCCCCGACACCGTGTAAGCCGCGCTGACCTCGGCCATCGGCTCCAGCCGGTGCTGGATGTCGTGCGGCGCCACGTTGCCCTTGCAGTGCACCTCCACGAACGCCTCGGTACCCCATCCGAGCGCCTCCGGATCCACCACCGCCGTGAACCCCCGCAGGACCCCGGTGTCCAGCAGTTTGTCCACCCGCCGCTTCACCGCGGGCGCGCTCAACCCGACCTCCTTGCCGATCTCCGCGTAGCTCGATCGGGCGTTGGCCATGAGGCACGAAATGATTCGCTGGTCGATGCTGTCCACACGCAACATTCTGCCCTAGTTAACGCAATGTCGCGGCGTTGATCGATGGTCTCACCGCCCTTTACATTTCGATCCATGACCGTATCCATCTCCGGGCCCGGCGAGCCGATCACGCTCGACATCGCCGCACCCCTCGCGCCGACGCGCATGCCGACAACCCGTCGGTACCTCATGTGCCCGCCGACGTACTTCACGGTGGAGTACGCCATCAACCCGTGGATGGATCCCACTCAGCCCACCAGCACCTCGCTGGCAGTGGAGCAGTGGACCGCTCTGAAGGAGACCTACGAACGCCTGGGCCACGACGTCCAGGTGATCGAACCCGTGCCCGGCCTCCCGGACATGGTCTTCTCGGCCAACAGCGGCACGGTCATCGACGGCCGAGTCCTCGGCTCGCGCTTCCGAGCCGAGCAGCGTTCGGCCGAGGCCGACCACTTCCGCCGCTGGTTTCTGGGCGCTGGCTACAAGTCCGTCGTCATGCCGACCGCCGTGAACGAGGCCGAAGGCGACTTCACCTGGACCGGCTCCTTGTTGTTGGCCGGCACGGGCTTCCGCACGGACCCCCACGCCCACTCCGAGGCCCAGGAGGTCCTCGGCGTGCCCGTGGTGTCGCTGCAACTGGTGGACCCGCGCTTCTACCATCTGGACGTCGCCCTGTTCATGCTCGACGACCAGTCTTCTTCTCCGCTGGTCGCCTACTACCCGGAAGCCTTCTCGCCGGGCTCGCAACAGGTCCTGCGCCGCCTGTTCCCGGACGCCGTGATCGCCAACGACGACGACGCGGTCTGCCTGGGCCTGAACGCGGTCTCCGACGGCAAGCACGTCGTCATGCCGGTGGAGGCGGTGAACTTGGCGGAGCAGGTCGCTCGCCGCGGCTTCGAGCCGGTGTTCGTCGACATCTCGGAACTGCGCAAGTCGGGTGGCGGCCCGAAGTGCTGCACGATGGAACTGCGCGGCTAGACCTCGCCCACGCAGTCCTTTGATCTGCGCTGGTTGGAGACCTCAAACAGGCCTTCACCAGCGCAGATCTGTTTTCGGGGGAAGACGCGCCCGTCGGCGGCGCCCCGGCCGATGGTCCTGGCGATCTCCTGGCGGTCCTGATCGATCGCTCGGCAGTATGGGAAACATGCCCGCCGATCCCAGGAGTTCCACCGACGTGGCCGTGGAAAACGACTACGACCTCTTCGCCGAGGCGTACCAGGCCGTGAACGACACCAGCCTCCTCAACGCCTACTACACCCGGCCCGCGATCGTGGACCTGGCCGGAGATGTGACCGGTCGGCGGATTCTGGACGCCGGGTGCGGTTCCGGCCCCGTGTCCGAGGCGCTGCGCGACAAGGGCGCCATCGTGGCCGGCTTCGACCGCAGCGCGAAAATGGTCGAGCTGGCCCGGCAGCGCCTCGGCGACGACACGGACCTGCGGGTCGCCGACATCAGCCAGCCGCTGCCGTATCCCGATGGCGCGTTCGACGACTGCGTCGCAGCCCTGGTCCTGCACTACCTGGAGGACTGGGCCGCACCGCTGGCCGAGTTGCGGCGGGTGCTGAAGCCCGGTGGCCGGCTGATCGTGGTCGTCAACCACCCGATCATGCTCAAGATCTTGCATCGCGAGACCGACTACTTCGCGACCACCAAGTGGACCGACGAGTACGACTTCAACGGCCAGAAGGCCGTGCTCACCTACTGGCATCGGCCGCTGCACGCGATGACCGACGCCTTCACCTCAGCGGGTTTCCGCACGGCCGTCATCAGCGAGCCGCCTCCGGCGCCGGAGGCGCATGAACTCTTCCCCGACGAGATGGCGAAATTCCCGTCCGGGGCCTTCCTGAGCTTCGTGTTCTTCGTCCTGGAGGCCGCCTGACCTCGCAGACAGCTCAGCCTCAACCAGTCCTTTGATCTGCGCTGGGCGGAGGCTTGCAACAGACCTTCACCAGCGCAGATCAGTCATACGCTCTGCAGCGGCGGATACGGCTCGTCGGGCGTCGATGGCGGTGTGAGCTTGGCGTTGAGCGCCTGAGCTTCCTGAAGCTGGTCTTCCAGCGTGACGATGCGGCATGCCGCATCCAATCCCGTGCCCTCGTCCACCAGTGCCCGGACACGGGCGGCCAGGCGCAGCTGGTAGCGGCTGTACCGGCGGTGGCCGCCGGCCGAGCGCTGTGGCTCGATGAGCTTCGCCTCGTCCAGGCTGCGCAAGAAGTTCGCCGAGGTGTTGAGCAGTTCCGCGGCCCGGCCCATCGAGTAGGCGGGGTAGTGCTCGTCGTCGAACTTCTCGGCTGTGGTCTGCGGTTCGTTGTCCGCAGGTTTGCTTGTATCTGGGGTCATCGCGCCTCCGCATCACGAGGGGCCCCGGCGCAGTAGCGCCGGGGCCCCAGGGTTGTTGGGTTTCACTTCCACCTAGCCGACCGTGAGATCGGCTTCCTCTGTCCGCATGCCCGTTGTCTCGAGTGGGCGCTGCGGGGATCGCGTGTGCGTAACCGAAGACCACCTTCCAATCTGATGGAACCGCGGTACCCGTTCGGCAGAGTTCAGCCGAAGGCGGGCGATCCGATGGGGTGCAACCCTTCCCTTCTCCTCTGAGTACTGACTTTCCTTCTCTCACGTGGCTGTCGGCGCCGGACCTCATGCACATGCCGGACTCATCTCGCCGACTGCCCTTGCAACTCGTACTTCAACTGCGAACTGCGTCTTGCACTTGCTTCAACTGCGAACTGCGTCTTGCACTTGCTTCAACTGCGAACTGCGTCTTGCACTTGCTTCAACTGCGAACTGCGTCTTGCACTTGCTTCAACTGCGAACTGCTTCTTGCACTTGCTGATCGTGCGGCCGCCGGTTCCGTTCTTCTTGCGTACTGCGTTACTGCTCACCGGCTGCCCTTGGTCACCTGCCTGGAGCCTTCAACTACAGGGCTCCGGCACACCTGACCGTCTTGCTCACGGGTAGTTCGTCATCTCCCGTGCGATGTTATCTCTCGGCCAACGAGGAGAACTGTACACATCCCTGAGCGAGGATGTCTACCTCCGCCACCATAGATTTCCTCTCTTGGGTGACAAAGCTGCTCTCACCTGGCCTGATCCGGCCAGCTGCTGGAGCTGTTCTCATTGCTCTCCCACCTGGACGCACCGTGCGGGTGCCGATCGACGCGCAGCCGTTCCCGCACCGCGGCGTACGTGTCAGCTCGTTCCAGGTCCTTGGCCCTGGGAGGAACGGGAATCCGCCGCAACACCTCTTCCGGGGCGCACACCCACACCGGCACGTCCGCCAGCTCCAGCAGGACGGCACCAGATCGCAGTTCCGCGTACGTCCCGGTCAGACTGGGCGGGACGTCGAGCATGCCCAGTCGCGTGACGAACAGATGATCAAAGTGCTCGAGCGTCGGAGGCTCAGGGCTCCAGTCACGGCACTGTTGCGGGCTCAATCCCGTCTTCCAGGTCGGATCGTGCGCAGGGATGGCCTCGAGATCCTTCAAGAGGCCGGCCAGTCGCCGGAGGTTCGGTGGATCTGGCGAGGGCACGACGTCGAGGTCGTTCGGCGTCACGTCCGCTCCGTAGATCGCCATGACCAACGAGCCGCTCAGAACCCAGTCGACCTGGTGATCACGTAACGCTTGCAGCATCGCTGGCAGTTGCAACGGTGGCCTGGCCTGCGGATTCCCCATTCCGCTCAGGGTGGCACGGACATCGCTCAACACGATCGGCCGCCGAGAGCTCCCACCACGAGGTCATCTTCTCCGTGCAACGAATCGGCCGCCGTGCGCGTGTAAGAGAAGCCTTGACTTGGGGGAGGGCCTCATGAAGCACGTGGCCGGATGTTTCGTCGAGCTCGCGGCGATGCTCGTTCTGGTGGCGATCGGGTTCGGCGGGTGGCTCCTGCTGAAATGGGGATGGTCGGAGTCGCCGACCATCACCGTCGTGGCCGTGGTGGCCGCGCTGGGGTTCATGGGGTTCGGCGTGGCGGCCTGGACCGGGAAGTGGGAGCTCGGAACGGTGGGGAAGGTCGCAGGCGTCACGGCGGGCGTCGCACTGCTCGCGGCGCTGGCACTCGTGTCGTACGGCCAGCCGCTCCTGGGGCCCTGAAGCACCAGCGCCCACCGCGGGTATCAGCCGCCTGATCGAACATGGCCCTCGTCAACGGCGCCGGGAGCCTAATCTCGGGGGAGTGCCCACCATCCTTGTGATCGGCTTCGACCCCCACACCATCCCCGGCTTCGACCCTGCCCCGGTGGCCGCGGGCATCGAGCGAGGCAGCAAGCTCTTCGCCGAGCTCGGCCTCACCGAGGACCTGTTCCTCGTCGACTTCACCGAGCTGGGCGGCCCCGCAGAGGCCAAGCTGACCGAAAAGCTCGCAGGCAAGCAGTACGACGCCGTCCTGGTAGGCGGCGGCATCCGCAAGGGCCCAGGCCTGCTCGAGCTCTTCCAGACGGTCGTCAACCTCGTCCACTGGCACCAGCCGGACGCCGCGATCGCGTTCAACGACAGCCCCGGCGACAGCCCTGACTGGGTGCTCAAGGCCCTCGAACAGCGCAGGAAGCGCTAGAACACGGTCCGCCAGGCCCACCACCCGAGCAGGCCGACGCCGAACAACAGAGCCAGGGCGATCCACCACACCAGCACCTCGCCCAGCTCCGCACCCCACCACCTCAGCGAGCGCCAGAAGCGGGACGGCAGCGAGAAGAGCCATCCCGTGACGCGCTTCTGCCACCAAGGCCGCTGGGCCTCCAGGCGTGCCTCGCGCACGGCTCGACGGGCTGCCTCACGATCGTGGTCCCCCATGAGATTCATCGTGCCGTGAACCGCGGAGCCCCGCCCTCCGTACCCCTCATCAGACTGCAGAAAACGCTGTCCAGCGATCAAGAACGCGCAGGTCAGCGTCGCACGGCGAAAACCAGCTACGAAGCGTGACGGCATCACTCGATCGCGTGGTCGTGGACGTAACCCATAACGAGAGCCGGGCTCACACCGAACTAACAGACAGCTCCGCCAGTTCGTCAGGAGGCAACGATGAACTTAAGCAGGATGCAAGCGGCGAGCTGACTGTCTGTCAGCAGCGTGTAGCCCAACTCATCGGAAACGTGACGAGAGTCACCCAACGGGCGCTCAAGCTTGCCTGCGCTCGTGACGCGAGGTTACGTTCTCGCCCGCCGATAACGGTTTGGTCACCGGCAGGACACAGGAACCGCAAGCACCAGGGTCCAAAGTCCGGCCCGGAATCCCCCGCCGAGGTTTGCCCGGTGGCCAAGCTCCCCGACGCAGGAGGCTCCCCCTTGGCCCGGCACAGCAAGGCCGCCGGCCGAACCGTGTACACGGTCGTGCCCAACGCAGAACCGAAAGCCGGCGCGCATCGCGCCGAGGACGACAAGGTCCCGCTCGCCCACCGCGTGAGCGCCATCGTCGTCGCCGCGGGTGTCGCCGCCGGCACCGCCGCCATCGCCAACGCCGCGACCAGCGGCTCCTCCACGGAACTCGCCGCGGGTGCGGCCGAGCTGGGCGCTCTCCCCGACCAGCAGGCCAAGAACATCCAGACGGTGCACGACGTGAACCCCGGCACCCAGGTCGGCCGCCTGCTGCAGTTCCAGCAGATGTACGCGCAGCAGACGTTCGAGCAGGCCACCAAGGTCGCCGCGGACGCGCACGCCCAGCGCGAGGCCGCCGCGAAGGCCGAGGCCGAGCGTCAGATCGAGATGCGCAAGCCTGCCAAGCAGCGCGAGGTCGAGGGCTGGATCAAGGAAGCCATCAAGGTCCTGCAGGCCAACGGCACCAACATCGACAACAGCAGCGTCGACGAGATCTACACGATCATCATGAAGGAGTCGAACGGCAACCCCAACGCCGTCAACAACTGGGACTCCAACGCGATGCGCGGCACGCCGTCCAAGGGCCTGATGCAGTGCATCGACCCGACCTTCCGCGCGTACAAGCTGCCCGGCTACGACAACATCCTCGCGCCGGTCGACAACATCATCGCCGGCGTCCGCTACACGTACGCGCGCTACGGCGGCTTCCACAACCACCCCGGTCTGGTCAGCATCGGCCTGGGTGGCGGGTACCGGGGGTACTAAAGACGCCAATCACGCCGTGTCGGGGTGCGTCAAACCCATCGGCGGGCGATGCTGTCAATCAGGTTCACCCACAAGTATGGCGGCCCTAGCGGGCGCACGCCCGGTAGTGCTCCCATCGAAGCGATTTCCCGAACGCAGGGAGTGGCCGATGAACGAGCAACAGGCACGTGACGACGAGCTGGCGAAGGTCCGCTCGGAGGCGACGAGCTGGCTGGCCAAGATGGCCAAGGCCCAGCAACGCCCCAAAGTCGAGCAACGGAAGCCTGAGCACGACGCCATGACACCCGCGAAGAAGTAGGCAGAAAGAACCAGAGCGCCTCGGCTACGGCCGGGGCGCTTCTGCTTTGAAGGCCGACCACAGCAGGTTCAGCGGGTGATCCGCCGGATGCTTCGACAGCTCGTCCGTTCGGGCGAAGACGCCCACAAGTCGCTCCAGCGAGTCATCTGAGAGCTCGACGACGCGGAGGCCCCCGCCCTCCCGGAGCTCGTTGTTCGACGCCACCACGCCCAAACCAGACGTCACGATCATGGCTCCCTGGACGAGGTTCGAGCGCAGCAGCGAGATGCCGTACTGGATCTCGTCGATCTCGGCCGCGATGTCGAGCCCCTGGCGGTAGTCCGGCCCGAACCAGCCCCGCAGGAACTCCGCGATCAACCCCGCCCCCGGCACCACCAACGGGATCGACCGCAGCTGAGGTACCCGCACGCGCTCGCCGACAACCGTCCCAGGCAGGTTCGTCAGCAGCGCGAGCCCGCCGCGCCGCCACTCGATCACGTCGAACTCCGGCCGCTCCCACCCCGCGCCGGCCCGCGTCACGACGCTGCCGCACACGACGTCGACCTCCTGCGTCTCCAGCTTGGTCCAGATGTCCTTGGTGCGGATGTGCACGACCTTGAGGTCCACGTCGCGCTCGCGGAACTCCTCGGCGACGTGGTGCCACGCCTTCGCGAGCGTGTCGAGCATGTATCGCGTGGTGCCGACGGTGACGGTCGTGCCGAGCTTGCGGCGGCACTCGTGAATTCCGTCGAGCCACTCCGCGAGCGTCTCCCGCGCCAATTCGACGAGCGACTCACCGGTAGGCGTGAACAGCACGTCTTTTCCGCGCCCCTGCTTCACCACCAGCTGCTCGCCGCACAGTTCCTGGAAGTTCCGGTTCAACGTGTCCAGCTGCTTCTGCACGCTCGACTGCTCGCGCCCCAACGCCCTTGCCGCCCGCAGTGCCGAACGGGTTTCGTGAACCGTCAACAACGTCCTGAGCTGGTCCATCGTGGTATCCAGTAGAGCGCCGGGCATGTTCAGCAGGCGGTGCAGGGAGGTGCTGGTCGGGAGCACCAACTGGGACGAGCCGGACATCGGAACCCTCTCTGATGTTCTACCGATCAGTTGAACTGAACTTGACCGCATTTCGCAGGGAAATGATCTGCAGATCCTGTTCGCAAATCTCTGGACTCTTATCGCGCGGTGTACAAAGCTATCTCCGGCGACCACGCGTGGGAGCCGATTCCGGGGGGAATCATTGGGGGGTGGGGGTCCGCCAGGCGCAAGCTGGTGGGCCCCCAAGTATTACCCTCGCTGGTTGTGACAGTTTCCGCTCGCCCGGACGATGTTGTCCTCAACTGGGGCACCACCTACCGGGTCACCGTCCTCGAACTCGGGCTCGCCTGCTGCGGAGTCGAAGTGATGGCAGCTCTCGACCGCCTTCCCGACCTCGGCGTCACGCCGGTCGCCGGCGCGGGCGAGGCACACGTTCTCGTCGTCTCCGGCACCGTCACGGACGCCATGTTGCCTGCTGTGATCCGCAGTTTCGAGGCCATGCCCGAACCGCGCTACGTGATCTCCGTGGGCGCCTGCAGCAACACCGGCGGCCCGTACTGGGACTCCTACAGCGTCACCAAGGGCATCGACCAGGCTCTGCCGGTCCACGTCGCCGTCCCCGGCTGTCCGCCGCGTCCTGAAGCACTGCTCGAAGGCCTCAAGGCACTCCACGGGCTGGTGAACGCATGACCACCCCGAAGACCGCCTTCGGTCAGACCGTCCACCACGTCGAGCTCGCCGACTGGCTCGCGACGGCCGCGGACCACCACGCAGCCGGCTATGTCATGTTCGACTGGCTCGGTGTCGAGGACGCGGGCAGGCCAGGAGCCGCGAACCTCCGTCACGCGGTGTTCCTGCACGTCATCAACCCGCAGACGCGCGAAGGCGTGATGCTGCGGACCGAGCTCGACGAGACCAGCCAGTTGCCGAGTGTCGCCCACCTCTGGAAGGGCGCGCAGTGGCACGAACGCGAGGCCGCCGAGATGTTCGGCATCACGGTCGGTAGCGAGCCTGAGCACCTGCTCCTGCCCGACAGCTTCCAGGGCCACCCGCTGCGCAAGGACTTCGTGCTGGCCGCCAGGGTCGTCCGCCCGTGGCCGGGCCGCCTGGAGCCGGGCGAGGACAACACGAGCGCCCCGAGCCGCCGCCGCACCGCACCACCGGGAGTGCCGGACCCGTCCTGGGGCCCGCGCCGCGAGGAGGAGACCCAGTGACCGACCTTCCTCCGCGCACGAGGGGCGTCATCGCGCTGTTGGACGCCAACTGCACGGTCTGCATGATCTGCGCGCGCGAGTGCCCCGACTGGTGCATCCACATCACGTCCCACACCGAGGTCGAGCAGCAGCCCGGCTCAGCCCGCCCGCGCAGCCGCAACGTGCTCGACCGGTTCGCGATCGACTACGGCCAATGTCTCTACTGCGGCATCTGCGTCGAGGTCTGCCCGTTCGACGCCCTGCACTGGGCCCCGGAGTTCGGCTATCCGGGAACGGGCTCGATCGAAGGCGACGGAGCCGTGGCCGAACTGGTCCACGAACGCGACGTGCTGGCCACGTGGGTCGAGAAGGTGCCGCCGCCACCTCCGCTCGACCCGGCCGCCGAGGCCGCGCCGGAAACCGCCACCGGAACCGGCAGGCGTCCAGGTTCGTTGAGAGGTAGGACGTAAAACCCGGAGGCGAAAACCGTGCACAAGCACTTCAACGGGTTGAAGACGGCCGTGCTGCTCGGCGGGATGAGCGCGCTGATCATCGTGATCAGCGGGCTGTTCGGCCGGACGGCACTGGTCATCGGCCTGGTGTTGGCCTTGGGCGTGAACGCCTACGCGTACTTCAACTCCGACAAGCTCGCGCTGCGGGCCATGCGCGCGATTCCCGTGTCGCAGGTCGAGCAGCCCGTCCTCTACACGATCGTGCGGGAGCTGTCGCAGAAGGCGCGCCAGCCCATGCCGAGGCTCTACCTGAGCCCGACCATCGCACCGAACGCGTTCGCGACGGGCCGCAACCCGCGCAACGCCGCGGTGTGCTGCACGACGGGGATTCTGGAGCTCCTCGACGAACGCGAGCTGCGTGCTGTGCTCGGCCACGAGCTCGCCCACGTCTACAACCGCGACATCCTGATCAGCTGCGTGGCCGGTGCGCTCGCGGGCGTGATCACGATGCTCGCGAACCTGGCCGTGATCGCCGGCATCTTCGGTTTCGGTGATGACGACGACGGCCCAGGTCCGTTGGGGCTGCTGCTGATCGCGCTGCTCGGCCCGATCGCAGCCACCGTCGTGCGCCTGGCCGTGAGCCGGTCGCGCGAGTTCCAGGCCGACGAGTCCGGCTCCGAGCTCACCGGCGACCCGCTGGCGCTGGCCTCAGCGTTGCGCAAGATCGAGCTCGGGACGCGGGCGGCGCCGCTCGCACCGGAGCCGGAGGTGGTGTCGCAGAGCCACCTGATGATCGCGAACCCGTTCCGCTCGGGGGAGCAGTTCGCGAAGTGGTTCTCGACTCACCCGCCGATCGCCGACCGCATCCGCAGGCTCGAGGAAATGGCGCGCCGCTAATTTCCCGCGCGCGCCACCGCCATCAAGTACTCGCCGTACCCGGACTTGCCGAGCTTCTCGCCGAGCGCGTAGCACTCCTGCGCCGAGATGAAGCCCATGCGCAGCGCGATCTCCTCGGGACACGCGATGCGCACGCCGGTCCGGTGCTCCAGCACCTGCACGAACTGTCCCGCTTCGAGCAACGAGTCGTGCGTGCCGGTGTCGAGCCACGCGAACCCGCGGCTCAGGTCCACCAGCTGCGCCCGCCCCTCGCGCAGGTAGTGCAGGTTGACGTCGGTGATCTCCAGCTCGCCGCGCGGCGACGGCTTGAGCTTCGACGCGATGTCCACCACACCGTTGTCGTAGAAGTAGAGCCCGGTGATCGCCCGGTTCGACTTGGGCTGCTTGGGCTTCTCCTCGATCGACAACAGCTTGCCGCTCGCGTCGACCTCGCCCACGCCGTACCGCTCCGGGTCCTTCACCTGGTACCCGAACAGCACGCATCCGTCCAAGGAGGACGCGTGGTGCTGCAGCGTCGACGAGAAACCCTGGCCGTAGAAGATGTTGTCGCCCAGCACCAGCGCCACGTCGTCGTCCCCGACGAAGTCCGCGCCGATGATGAACGCCTCCGCGAGCCCGTTCGGCGCGGCCTGCTCGGCGTAGGAGAAGCTCATGCCCCACTGCGACCCGTCGCCCAGCAGGCGGCGGAACAGCGGTAAGTCCGTCGGCGTGGAGATGATCAGCACCTCGCGAATGCCGGCCAGCATCAGGACCGACAGCGGGTAGTAGATCATCGGCTTGTCGAACACCGGCAGCAGCTGCTTGGAGACGGCCTGCGTGATCGGGTGCAGGCGCGTCCCACTGCCACCGGCGAGGACGATGCCCTTCACCGGTAGTTGGTGAACTGCAGCGCGATGCCGAAGTCGGAACCCTTCAGCAGGGCGATGACGTCCTGCAGGTGGTCCTTCTTCTTGCCGGACACCCTCAACTGGTCACCCTGGATCTGCGCCTGGACACCCTTGGGTGCCTCGTCGCGGATCTTCTTGGCGATCTCCTTGGCCTTCTCCGAGGTGATGCCCTGCACGAGATTTCCGGTGACCTTGAACACCTTCCCGGAGATCGCGGGCTCGCCCACCTCGAACGCCTTCATCGAGATGTTGCGCTTCACCAGCTTCTCCTGGAAGACGTCGATCGCCGCCTTGCAGCGCTCCTCGGTCTCGGAGGTGAAGGTGATCGCCTCCTCGCCGGCCCAGGCCACGGTGGTGTTGGTCCCGCGGAAGTCGAAGCGCGTGCTCAACTCCTTGGCCGCCTGGTTGAGCGCGTTGTCGACCTCCTGCCGGTCCACCTTGCTCACCACGTCGAACGACGGGTCCGCCACGACTTCACTCCTCAACGATCTCGGGGGCAACGATCTCGGGCTTACAGCCAGCGTCGATGCTACTGGGGGACCCCGATTTGGGGCCGCCCGAAGGTGTTATGTATTGTTCCGCCTGCACCGTTACGGCGGTGTGGGGCGGGTTGCCCGAGCGGCCAATGGGAGCGGACTGTAAATCCGTCGCGAAAGCTACAGAGGTTCGAATCCTCTACCCGCCACGCAAGTCGATGGGCCTCTGACCGAGCTGGTCAGGGGCCCATTGTCGTACATCCGGTGTGGTGACAGAGGGGGACGCTGTGCGCACGCAGATGGCAACTGAGGCGGGACGGACGACCGCGCCGAGCGAGGACCGCGCGCTCGTGGGGCCGAACCTGCTCGCGGTGCTCGACGGGGTGACCGCAAAAGACGAGACCGGCTGCGAGCACAGCGTCGGCTGGTTCGCCGACCAGCTGGCCGCGGAGCTGCTGCGGTTCGCGCACCTCGGGCCTGCTCCGGCGCTGGCAGAGGCCATCAAGCAGACCCGTGAGCTGCACTCCGGCAGCTGCGATCTCGATCACCCCGACAGCCCCAGCGCGACTGTCGGGCTCGTCCAGATCAAGAATGACGTGCTGCGGTACCTGGTGCTCGGCGACGCCACCGTGGTGGTCGACACCAAGCAGCAGCTGCACGTCGTGAGCGACACGAAGACCAGTCGCACGGCCGGTGCGAACCCCACCGACGTCGAGCACGCGCTCACGGGCGAAATTCCGCTGCACGACGTCAAGCGCGTCGCGATCCTCTCCGACGGTGCCGCGCGGGCGGTCGATCTGTTCAATCTCTTCGATTGGCGCAAGGCTCTCGAACTGATGGCCGCGAACGGGCCGGACGATCTGATCCGCAAGATGCGCGCGGTCGAAAAGGAAGACGCCAAGGCCGTCGATTGGCCGCGCAAGAAGGTTTCCGACGACGCGACTGTGGTCTATCTCGAACGATGAGCCTCACCGGGCTCGACGATGTGCTGCGGGACGCGGCGAGCGTCCGCGTCGTAGAGATCGATTGGTACGGCGAGGTCGTCGTCGACCTGTCGCGCACGGAGGACCTGGATCGCCTGCGCAGCGCCATGCGGATCGGCTCGCTGCCGGGCTACGTGTGCGCTTGCCGCGGCCAGGTCAGGTTCGAGTTCTCGGACGTGCGCGGCGAACCTCTCACCGAGGTCGTGGCGCACCACGGGGTTTCGCTCGCCTGGCGGTGGGACAGCGGCCACGGCGAGCTCGCGGACGGCGTTGAGTTGTTGCGCTGGCTCGCCGAGCACGGTCTGCCCGGGCCGGGGCTGAGCTGGCAGGAACGGCCAGAGCGGCTGGCGTGGATCGCCGCGATGCCGCCCGCGTTGGAGGAGATGGCCGACGACCTGGTCGGGCACTGGGAGATGGCCGACGACTCCCGTCATGTGATCGAGGCACGCAAACGCTTGCAGGGCCTCGATTCCGTGACCCGCGTGCTGCAGCTGCTGGCGTGGCTCGCGGCCGGCACCGGCAAGCCGCCGTACGAGGACGTTCCCGGGCTGATCCTGCGCGAGACGCCGATCGCGGAGATCATCACCGCGCTCCAGGACCCTGACGCCGACGAACGCCACGACGCGGCCGCGGCCCGGCTGCTGCTCGCGGGCAACAGCAGGATCAGGCAGCGGCTGGACGTCGCACGCCTGCCCGGCCCGCTCCGGGTGCGCATCAGGGAAGCGGCGCGGGGCTATGAGCTGCCGCAGTGGGCGGAACGCCTGCTGCTCAATGCCTAGGCGCCGGCTCCACGCCACGGCGGCGCGCGATCGCCTGCATGTTGTCCTCGCCCCAGTCGCCCAACGGTCCCAGGGCGTCGTTCAGCCGCACGCCCAACGGTGTCAGCGAGTACTCGACGCGCGGCGGCACCTCGTGGAACACCTCGCGGTGCACGATCTGGTCCGCTTCCATCTCGCGCAGTACCTGGATCAGCATCTTCTCGCTGATGCCGGACACCGCCCGGCGCAGCTCGCCCGTGCGCAACGGGCCGTGGTGCAGCGCCCAGAGGATCAGCGCCTTCCACCGGCCGCCGATCACGTCGATAGCCGCGTCGAGGCCGCAGGAGTACTTCCGAGGCAGCATGCCGGATCCTTACCGAAAGGTGGGTACCTGACAAAATAGTAGGTACTTGTCGCCTTGACAGTGTCGGAACGAGCATTCAAGGCATGGGGATCAAGAAGTCCGTGAGCGTGCTCGGCCTCGGCCGGATGGGCAGTGCGCTCGCCACCGCTCTCGTCGGCGAGGGCTATGACGTGACCGTGTGGAACCGGACGCCGAAGACGCTGCCCGGCGCCAGAAGTGTTGCCACACCGGAAGAAGCCTTCGAAACAGACGTCGTCGTCACCTGTCTGTCCACGTACGAAGTCCAGCAACCGTTGCTCAGCAAGAACATCAAGACGCTCGTCAACCTCACGTCCGGCACTCCGGAACAGGCCCGCGCCACAGCGGAGTGGGCGCGACAGCACGGCGTCGAGTACGTCGACGGCGTGATCATGGCTGTGCCACAGCAGATCGGCACGGAACAGGCCAGGATCCTGTACAGCGGGCAGAGCACGCACCACGTCCTGGACGCGTTCGGCGAGCCGGTCCACCTCGGCGAGGACGCCCGTCTGGCGGCCCTGTACGACCTGGCCCTGCTCGGGATCATGTGGTCGGTGTTCGGCGGCTACCTGCAGGCGCAGGCGCTCGTCCAGACCGCCGGTGTCACGCCACAGCAGTTCACGCCGCTTGCCACCGACTGGCTCGCCACCGTCGGCACCTTCCTGCCCGAGATGGGCGAGCAGACCGCGCACCGGAACTACGAGACCGAAGTGTCCGCATTGGACATCAACGTCGAAGGCCTGCGCCTGCTCACGCGAGCCAACGAGGAACAAGGCCTCGACGTAACGGTCCCGCAAGCCCTGCACGGCCTGTTCCAACGCGCCCAGAGCAACGGCCACGGCGCGCACAGCATCGCGAGCGTCATCGAGGAGATCCGGAAGTGAAGTACCTGGGACGCAAGGCCGTCGTCACCGGCGGCACGCACGGCATGGGCCGCGCGGTGGTGGACAAGCTGGTCGACGGAGGCGCGGCGGTCGTCCTCACCGGCCGCACGATCGAGAAGGCGGAAGGTGTCAAGGCCCACGCCATCGCGTCCGACGCGGCGAACCTGAACGACGTGGCCAAGCTCAAAATCGAAGTCGCACAACGACTCCAGGGCATCGACCTGCTGTTCATCAACGTCGGTTTCTCCACCCTCACGCCGTTCGACGCGACGACCGAGGCCGACTACGACCGCACGTTCGACGTGAACACCAAAGGTGCGTTCTTCACCGCACAGCACCTGGCTCCGCTGATCAAGCCAGGAGGCTCGATCGTCTTCACCACCAGCGTCGCGGTGAACCTGGGGTCTCCCGGCCTGAGCGTCTACGCGGGTGCGAAAGCCGCCGTCAGGGCGTTCTCCAGAGGGCTCGCCGCGGAACTGGCCCCCGCGGACATCCGGGTCAACGTCGTCAGCCCCGGCTTCATCGACACGCCGTCGATGGGCGTGACCGGTGTGCCACAAGAGGTTCTGCAGCAGTTCAAGGAGCAAGGCGACCGGGTCACACCGCTCAAGCGCCACGGCACGATGAACGAGGTTGCCGACGCAGTGCTCTTCCTGGCGTTCGACGCGACCTTCACGACCGGTTCCGAGTTGGCCGTCGACGGTGGTCTCGGCCAGGGGCTGAGCGCGTAGAAAAATCTTCGGACCACCTGTCACACCTGCGTCGCGTCTCGGGTCGAGAGGGCAGAAGACGATGAAGACAGGGAGAACGAAGATGAGGATCGCCAACCCGATCATGTCCGTGCCCGGCGCGATGAAGGCACTGCTGGACCTGTCCGCGGCCGCCGGGAAGACGGGGCTGGACAAGGACTACGTCGAGTTGATCTGCCTGCGGGTCAGCATCATGAACGGCTGCGGCGCGTGCATCGACTACCACACCAAGCTCCTGCGTGAGGCGAAGGTGGCGGACGAGAAGGTCTACGCCGTCGCCGGCTGGAGGGACGTGCCGTACTACAGCGACGCCGAGAAGGCGGGGTTCGCGCTCGCCGAGCAGGTCACGCAGGTGCACGTGAGCGACGAGGTGTGGGACGAGGCCGCCAGGCACTACAACGAGGAGCAGCTCGCCGGTCTCATGATCGCCATCGGTGCGATCAACCTCTGGAACCGGATGAACGTGGGCACGCAGCAGAAGGTGGCCTGAGTCCACAGAAGAAGGTTGAAGCCGGCGCGCAAGAGCTTCCTCTCTCTTGCGTGCCGGCCTCAGCGCGGAGCATACCTCATGTCGAACAAATGTTCGATCATTTGGCGATCAACACGCCGATCAACTCGCGGCGAGTGCCGCCCGGCCGTCGTCGGTCAGTTCCGCGCAGACGCGAAGGCCGAAGCTCGTTGGCTGCGTGGGGCGCAGCAGTCCCGCGTGCACGAGGTCGTGCGTCGCCATCTGGTCGCAGCAAGGCAGTCCGTCGACGTACAACTCGGGCTCTGTGCCGCCGGTGACCTCGGCACGGCCCGCTTCGACGGCCCGCAGCATCGACCTTGCTCTCCCGCTGAGTTCCATCTCGACCCCCCAGGTGTGGTGTCCGAATCCGCTACCCCTTTGTCGAAATAGAGGCCGGATTCGTTCCACAAGTACGGGTTCGTTTGGGTTCTTCGCTTGTGTGAACGGGTAGATCATGCGCCTCTAGGCCGTTCGGGTCACGAAGACACGCCGTGGAACGCGCGGCGGACCCAGAGCGTCCAGCGCGGCTGGTAGCCGTGCGAGTACCAGAACGGCGTGGAGCGCGGGTTCGGCAGAGCGTGGTGCAGCAACGTCGACGCCACGCCCGCGCTGTCGAGCAGACCGTGGGCGAACGCCACCAGTGCGCTGCCCGCGCCACCGCCGCGCTCGTCCGGGCGCACGCCGAGGTGGTCGATGTACGCGATCAGTCCCAGCCCGGCCGCCACCTCAGCGCGTGCACTCGCGAGGGACGCCACGTCGGGCCCAGTGAGTCCGGATCCGCTTCCTGGTACGCGAAAATCTCAGCCACGGCCCCATCTGAGCATGGCAGGGTCGGGGTGTGGAGATCTACGTGGTGGATGCGTTCACTGACCGGCCCTTCGCGGGCAACCCGGCCGGCGTCGTGCTCCTGACCGAACCTCGCGACGACGCCTGGATGCAGGCGATCGCGGCCGAGATGAAGCACGCCGAGACGGCGTTCGTGACCCCGGACAACCACCTGCGCTGGTTCACCCCGGAGGCCGAGGTCGATCTGTGCGGGCACGCCACCCTCGCCACCGCTCATGTGCTGGGCGGAGAGCAGACGTTCACCACGCGTAGTGGGCCCCTCACATGCGTGAACGACGATGGATGGATCCGGATGGACTTCCCCGCGGACCCTCCAGAGTTGACTGACCCGCCAATCGGACTAGTAGAAGCGCTGCCACATGCGACGATCAAGTCCGTCTCGCTCGGGCGCTTCGACTACCTGATCGAGCTGGAAAGCGCCGCGGAAGTCCGTTCCTTGCGACCTGATGTCCAAGGACTGACACAGATTTCGTCACGCGGAGTAATCGTGACGGCGATCGGCGACGGCGACGCGGACATCGTGAGCCGCTGTTTTTATCCGGCCGTCGGCGTCCCGGAGGACCCCGTCACCGGTTCGGCCCACTGCACGCTGGCGTCCTATTGGGTTCCCCGGCTCCAGCGCGCTGACCTGCTGGCGGAGCAGGCGTCGCCGCGCGGAGGGTTCGTCAGGGCGACCCTCGACCAAGATCGCGTACTGCTCTCTGGGCAGGCTGTGACGGTGCTCCGAGGCCACCTGAGCGTGTAGCCACGTCTGGGTGAATCGAAGTCACACGGGGTGCTCGACCTGCCATTTCGTCCCCCGAGCGGGGTACATTGGTGCCCCTGGAGGGGTCCTGATCGCCAAGTGCGGGACCCCTCAGTCACGCCTAGAGGTTCCCCCCACCCCAGGCCGACGAGGAGGCTGGATGTCCGACCGAGCGTCGGCCCCCGTGTCGGACTCGGCCGCCTGGTCGGCCAAGTCGACCAACCGCGCGTTCAGCGCGTTCGCCGTCACCCTCCTGGTGGCCGGCGTCGTCTGCGCGGGCATGGTCGCGGCATGGCTCCCGGAGAAGGAGAACACCTCTCTCTTCTGGATCGGCCCCCTTCTCGTCGTCGGCTTCCTGCTGGCGGAACAGCTCGCGATCAACGTCGACGTCCGCAGCGGCGTCGCGTGGACGATCTCCTTCACCGAGATCCCGCTGGTCCTGGGCTTGCTCGTAGCACCGTTCGAGGTCGTGCTCGCCGCGCACGTGGTCGCTGGCGTGGGCACGTTGCTCGGCAGGCGGATCCTCGACCGCGCCGTCTACAACGCCGGCCTCATGTTCATGGAGATCTCGGTCGCGTTCGCCGCCGCCGAGGCCGTGAACAGGATGATCGGTGCGGGCGGACCGTTCTGGGCGGGCGCGTTCGTCGGCACCATCACCGTGCCGTTGCTCGCGAGCGTGCTGGGCCTCTGCGCGTTGCGGCTCATGGGCAAGTCGATGCGCGTGGGCAACAGCGTCCGTCTCGTGCTGCAGACGCTCGTCGTGGCGCTGCTGAACACCTCGGCCGGCCTCGTCGGCTACCAGATCGTCTCCACCACCGAGTGGGGCGGCGTCCTGATCATCCTGGTGCTCGCGGGCATCGTGGCCACCTACCTCGCCTACTCGGGACTGCTGCGGGAGCAGCGCGACCTCGAGGCGCTGAGCGAGGTCAGCCTCCGCGTCGCGAGATCGGGACAGCACGGCACCGGCCCGCGCCAGCCGGACGACGACCTGACGACGGGCGTCGAAGAGGACGAGTGGCAGCTCATCGCGGAACGCATCCGCGAGCAGCTCAACGCGAACCGGGTCGTGCTGCGCCTGCGCACCGACCCGCAGGAAGCCATGATCACCCTCGTCGCCGGCGAACCGCTGCCGGAGGAGATGGCCGCCACCGACCCGCGGGCCGTGCGCGAGGACCCGATCCTGCAGCTGCCCGGCACGCACGTCCGCTACTACCGCGTGGCCGATGCCACCGAGGACGTCACCGAGGCCCTGCTGCGGCGTGACGCGCAAGAAGCGCTCGTCGTCCCGTTACGGGGTGCGACCCAGCTGCTCGGCGCGGTCGAGGCGCACGACCGGCTCTCGCGCTGGCGTGGTTTCGGCAAGGCGGACATCCAGCTGTTGCGCACCCTGGCCTCGCACCTCGCGACGGCCGTCGACAACCGGCGCCTGCTGGCCCGGTTGCGTCACGACGCCTACCACGACCCGCTGACCGGCCTGCTGAACCGGCCGGGCCTGCGCGAGGCGTGCGCCGAACCGTTGCGCGAGTCCCAGAAGGGCGTGGTGCTGCGCATCGACCTCGACATCCTGTCGACGGTGTCCGATGCGCTGGGCCAGGCCTGGGGCAACCGCATGGTCGTCGCGGCCGGACGCCGGCTGCGTGACGCTCTCGGCGCCGACGTTCCGTTGGCGCGCTTGGAAGGTGGCGCTTTCGCCGCTTTCCTCGACGACTCGCGTGCCGGTGAAGCGCACGAGATCGCGGAACGGCTGCGGGCCGGGCTTTCCGTGCCCTATCCCGTGGATCGGCTCACGGTCGAGGCCTCCGCGGTCGTCGGGTACGCGTCCAAAGCGGACTCCGAGACCGAGGACCCGGACCCCGACGCGTTGCTGCAGCGGGCGGACGTCGCCGTGCGCGCGACGTCGGAGGGCACGCCGGTCAAGGCCTACGCGCCGTCGATGGGCCACCTGTTCCTGCGGCGCTTCCAGCTCGTGACGCAGTTCCGCCAGGCCGTCGAGACGGGCCAGATCTCGGTGCACTACCAGCCGAAGGTCGCCCTGCCGTCGCGTCAGGTCGTGGGCGCGGAAGCGTTGGTGCGCTGGACACATCCGGAGTTCGGCCGCGTCGACCCGGACGAGTTCGTGCCCGCCGTCGAGGCCACCGGTCTGGTGGACGTGCTGACGGACTTCGTGATGGATCGCGCTCTCGAACGCGTGCGCCGCTGGCTCGACCGCGGGCTGCGGATGTCCATCGCGGTCAACCTGTCCGTGCGGACGCTGGGCGACGAGGACTTCCCGAACCGCGTGTCGGCCGCTCTGGCACGCCACGACGTGCCGTCCGGGCTGCTGACCTTCGAGCTCACGGAGTCGGGCGTCATGGCCGATCCCGAGCGCGCTCTGCCGGTGCTGCGGCGCCTGCACGCTATCGGCGTCGTGCTGGCGGTCGACGACTTCGGCACCGGCTACTCGTCACTCGCGTACCTGCGGCAGCTGCCGGTGGACGAGGTGAAGATCGACAAGTCGTTCGTGCTCGGGATGGGCACGGATCTCGGTGACATGGCCGTGGTCCGGTCGATCGTGGAGCTCGGGCACTCGCTCGGTCTTGTGGTTGTCGCGGAAGGCGTTGAGGACGACGCGGCTCGCGATCAACTCGTGGGCATGGGTTGCGATGTGGCGCAGGGCTACCTGATCTCGCGTCCGCTGTCCGAGGACCGCTTCGAGGCGTGGCTGCGCGCCCGAACGGTGCAGGTCAGGGGCGCCCGCGATGAGACGGTGCTCACCTTGGTCCACTGAGGCGGCCCCCCGATTTCGTTCTTGGTGGACGCCTGTTGTAGAGTTCTCCTTGCTCGACAGGAACGAAGAGCAAGCCCCTTTAGCTCAGTCGGCAGAGCGTCTCCATGGTAAGGAGAAGGTCTACGGTTCGATTCCGTAAAGGGGCTCCACGACTCGGCCGCGATGTCAGCATCGCGGCTTGTGTTGTGTAAAGCGGTGTAGCTCAGTTGGTAGAGCAAGCGGCTCATAATCGCTGTGTCGCCGGTTCAAGTCCGGCCACCGCTACTCAGCAAGATCCCCGCCGGGCGGTAAGCCCGCACCGGGTGCCTCACTCTGAGGCCGGGGCGAGTGCGCTCTCAGGAAGGCAAGGACCGTGGCTGCAACCGACGTACGCCCGAAGATCACCCTCGCGTGCGAGGAGTGCAAGCACCGGAACTACATCACCAGGAAGAACCGGCGCAACGACCCGGACCGCCTGGAGATCAAGAAGTTCTGCCCGAACTGCAAGACGCACCGCGCGCACAAGGAAACCCGCTGAGCGCGTAGCGAATCTTCGACGAGGCCCGTCCCGCAACTGGGGCGGGCCTCGCCGTTTCTCCAGGCGTATAGGCTGCTCAGGTGCCTCTCGACCCCGCTTTCACCGGACGTAGTTATCCGCCGTCGACGCCGTACGACGTGAGCCGCGAGAAGATCCGCGAGTTCGCCGACGCCATCGGTGCGACCAGCCCGGCCTACCGCGACGCCGAAGCCGCGAAGGCGTTGGGGCACAGGGATGTCATCGCACCGCCGACGTTCGCGATCGTGGTGTCGATGAAGACCAACGAGACGGTCATGTTCGACCCGGAGCTGAAGCTCGACTACAGCCGGGTCGTGCACGGCGACCAGAGCTTCACCCACCACCGCCCCATCACCGCGGGCGACCAGCTCGTGTGCGTGGCGCACATCGACGCCATCACGTCCCGCATGGGCAACGACATGGTGACTGTGCGGACGGAGATCAGCACGGTCGACGGCGAGCTCGTCACGACCGCCAAGTCGATGCTCGTCGTGAGGGGAGAAGACGCGTGACTCCGAAGATCGTCGCTGAAGTCGGCACCGAGCTGCCGGCGCTGTCCGTCCGCCTCAAGCGCGACGACCTGGTCCGCTACGCGGGCGCCTCGCTGGACTTCAACCCCATCCACTGGAACGAGAAGACCGCGAAGGACGTCGGCCTCCCGGACGTCATCGCGCACGGCATGCTGACGATGGCCGTGGCGTCGCGGATCGTCGCGGAGTGGATCGGCGACCCCGGCGCGATCGTCGAGTACGGCTGCCGGTTCGGCCGGCCGGTCGTGGTGCCCAACGACGACGAGGGTGCACTGGTCGAGGTGTCCGCGAAAGTCACCAAGGACTTCGAAGACGGAACTGTGAAGGTCAACATCAACGCGGCCTTCGCGGGCAAGTCGGTCCTGACCGGGGCTTTTGCTCGCGTACGTGTTCTTTGACACACGGGGTCGGGCACAGTTGCCCGACCCTGATTCGTGTTCTCGGCACTCGTATGGGTAGGCTGTGCGACAGGCCGCTCGGCAAATGCTTGGGCGGTCTGGTTGGAGTGGTCCGGGGATGCTCCCGTACACTTTCAATCTTGTGCGCCAGGGGGTCTCGTTCGGGATCTCAAAGGGGTGTAGCTCAACTGGCAGAGCAGCGGTCTCCAAAACCGCAGGTTGCAGGTTCAAGTCCTGTCGCCCCTGCTGTCGAAGCGTCATCGGTCGAGTGGAGGACGGCATGAGCGAGGGCCGCGAGCAGGACCAGCCGGAGGAGCGCGAAGGCGCTGTCCGGCCGTCCACTGCTGCGGCGCGACGTGAACGTCGTGCCTCCTCTCGCCCGGCCGCCCGCAAGGACGGCAGCAGCGCTGAGTCGAAGAAGAGCGTCGCCAAGTCCGAGGAGTCGGACGAGGACGCGAAGAAGGGTCGCCCGACCAAGACCCGTGAAGGACAGGAGAAGCGTCCCTCGCTGATCGGGCGGTTCTTCCGCTACATCCGCGAGGTCATCGGCGAACTCCGCAAGGTGATCTGGCCGACGCGCAAGCAGCTCGTCACCTACACGGGCGTTGTCCTCGTGTTCGTGGTGTTCATGGTTGCGCTGGTGTGGGCTCTCGACCTCGGCTTCGGCGCGGCTGTTTTCGAGTTGTTCGGCTGAGCCGGACAGCTGCCGCTGCAATCAGGAAGCGAGATCCACAGTGACCTCCGATAACGGCGTAGACGCCCAGGAGAAGACCGACCTGCTCGACGACGAGGTGTCCGAGGACACCGCGCTCGACGAGACGGTCGAGTCGGACGCTGTGGACTCCGACGACGAGGACACCGACGTCGCGGACGAGGCCACCGAGACCGCTGAGGACGTCGACGTCCTCGCGATCGACGAGACCCCGATCGACGAAGAGATCGCCGACCCCGCCGAAGAGCTGCGTCAGGCCCTGCGCCACGCGCCCGGCGACTGGTACGTCGTGCACTCGTACGCCGGTTACGAGAACAAGGTCAAGGCCAACCTCGAGACTCGTATCCACACGCTCGACATGGAGGACTACATCTTCCAGGTCGAGGTGCCGACCGAAGAGGTCACCGAGATCAAGAACGGCCAGCGCAAGCTGGTGCAGCGCAAGGTGCTGCCCGGCTACATCCTGGTCCGCATGGAGCTCACCGACGCGTCCTGGAGCGCCGTCCGCAACACGCCGGGCGTGACCGGGTTCGTCGGAGCCACCTCCAAGCCCTCGCCCCTCACGATCGACGAGGTGCTGAAGTTCCTGCTCCCCCAGGGCGAGCAGAAGCCGGCCGAGGGCAAGAAGGCCGCCTCCACCGCCGCGCCGAAGCCGACCATCGAGGTCGACTTCGAGGTGGGCGAGTCGGTCACCGTCATGGACGGACCGTTCGCCACGCTGCCCGCGACGATCAGCGAGGTCAACGCGGACGGCCAGAAGCTGAAGGTCCTGGTGTCGATCTTCGGCCGGGAGACGCCGGTCGAGCTGTCGTTCAGCCAGGTCTCCAAGATCTGAGCGGTTTCCCTGCGAAGGGAGACCGATCGGCCACGCTGCGGCTGGCAGGGCCGCGCGCGGACACCGCAATAACAGGAAGTACGGACAATGCCACCCAAGAAGAAGAAGCTGTCAGCGATCATCAAGCTGCAGATCAAGGCTGGTGCCGCCAACCCGGCGCCGCCCGTTGGTCCCGCGCTGGGTCAGCACGGCGTCAACATCATGGAGTTCTGCAAGGCCTACAACGCCGCGACCGAGTCGCAGCGCGGTCAGGTCGTGCCGGTTGAGATCTCCGTGTACGAAGACCGTTCGTTCGACTTCAAGCTGAAGACCCCGCCGGCCGCGCGACTCATCCTCGCCGCCGCTGGTGTTGAGAAGGGCTCCGGCGAGCCGCACCGCCTCAAGGTCGCCAAGGTGACCATGGAGCAGGTCCGCCAGATCGCCCAGACCAAGATGGTCGACCTGAACGCGAACGACATCGACCAGGCCGCGAAGATCATCGCCGGCACCGCCCGTTCCATGGGCATCACGGTCGAAGGCTGATCACACCCTCTTTTAGCAAGCGTGGGAGAGCCGAGCGCGGCTCATTCACCACGAACTGATCCACGGTAAGGACAGAAGTTATGAAGCGCAGCAAGGCCTACAAGGCCGCCGCCGAGCTGGTGGACCGGGAGCGGCTGTACTCGCCGCTGGAGGCCGCCAAGCTCGCCAAGGAAACGTCCAAGGTGAAGCTGGACTCCACCGTCGAGGTTGCGATCCGCCTCGGCGTCGACCCTCGCAAGGCCGACCAGATGGTCCGCGGCACCGTGAACCTGCCGCACGGTACGGGCAAGACCGCCCGCGTGATCGTCTTCGCAACCGGTGACAAGGCCGCTGAGGCCGAGGCCGCCGGTGCGGACGCCGTTGGCTCCGAGGACCTGATCGAGCGCATCCAGGGTGGCTGGCTCGACTTCGACGCCGCGATCGCGACCCCCGACCAGATGGCGAAGGTCGGCCGCATCGCCCGCATCCTTGGCCCGCGTGGCCTGATGCCGAACCCGAAGACCGGCACCGTGACCCCCGAGGTCACGAAGGCGGTGAACGACATCAAGGGCGGTAAGATCAACTTCCGCGTTGACAAGCAGGCCAACCTGCACTTCGTCATCGGCAAGGTGTCGTTCGACCCCGAGAAGCTGGTCGAGAACTACGCGGCTGCTCTGGACGAGGTGCTCCGCGCCAAGCCGTCCGCCGCCAAGGGCCGGTACGTCAAGAAGGTCACCGTCTCCACGACGATGGGCCCTGGCATCCCGGTTGACCCGAACCGCACCCGCAACCTGCTGGTGGACGAGGCCTGAGCCTCGCGGTTCTAGTTCTGCTGTGAACGGCCCCCGGAGCTTCCGGGGGCCGTTCGCGTTGTGTCACAAGGGTTTGCGGGCCACCAGCAGGAACATCAGCGGCGCCGCGAAGAAGTCGCCGGTTCGCAGTTCGGCCAGCCACCGCCCGCCGTCCGCCCGGTCGATCGCACCTGCCCGGATCGCTCGTTCCGTGTTGCGGCTGAAGGCGAAGATGGTGTCCGCCAAGGCGAAGTCGCGGAACACCGGCGCGGCGCTGTACACCGCCTCGACCTCGAAGCCGGCTTGCTCGGCGAGTCTGGCAGCCCGGCCGGCTTGAGCACGCGCAGGAGTTCGGCCAGGACCGCGGACGGGTCTGCGACGTGCTGGAGGGCGCGATCCATGCGGGCCCCGGTCGAAGGTGGCGTCCGCGAACGGCAGCGCGTGCCCGTCGGCCAGGTGGATCGCGACGTGCGGGTGGCCGTGGAACCGTGCCTTGGCGGCGTCGACCATCTTCTGGTCGATGTCGACACCGACGACGCGGCCGGACGTGGTGACCGCGTCCGCCAGGGCTCGGTACCCCCCAGTGCATTTGGTATGCACCCCGATCAACCACAGGTGCTGGGGGACCAGTCGGTGATGACCCAGCCGGAGCCGACCTTCTCCACGACGAACGTGCCCAGGCGCGGGCCGCCTTCCACGGTCAGCTCGCACGAGTTGATCGTGACCTTGCTGGTCGTCGGGGTCTTGAGCATCTCCGGCGGGAACATGACCTGCTGGTACTTGTCGACGCTGGTGACCTTGGTCTTCAGCTCCTTGACCGCGGCCGCGCAATCGCTTGCGCCGTGAGCGTTGGCGAACTTCTGACGAGTGTCCTCGCGCAGGATGAGCGTGCAGGCGCGGGTCGTGTCGGCGAACGACACGTGCTTGTAGAACATGCCGACGGTGCCCTGCAGCCCGGCCGGTGCGGAGAGGCCCTGGGCCGCGCCGGTCACGCCGCCGCTGTCCGAGGCGATGTCGCCGGGGTCGTCGGTGCCGAAGAAGTGGTTGTAGACCCACATGACCGTGACGAGTGCGGCGACGGCGGTGAACAGACGCCAGAAGAGGCTGCTGCCCAGGAAGATCAGCAACCAGCGGAGCCAGTGGCGCGGCCGTTTGGGCGGCTCGAACGTCTGGGGCGCCTGACCCGTTGCCTCCTGGTAGCGCTGGAACTCCTGGAAGCGCTGGAACTCCTGGAACTGGCGGAGCTGCTCCGGGTCCACCTGAGGGGTAGGAGGCTGCGGCTGGCGGGGCGCGAGGTCCTTGCCGGGCTCGTCTGTCACAGGTCACATCATGCCGATTTGGTTCGGCGGACACGACTCGCGTAGTCTCATCGGTGGTTCTACCGAAGACCGCTGGTTTTCTCCGCGAGGAGAACGAAGGCCCCGTTGCAACACGGGCGGCCCGCGCAGGGAGGACGAGGCTCAGGTCAGTTGTGACGCCCCGTGCTGCTCATGCGCGAGGGCGTTTTTGTTGTTTCGGAGCCTTCTCGGCTGGCGGTCTAACCCAGCCCAGAGAGGAGGCGATCATGGCGAAGCCCACGAAGGTTACGGCGGTCGCTGAGCTTGCGGATCAGTTCCGCACCAGCTCGGCAGCGGTTGTCACTGAGTACCGTGGCCTCTCCATGGCGCAGCTCACCACGCTGCGTCGCGCTCTCGGCGCGGGCACCAAGTACACCGTCGCGAAGAACACGCTCGTCAAGCTCGCTGCTGCGGACGCCGGCGTGGAGGGCCTCGAGGCTCTTCTGTCCGGTCCGACCGCCATCGCGTTCGTCGAGGGCGAGCCCGTCGACGCCGCCAAGGCGATCCGCGACTTCGCGAAGGACAACAAGGCCCTGATCATCAAGGGCGGCTACATGGATGGCCGCCCCCTCTCGGTCGACGAGGTCACTGCGATTGCAGACCTCGAGACCCGTGAGGTGCTGCTCGCGAAGCTCGCGGGCGCGATGAAGGGCAACCTGGCCAAGGCCGCGGGTCTGTTCAACGCCCCGGCATCCCAGGTCGCTCGCCTGGCTGCTGCCCTGCAGGAGAAGAAGGCCGCTGCGGCTCCCGCCGCCGAGGCCGACGCTCCCGCCGAAAGCTGATCACCCGAAGACACACCCGACGCTTTCGCGCGGGACATAGAAAGGAACGCCGATCATGGCGAAGCTCAGCACCGACGAGCTGCTCGACGCTTTCAAGGAGATGACCCTCCTGGAGCTGTCCGCGTTCGTGAAGCAGTTCGAGGAGACCTTCGAGGTCACCGCCGCGGCTCCGGTCGCCGTTGCCGCTGTTGCCGGCCCCGCCGCCGGTGGCGCTGCCGAGGTCGAGGAGCAGACGGACTTCAACGTCATCCTCGAGTCGGCCGGCGACAAGAAGATCCAGGTCATCAAGGTCGTCCGCGAGGTCGTCTCGGGCCTGGGCCTGAAGGAGGCCAAGGAGCTGGTCGAGTCCGCTCCGAAGGCGATCCTCGAGGGCGTGGCGAAGGACGTCGCCGACGCCGCCAAGGAGAAGCTCGAGGCTGCCGGCGCCAAGATCACCCTCAAGTGATCTGAGCCCCTTCGGGGGCTTGCGCTCTGCCTTTGCAGTGCCTTGACGGGCGTGCACCTTTCAACGGGGGTGCACGCCCGTTTTGCGTTTCCGCGACCGGGCGGGTGGCCGGCTTGCGTAGGGCGAGTCCTGTTCCGGCTCGCCCGCGGCTTCGCCTGGTGTGCTCGGGCTCACATGTGTCGTGAATTTCCCGGTTGTCGGGCAGTGGTCTAGGTGGCTGTGACCGTTTTGCGAGGTCACGCTGTGTGGTGTTATCTGAACGCAACCGGCATTAGGCCAACTGGTGAGTAACCTGCCGCGAACGAACTCGTTGCCCCAGTGTGACGCCGATCGCCTCGGCGTCTTGGGCGTGTGCGGAGGTGCGGATGGGCGTCGAGGTGGTCGTTGAGGGCCTGACCAAGTCCTTCGGCAAGCAGACCATCTGGCAGGACGTCTCGCTCACGTTGCCGCCGGGTGAGGTCAGCGTGATGCTCGGGCCGTCCGGTACTGGCAAGAGCGTGTTCCTGAAGTCGTTGGTCGGGCTGCTCAAGCCGGAGCAGGGCAAGATCGTCATCAATGGGACGGATCTTGTCCGGTGTTCCGAGCATCGGTTGTACGAGATTCGGAAGATGTTCGGCGTGCTGTTTCAGGACGGTGCGCTGTTCGGGTCGATGAATCTGTACGACAACATCGCGTTTCCGTTGCGGGAGCACACTCGCAAGACGGAGGCCGAGGTTCGCAGGATTGTTCTTGAGAAGATGGAGATGGTCGGTCTCGTCGGGGCGGAGAAGAAGCTGCCCGGTGAGATTTCCGGCGGTATGCGCAAGCGGGCCGGGCTCGCGAGGGCGCTGGTGCTGGATCCCGAGATCATTTTGTGCGACGAGCCGGACTCCGGGCTGGACCCGGTGCGCACGGCGTATCTGAGCCAGCTCCTCATCGATTTGAACGCTCAGATCGACGCGACGATTCTGATCGTCACGCACAACATCAACATTGCCCGGACCGTGCCGGACAACCTCGGGATGTTGTTCCGGCGGGAACTCGTCATGTTCGGGCCGCGCGAAGTGCTGCTGACCAGTGACGAGCCGGTTGTGGAGCAGTTCCTCAACGGGCGGCGGCTCGGGCCGATCGGCATGTCCGAGGAGAAGGACCAGGCCACGATGGCTGCCGAGCAGGCCCACGCGGATGCCGGGCACTCGGACGGGTCGCCGGACGAGGACATGCGCGGGGTTGTGCCGCAGTTGGAGCCGACGCCCGGACTGCCGTTCCGGGATGCGGTGCGCAGGCGGAAAGACCGAGTTATGTCGATCATTCATCAGCTGCCGTACGAGGCGCAGCAGGGGATTATCGCGAGCCTCACGCCGGACGATTTGGCTCGGTACAACGTGCATGCCGGTGCGCCCGCGCAGGCGCCCACGCCCAGCCCCTGGCCGCGTCAGGGTGGTGTGCTGTGACCGCGCCTACGACGTTTCCCGGCGCTGGGGCGCTGCGGGAGACCGGGAAGCTTTGTCAGCTCGGGATCGACGTGGTGCGGACCTCGTTCCGCAGGCCGTTCCAGCTGCGGGAGTTCATTCAGCAGAGCTGGTTCATCGTCAGCGTGACGGTGTTGCCGACGGCGCTGGTGTCGATTCCGTTCGGTGCGGTCATCGCGTTGCAGCTCGGCAGCCTCACGCGGCAGATCGGTGCGCAGTCGTTCACCGGTGCGGCCAGCGTGCTGGCGATCATTCAGCAGGCCAGTCCGATCGTGACGGCGCTGTTGATCGCTGGTGCGGGCGGTAGTGCGATCTGTGCGGACATCGGCTCGCGCAAGATCCGTGAAGAGATCGACGCCATGGAAGTCCTCGGCGTGAGTCCGATCCAGCGCCTGGTCGTGCCGCGAGTGCTGGCGGCGATGCTGGTGTCGGTGCTGCTCAACGGCATGGTCAGCGTCGTCGGTGTGCTCGGTGGCTACTTCTTCAACGTGATCATGCAGGACGGCACGCCTGGTGCCTACCTGGCGAGCTTCTCCGCCCTCGCCCAGCTGCCGGACCTGTGGATCAGTGAGATCAAGGCGCTGATCTTCGGGTTCATCGCGGGCATCGTGGCCGCGTACCGGGGTCTCAACCCGGCCGGTGGGCCCAAGGGCGTGGGTGACGCGGTGAACCAGGCCGTGGTCATCACGTTCCTGCTGTTGTTCTTCGTCAACTTCGTTCTCACCACGATCTACCTGCAGGTCGTGCCCGCGAAGGGGAGCTGACGATGGCGAACAAGGCGCTGTCCGCTCTGGACGGATTCGGCGACCAGCTGGCGTTCTACCTCAAGGCGCTGGCGTGGACGCCTCGTGCGCTCAAGCGGTACATGAAGGAGACCCTGCGGCTGCTGGCCGAGGTCAGCTTCGGGTCCGGGGCGCTGGCGGTCATCGGCGGCACGATCGGTGTGATGGTCGGGCTGTCGGTGTTCACGGGAACGGTCGTCGGTCTGCAGGGCTTCACGGCCCTCAACCAGATCGGCACGTCCGCGTTCGCCGGGTTCGTGTCCGCGTACTTCAACACCCGTGAGATCGCGCCACTGGTCGCCGGTCTCGCTTTGAGCGCCACGGTCGGGTCTGGCTTCACGGCCCAGCTCGGTGCCATGCGGATCTCCGAGGAGATCGACGCGCTCGAGGTCATGGGCATTCCGAGCCTGCCGTTCCTGGTGACCACGCGGATCATCGCCGGGTTCGTGGCGATCATCCCGCTGTACGTGATCGGGCTGCTGACGAGTTACCTGGCGGCGCGGACGATCACGGTGGAGTTCTACGGGCAGTCGGCCGGTACGTACGACCACTACTTCAACCTGTTCCTACCTCCGATCGACGTGCTCTGGTCGTTCGGCAAGGTGCTGGTCTTCGCGGTCGTGATCATCATGACGCACTGCTACTACGGCTACCGGGCCAGTGGCGGTCCGGCGGGCGTGGGTGTGGCGGTCGGCCGGGCGGTGCGGACGGCGATCGTGACGACCGCGCTGCTCGACTTCTTCCTGAGCCTCGCGATCTGGGGTGCCACGACGACGGTGAGGATCGCGGGATGAGGAAACGCATTCTCGGTATCGCGTTCCTCCTCGCGATCGCCATGTTCCTGTCGCTCACGGTGGCGCTGTACAAGGACGCCTTCGGCGACTACGTGAAGGTCACGCTCAAGACCGACCACATCGGCAACCAGCTGCAGACGGCCAGCGACGTGAAGGTGCGCGGGCTGATCGTCGGGTCGGTGAAGGCCATCCGCAGCAGCGGCAACGGGGCCGAGCTGGAGCTCGCGCTGTTGCCGGACAAGGTCAACGAGATCCCCGGCAACGTCAGCGCGCGCCTGCTGCCCAAGACGTTGTTCGGTGAGCGGTACGTGAACCTGGTGCTGCCGCAGCAGAAGAGCGCGGCCATCAAGGCCGGCGCCGTCATCGAGCAGGACAAGACCAGCAGTGCGATCGAGCTGGAACGCGTGCTGGACAACCTGATGCCGGTGCTGCAGGCCATTCAGCCGGAGAAGCTCGCCACCACGCTGACCGCGCTGTCGCAGGCGCTGGACGGGCGGGGCAAGCCGCTCGGTCAGACGCTGGTGTCGCTCGACCAGTACCTCGGTGAACTCAACCCGCAGCTGCCCGCGTTGAAGGAGAACATCTCCAAGCTCGCGGATGTCGCCAACGTCTACTCGGACGCCGCGCCGGACCTGTTGCAGGCGCTCAACGACATGACCACGACGACCAAGACGGTCGTGGAGCAGCGGGACAACCTGCTCGCGCTGTACGGGTCGCTCACCACGACGTCGCAGGACCTCACGAGCTTCGTCACGGTCAACAAGAACAACCTCATCGCGCTCGCCGACACCAGCCGCCCGACGCTGGAGCTGCTGGCCAAGTACGCGCCCGAGTACCCGTGCCTGCTCAAGGGGCTCGCGGAGTTCGAGCCGGTCATCAGCAAGGCCTTCGGCGAGGGCACCAACGAGCCTGGCCTGCACATCACGCTGGAGATCACGCAGAACCGCGGCAAGTACAAGCCGAACCTGGACGAACCCGAGTACAAGGACAAGCGCGGACCCCGCTGCTACGACCTCGTGCCGCGGCCGGACCCGTTCCCGCAGTACCCGCCGGAGGGGCCGGTGAACGACGGCTCGTCCGCGCCGCCGCCCGCCCGTGTCGCCAACGACGGGATCCTGCCGCCTGCCAACGCGGGCAACGTGACGTCGACGTCGTCGGCGCAGGACGTGCTGCGGCTCGCCAACTCCCCGGAGGAAGCCCGGTTGATCGCGGCGCTCTACGGGCCGCAGCTCGGCATGGACCCGCGTGACATGCCCAGCTGGTCGAGCCTGCTGCTCGGACCGCTCGTGCGCGGGACGGAGGTGACGGTCAAGTGAAGGGTGTGCTCGCCCCGCTGCTCAAGCTGATCACCTTCGCGGTGGTGACGATCCTCGCCACGACGCTGCTCGCGGTGACCATCGCCAACGTGAACCTGGCCGGTGCCACGGACTACAAGGCGCGGTTCACCGACGTCACGGCGTTGAACGAGGGTGACGACATCCGCATCGCCGGTGTGCGCGTCGGGCAGGTCGACGAGATCAAGGTCGTCGACCGCAAGACCGCCGAGGTCGACTTCTCGATCGATGGCGACCGCAAGCTGCCGGGGTCGGTCATCGCGACGATCAAGTACCGCAACCTGGTCGGGCAGCGGTACATCGCGCTCGAATCCGGCACCGGTGACACCAAGGCGGTGCTGCCAGAGGGCGGCACGATCCCGCTGGAGCGCACCAAGCCCGCGCTCGACCTGACGGTGTTGTTCAACGGCTTCAAGCCGCTCTTCCAGGCGCTGTCGCCGGAGGACGTGAACAAGCTGTCGTTCGAGATCATCCAGGTGCTGCAGGGAGAAGGCGGCACGATCGACAGCCTGCTGCAGCACACGGCGTCGCTGACCAGCACGCTGGCGAGCAAGGACAAGGTGATCGGCGAGGTCGTCGACAACCTCAACACCGCGCTCGACACCGTGAACTCGCGCGACCAGGACTTCAACAGCCTCGTGATCACGTTGCAGCAACTGGTTTCCGGCCTTGCACAGGACCGCCAGCCGATCGGTGACGCGATCACCGCGCTCGGCGACCTGACCAACGCCACCGCCGGGCTGCTGGAGCAGGGCCGCGAGCCGTTGAAGAACGACATCGCGCAGCTCGGCCTGGTCTCGAAGAACCTGGCGGACAACGAGCAGATCGTCGACGGCTTCCTGCAGAAGCTGCCGAACAAGCTGGAGACCATCACGCGCACCGCGACCTACGGCTCGTGGTTCAACTTCTACCTGTGCGAGGCGAGCGGCAAGGTCTCCGTCCCGCCGGTCATCTCGAACCCGATTCCGATCACGGCGTTGCCGGTGACACAGCAGAGGTGCCGCCGATGAAACAGCGCAACCCGATCAGGACCGGCGCGATCAGCCTGACACTCATCGCGCTGCTGTTGCTGGCCGCGTTCTACTCGGACGACCTGCCGATCGTCGGCGGTGGCACGAGCTACGCCGCGGACTTCAGCGAGGCGGCGGGGCTGGTCCCTGGCAACGAGGTCCGCGTCGCCGGCGTGAAGGTCGGCAAGGTCACCAAGGTCAAGCTCAACGGCGACCGGGTGCGGGTGACGTTCAAGGTCAAGGACGCCTGGGTGGGCGACCGGACGACCGCGATGATCCGCATCAAGACGTTGCTGGGCCAGAAGTTCCTGTCGCTCGACCCGCAGGGTCAGCAGCCGCTCTCGCCGGGCGACCCGATCCCGAAGGAACGCACGCTCGCGCCGTACGACGTGAACGAGGCGTTCAACGGGCTCGCGACGACCGTCGGCCAGATCGACACCAAGCAGCTCGCGGACAGCTTCACGGTGCTGTCCGACACCTTCAAGAACTCACCGGAGCACGTGCGGGGCGCGCTGGACGGCCTGTCCGCCCTGTCGAAGACGATCTCGTCGCGCGACGAGCAGCTGGCCAAGCTCCTGGACAACACCAGGAAGCTGACCAAGACGCTGGCCGACCGCAACGAGGAGTTCGAGAAGCTCCTCTCCGACGGCAACCTGCTGCTCGGCGAGATCCGCAAGCGGCGCGAGGCGATCAGCGCGCTGCTGACCGGCACGCGCGACCTGTCCCGTGAGCTCAGCGGTCTGGTGCAGGACAACCAGAACCAGCTCAAGCCCGCCCTGGAGCAGCTAGGCAAGGTCACCACGATCCTGCAGCGCAACCAGGACAACCTCGACCGCAGCCTCACGTTGCTGGCGCCGTTCTACCGGGTGTTCGCGAACACCCTGGGCAACGGGCGCTGGTTCGACACCTACATCTGCGGTCTGCTGCCGCCTTCGGTGAACCTCGGCCTCGTCGGGTTCAACGAGGAAGGCTGCCTGCCTCCGGGGGTGCAGCGATGACTGATGTGGCCGGCTCCAAGCTCGGACGCGGCATCGCGATGGCGTGCGTGCTCGCGCTCGTCGCGACCGCGGCGCTGTGGTGGATCTTCTCCGGCATGAACGAGCGCAAGGTGACCGCGCACTTCGCCGCGGCCGTCGGCGTCTACCCCGGCGGTGACGTGCGGGTGCTCGGCGTGAAGGTCGGCACGATCGACGAGGTCACGCCGGAGGGCAAGACGGTCAAGGTCGTCTTCACGGTCGACCGCGACGTCCGGATCCCGCAGAACGCGCAGGCAGTCGTGGTCTCGCCGAGCGTGGTCAGCGACCGGTACGTGCAGCTCGCGCCCGCCTACACCGGTGGGCCGACGATGGGCGACAACGCCGTGATCCCGCGCGAGCGCACCGCGACGCCGGTCGAGCTGGACGAGCTCTACCAGTCACTGGACAAGCTCACGACCGCGTTGGGGCCCAACGGGGCGAACGCCGACGGTGCCTTGGCGGACCTGTTGAACTCGGCCGCGAAGAACCTCGAAGGCAACGGCCAGGCGCTCAACGACACGTTGAAGAACCTCGGCCAGGCCACGCGGACGCTGTCGGGGTCCAAAGAGGACCTGTTCGCGACCGTCGACAACCTGCAGAAGTTCACCGCGATGCTGGCCGCGAACGACAGCCAGGTGCGGGACTTCAACAAGCAGCTCGCCGACGTCACGAAGCTGCTGGCCGACGAGCGCGGTGACCTCGGTGCCGCGTTGAGCGAGCTGGCGACGGCGTTGCAGCAGGTGCAGGGCTTCATCAAGGACAACCGCGAGGTGCTCAAGTCCAATGTGGACAAGCTCGCCTCGATCACGCAGGTGCTGGTGAACCAGCGGGCGGCGCTGGCGGAGACGCTCGACGTGGCGCCGCTGGCACTGGGCAACCTGCAGAACTCCTACAACGCGGCGTCCGGCACGCTCGACACCCGCGCGGACATCAACGAGCTGAACCAGCCGCCGATCGTGCTGGTCTGCAAGCTGGTGCAGCAGGCGACGCCGAACAACGTGCCGCCGATCCTCGCGCAGACGTGCAAGCAGCTGGAGCCGATCCTGTCGGGTGCGGTGCCGCTGCAGTCGCCGGCGCAGATCGTCAGCGACCTCAACGCGGGCAAGCTGCCGCTGCCCCTGCCGCTCGGGGGTCAGCCGCGATGAAGAAGCTCCTGATCGCTTTGACAGCGCTCGCGTTGACGGGGTGCGGTTCCGGTGGGTTCGACGGCGTCTACAACATGCCGCTGCCCGGTGGCGCCGACGTCGGTGACCACCCGTACCGGGTGAAGGCGCAGTTCAAGGACGTGCTGGACCTGGTGCCGCAGGCGGGCGTGAAGGTCAACGACGTGCCGGTGGGACGGGTCGAGCAGATCGACCTCGCTCCGGACGGCTGGACCGCCGAGGTCACGATGCTGGTCAACGGCGACGTGCAGCTGCCGGCCAACGCGTTCGCCAAGCTGCGGCAGTCCGCGTTGCTGGGTGAGAAGTTTGTCGAGCTGGGCAAGCCTCCCAAAAATGATCAAACACAGGCGGTGGAGGCCAAGCTCGCCGACAACGCGGTGATCCCGCTTGACCGGACCAACCGCAACCCCGAGGTCGAAGAGGTCTTCGGCGCGTTGTCGTTGCTGCTCAACGGTGGTGGTGTGGCGCAGCTGCAGAACATCACCAAGGAGCTCAACAACGCGATGCAGGGCAACGAGCAGCAGATCCGCTCGCTGCTGGGCAACCTGAACACGTTCGTCGGGGAGCTGGACAAGCACAAGGCGGAGATCGTCCGCGCGCTCGACTCGATCAACCGCCTCGCCGGGACGTTGGCTGACCAGCGGGAGAAGATCGCGGTGGCGCTGACGGACCTCGAGCCCGGTCTGCGCGTGATCGCCGAGCAGCGCACGCAGCTCGTGACGTTGCTGAAGTCCCTGGACAAGCTCTCGGACGTCGCGGTGGACACGGTGAACAAGAGCCGGGACGACATCGTGGCGGACCTGAAGGCGTTGCAGCCGACGTTGCAGAAGCTGGCGGAGTCTGGGCAGAACCTGCCCAAGGCGTTCGAGCTGTTGCTGACCTACCCGTTCCCGGACGCGGCGGTCGACGGCATCAAGGGCGACTACACGAACCTCTACGCCGACCTCGACCTGAACCTCGGCAACATCCTCGACAACCTCGGCCGGTCGCGGCAGTCCCCGCTGGACTCGTTGATCCCGTCGGGCACGCCGTTGCCGTTGCCGAACATCCCGCTGCCCGGTCTCAGCCCCGGCACCGGAACCGGGTCCGGGCTGGGCGATCTGCTCGGCGGCCTGCTGGGAGGTCGCAAGTGATCACACGCGGCACCAAGCTCAAGATCGGCGCGTTCGTGCTGGTCGCGTTGCTGGGCATCTCGTACGTCAGCGCGACGTACGTGGGCCTGTTCAAGTCGTCGTCGACGGTCGTGACGATGCAGCTCGCGGATTCGGGCGGCATCTTCACCAACGCCGAGGTCACGTACCGCGGCGTCACGATCGGCCGGGTCGGGCAGCTGCGGCTGACCTCCGAGGGCATCGAGGTCGACCTGGAACTCGACTCGGACGCGCCGCGCGTGCCCGCGTCGACCGAGGCAGTGGTGGCGAACCGCTCGGCCGTGGGTGAGCAGTACGTCGACCTGCGGCCGAAGAGCGACTCCGGGCCCTATCTGGAGGCCGGGTCGGTCATCCCGCGGTCGGCCACCAAGACGCCGCCGCCGGTCGACGGCCTGCTGTCCAACCTGGACGCGTTCGCCTCGTCGGTGCCCACCGACTCGCTGCGCACCGTCGTCGACGAGCTGCACACGGCGTTCAGCGGCACCGGTGGCGACCTGCAGGTGCTGATCGACAACACCGCGGCGTTCACGGCGGCGGCCAAGGAGCACCTGCCGCAGACGACGCAGCTGCTCAAGGACGGCAAGATCGTGCTGTCCACGCAGGCCGCGCAGGGTGGCGCGATCCGGTCGTTCAGCGGTGACCTGCGGTTGATCGCGGAGCAGCTGAAGGCGTCCGACGGCGACATCCGCCGGTTGATCGTGGCGGTGCCGCCGGCCTCGCAGCAGGTGTCGGCGTTGCTGAAGGAGAGCGGGCCGAACCTCGGTGTGGTGTTCGCGAACCTGCTGACCACCTCGAACATCCTCGTGACCAGGCGTGATGGTTTGGAGCAGATCGCGGTGACGTACCCCCTCGCCGTCGGCGGTGGCTTCACCGTGGCGCCGGGCGACGGGTCCGCGCACTTCGGCCTCGCGCTGAACGTGTTCGACCCGATGCCGTGCACCGTGGGTTACGAGGGCACCAAGATCCGTCAGGGCAACGACACGTCCGCGGCGCCGTTGAACACGCAGGCGTACTGCGCTCTCGCGCGCGGTTCGGCGACCTCGGTGCGAGGCTCGCAGAATGCGCCGTACGGTGGAACGCCGACGACGCCGGTTGGCAACGCGACGACGCAGCCGGGCCTGGAGCCGACCGGGCAGCAGGCGGCTCCGGAGTTGCCGCTGCTGACGTCGCTGGGCCAGCTGCTCGGTTTGCCGGAGGAGAAGAAGTAGTGCGGATCTTCACAGCGCTCGCCGCGGTCTTCGCCGTGGTGATGCTCGTGTTCGCCGTGTTCAGCGGCTTCGTCTGGTACAGCTCCGCGCACTCGTCGGAGTCGTCGTTCGCCGCGGCGCGCGACGACGCCCTGCGCTCCGGCCAGGTCGGCATCTCGAACTTCCTGACCTTGGACTACCAGAAGGTCGACGAGGACCTGCAGCGCTGGCTCAACTCGTCGACCGGCGAGCTGCGCGCGGAGATCGACAAGGACAAGGACTCGCGCAAGAAGCAACTGGTCGACGCCAAGTCCGTGACCACCTCGAAGGTCCTGGACTCGGCGATCACCGAGCTCGACGACCGCGCCGGCACCGCGTCCATGATCGCGGTGGTCGAGAGCACGGTGACCCCTGCCGATGGCCAGAAGGTCACGAAGATCAACCGGTACCTGACCAAGCTCACCCGCACCGAGGACGGCTGGAAGCTTTCGCAGCTGGGTCCGTTGCGGGCGGGCGTCTGATTGGACGCGCACGTGCCTGGACCTCGCCGCCGCCCCATCCCCACGCCACCGTCCGGAGGCCGCCCGAAGGTCGCCGGCCTGCACCGCCGCGCCGCCGAAGAGGCACCGGCTCCCGAGGTCCTCGAGGCCGCGGGGGCTCCGGAGATCGAGGAGCTGGCGGAGGAGCAGGAGGCCGACGAGCTGAAGGCGCCGGAGGCGGTCGAGTGGACGCCGCCGCCCGCTTCGTCGAAGAAGCCGACCGGTGAGAAGAAGCCTGTCGGTGAGAAGAAGGCCGCTGCCGAGCCGGTCGAACCCGCTGTGCCCTCCCGGCCGTCGTGGATCTTGCCGGTGGCCCTGGTCGTGGTCGGTGTGCTGCTGGGCGGCCTCGGCGGCTTCTTCCTCTTCAAGTCGCGCGCGGTGTCCTACGACGCCGCCCTCGTCGACTCGGCGACCACCTCGGCGGTGAACGGCCAGATCCGCGAGGCCGTCGAGAAGTCCTTCTCGTACAACTTCGCCGACGTCGAGTCCACCGAGAAGGCGGCCCGCGAACTGCTCACCGGCAAGGCCTTGTGCCAGTACAACGCCGTGTTCGGCCCGGTGAAGGAAGTCGCGCCCCAGCAGAAGCTGGTCGTGACCGTCCGGGTCGTCTCCTCCGCCGTCTCGTCCCTGAAGGACGGCCGCGCCACCGTCCTGGTCTTCGCCGACCAGGTCACCACCCGCACCACCGACAACCAGTCGGGCGGCGGCACCGCCATGCTCCGGGTGAGCGCCATCGACGACGGCGGCCGCTGGAAGATCGACAACATGGAGATGTTCGGCGCGACGGCAGACCAGAACCGTCAGCTCCAGGGCTGCTGACCCAGGCAAGTCGTTTGGCCCGGGCCGGTTTCGGCCCGGGCTTCGTCGTGTCCTAAGATCAACAACCCTCGGGCATGCCCTGGAAGCACCCCTGAGACACCCTCCGCCAGTCCCGACACGCGTGATCTCGGTCACACAAATCTCGTGGCGCTCTGTTAGTCCGCTTGAAGCCGCCAACTTCCCACCAAATCGGCCGCACGCGTGTTTATGCAGGTCAAATGGGTGACAGTCGGTAAATGGCGCTCCATCCACAGGGTGGATCGACTGTCCACATCTTGACTGCGCGCTCATGCAGGGTCACTCTGTCGGTGAGCAAGAGGAGGGTCCTTCCAGGTGCCTCTCGACAGTCGCCGTGCGCGTGGCTAGACTGCCCCTTTGCGCTGCCCATTTTCCGCTTGCCCTTCGCCGAGAGCGTGGATTAGTCGAGCAGCGCCGCACCCTTGACAGCCGTGCTAGTTCGCTCTAGCCAGCTATTTGTCCCTGGAAGGACGCATCTTGGCGATCTCTCGCGCGACCAAGGCCACTGCTGCGACCAACTCCACGTCGGGGATCCCTGGAGCGCCGAAGCGGGTCTCGTTCGCGAAGATTCACGAGCCGCTTTCGACGCCCAACCTGCTTGACCTGCAGATCCAGTCCTTTGAGTGGTTGACCGGCGATGAGGCGTGGTTCCAGCGCCGCGTCGACGCCGGCGACGAGACCCCGACGGGCGGCCTCGAAGAGGTCCTCAACGAGATCTCGCCGATCGAGGACTTCTCCGGCTCCATGTCACTGTCCTTCTCCGACCCGCGCTTCGACGAGGTCAAGGCCTCGACCGAAGAGTGCAAGGACAAGGACATGACGTACGCGGCACCGTTGTTCGTCACGGCGGAATTCACCAACCACACCACTGGCGAGATCAAGAGCCAGACGGTGTTCATGGGTGACTTCCCGATGATGACGAACAAGGGCACGTTCATCATCAACGGCACTGAGCGCGTGGTGGTCTCTCAGCTCGTGCGTTCGCCTGGTGTCTACTACGACACCGCGGTCGACAAGACGACGGACAAGGACGTCTTCAGCGTCAAGATCATCCCGTCTCGGGGTGCCTGGCTGGAGTTCGACGTCGACAAGCGCGACACCGTTGGTGTCCGCATCGACCGCAAGCGTCGCCAGCCGGTGACGGTGCTGCTGAAGGCTCTGGGCTGGAGCACCGAGCAGATCCGCGAGCGGTTCGCGTTCAGCGAGACGTTGCTGACCACGCTCGAGAAGGATCACACCGCGGGTACCGACGAGGCGTTGCTCGACATCTACCGCAAGCTGCGTCCGGGCGAGCCGCCGACGAAGGAGTCGGCGCAGGCCCTGCTGGAGAACCTGTTCTTCAAGGACAAGCGCTACGACCTGGCGAAGGTCGGCCGGTACAAGATCAACAAGAAGCTCGGCGTCACCAGTGAGATCAACACCGGTGTGCTGACCGAGGACGACATCGTCACGACGATCGAGTACCTCGTCCGCCTGCACGCCGGTGAGACGCAGATGGACGGTGCCGACGGCACCGTGGTTCCCGTCGAGGTCGACGACATCGACCACTTCGGCAACCGCCGCCTGCGCACCGTTGGTGAGCTGATCCAGAACCAGATCCGCGTCGGTCTGTCCCGCATGGAGCGCGTCGTCCGCGAGCGCATGACCACGCAGGACGTCGAGGCCATCACGCCGCAGACCCTGATCAACATCCGTCCCGTCGTGGCGGCGATCAAGGAGTTCTTCGGCACCTCGCAGCTGTCGCAGTTCATGGACCAGACCAACCCCCTGGCGGGCCTGACCCACAAGCGTCGCCTGTCGGCGCTGGGTCCGGGTGGTCTGTCCCGTGAGCGGGCGGGCATGGAGGTCCGCGACGTCCACCCGTCGCACTACGGCCGCATGTGCCCGATCGAGACGCCGGAAGGCCCGAACATCGGTCTGATCGGATCGCTGTCGAGCTACGCGCGGGTCAACCCGTTCGGCTTCATCGAGACGCCGTACCGCAAGGTCGTCGACGGCCGGGTCACCGACCAGATCGACTACCTGACCGCGGACGAGGAAGACCGCTACGTCAAGGCGCAGGCGAACTCGCCGACCGACGACGAGGGCAACTTCACCGACGACCGCGTCCTGGTCCGCAAGAAGGGCGGCGAGGTCGAGTTCATCGACCCGACCGACGTCGACTACATGGACGTCTCGCCGCGCCAGATGGTGTCGGCAGCGACCGCCATGATCCCGTTCCTCGAGCACGACGACGCCAACCGCGCCCTGATGGGTGCGAACATGCAGCGTCAGGCCGTGCCGCTGCTCCGCTCCGAGTCGCCGCTGGTCGGCACCGGTATGGAGCTGCGCGCTGCCGTCGACGCCGGTGACGTCGTCGTCGCGAAGAAGACGGGTGTGGTCGAGGAGGTCTCCGCCGACTACATCACCGTCATGGCCGACGACGGTGCGCGCAACACCTACGCGCTGCACAAGTTCCGCCGCTCGAACCAGGGCACCTGCATCAACCAGAAGCCCATCGTCAACGAGGGCGACCGGATCGAGGCGGGTCAGGTTCTGGCCGACGGTCCTTGCACCGAGAACGCCGAGATGGCGCTCGGCAAGAACCTGCTCGTGGCGATCATGCCGTGGGAAGGCCACAACTACGAGGACGCGATCATCCTGTCGCAGCGCCTCGTGCAGGACGACGTTCTCACCTCGATCCACATCGAGGAGCACGAGATCGACGCCCGCGACACGAAGCTCGGCGCCGAGGAGATCACCCGGGACATCCCGAACGTCTCCGAAGAGGTCCTGGCCGACCTGGACGAGCGCGGCATCATCCGCATCGGTGCCGAGGTCCAGCCGGGCGACATCCTCGTCGGCAAGGTCACGCCCAAGGGCGAGACCGAGCTGACGCCCGAGGAGCGCCTGCTCCGCGCGATCTTCGGTGAGAAGGCGCGCGAGGTCCGCGACACGTCGCTGAAGGTGCCGCACGGCGAGTACGGCAAGGTCATCGGCATCCGCGTCTTCTCGCGTGAGGACGACGACGAGCTGCCTCCGGGCGTGAACGAGCTCGTCCGCGTCTACGTGGCCCAGAAGCGCAAGATCCAGGACGGCGACAAGCTCGCCGGCCGCCACGGCAACAAGGGCGTCATCGGCAAGATCCTCCCCGCGGAGGACATGCCGTTCCTCGAGGACGGCACGCCGGTCGACATCATCCTGAACACCCACGGTGTGCCGCGTCGTATGAACATCGGCCAGGTGCTGGAGACCCACCTCGGGTGGATCGCCAAGCAGGGCTGGAGCATCAACGGCGACCCGGACTGGGCGAAGAACCTGTCCGAGGAGCTGTACGACGTCGAGCCGGGCACGAAGACCGCCACGCCGGTGTTCGACGGTGCGAAGGAAGAAGAGATCACGGGTCTGCTGGGCTCCACCATCCCGAACCGCGACGGTGAGCGGATGGTCAAGGAGAACGGCAAGGCGCAGCTCTTCGACGGTCGCTCCGGTGAGCCGTACCCGTTCCCGGTGTCGGTCGGCTACATGTACATCCTGAAGCTGCTGCACCTGGTCGACGACAAGATCCACGCGCGTTCGACCGGCCCGTACTCGATGATCACGCAGCAGCCGCTGGGTGGTAAGGCGCAGTTCGGTGGTCAGCGTTTCGGTGAGATGGAGTGCTGGGCGATGCAGGCGTACGGCGCCGCATACACCCTGCAGGAGCTGCTCACCATCAAGTCCGACGACGTGCTCGGCCGCGTGAAGGTCTACGAGGCCATCGTCAAGGGCGAGAACATCCCGGAACCCGGTATCCCGGAGTCCTTCAAGGTGCTGCTCAAGGAGCTGCAGTCGCTCTGCCTCAACGTCGAGGTCCTGTCTTCGGACGGTGCCGCGATCGAGATGCGCGACGGCGACGACGAGGACCTGGAGCGCGCGGCCGCGAACCTCGGCATCAACCTGTCGAGGTCCGAGTCGCCCTCCGTGGACGACGTCGTCAACTAGTCACCTCGCCGGTCAGGGAGCACAGTGCCTCCCGCGCAGTGCTCCCTGACCCTCCGACCAGCTCCTTTGCCACCGATCTAAAAAGGGGAAGAGAGTAGACGTGCTCGACGTCAACTTCTTCGATGAGCTCCGTATTGGTCTCGCGACCGCGGACGACATCCGCCAGTGGTCTTTCGGCGAGGTCAAGAAGCCCGAGACCATCAACTACCGCACGCTCAAGCCTGAGAAGGACGGCTTGTTCTGCGAGAAGATCTTCGGTCCCACCAGGGACTGGGAGTGCTACTGCGGCAAGTACAAGCGCGTGCGCTTCAAGGGCATCATCTGTGAGCGCTGCGGCGTCGAGGTGACCCGTGCGAAGGTGCGTCGTGAGCGCATGGGCCACATCGAGCTCGCCGCTCCGGTCACGCACATCTGGTACTTCAAGGGCGTCCCCAGCCGGTTGGGCTACCTGCTCGACCTGGCCCCCAAGGACCTCGAGAAGATCATCTACTTCGCCGCCTACGTCATCGTGGGCGTGAACGCCGAGCTGCGCCACAACGACCTGCCGACGCTCGAGAGCGAGATGCAGGTCGAGCGCAAGCGCGTCGAGAACCGCCGCGACGCCGACGTGGAGGCCCGCGCCCAGAAGCTCGAGGCCGACCTGGCCGAGCTCGAGGCCGAGGGTGCCAAGTCCGACGTGCGCCGCAAGGTCAAGGAGGGTGGCGAACGTGAGATGCGCCAGCTCCGCGACCGCGCCCAGCGCGAGCTGGACCGCCTCGACGAGATCTGGTCCACGTTCACCAAGCTCGAGCGCGCTCAGCTGATCGCGGACGAGCTGCTCTACCGCGAGCTGTACGACCGCTACGGCGACTACTTCACCGGTGCCATGGGCGCGGAGGCCATCCAGAAGCTGCTGGGTGACTACGACGTCGACGCCGAGGCCGACATCCTGCGCGAGACGATCCGCAGCGGTAAGGGCCAGAAGAAGCTGCGTGCGCTCAAGCGCCTCAAGGTCGTTGCCGCCTTCCAGGCGACCCGCAACAACCCGCAGGGCATGGTCCTGGACTGCGTCCCGGTCATCCCGCCGGACCTGCGCCCGATGGTGCAGCTCGACGGTGGCCGCTTCGCCACGTCCGACCTGAACGACCTGTACCGCCGCGTCATCAACCGCAACAACCGGTTGAAGCGACTGATCGACCTCGGCGCGCCCGAGATCATCGTCAACAACGAGAAGCGGATGCTGCAGGAGGCCGTCGACGCGCTGTTCGACAACGGCCGCCGCGGCCGCCCGGTCACCGGTCCCGGTAACCGCCCGCTGAAGTCGCTGTCCGACCTGCTGAAGGGCAAGCAGGGCCGGTTCCGTCAGAACCTGCTCGGCAAGCGCGTCGACTACTCCGGCCGTTCGGTCATCGTGGTCGGCCCGCAGCTCAAGCTGCACCAGTGCGGTCTGCCCAAGCAGATGGCCCTGGAGCTCTTCAAGCCGTTCGTGATGAAGCGGCTCGTGGACCTCAACCACGCGCAGAACATCAAGTCCGCCAAGCGGATGGTCGAGCGTGCGCGCCCGGCCGTGTGGGACGTGCTGGAAGAGGTCATCACCGAGCACCCGGTGCTGCTCAACCGCGCACCTACGCTGCACCGCCTCGGCATCCAGGCCTTCGAGCCGCAGCTGGTCGAGGGCAAGGCCATCCAGCTGCACCCGTTGGTCTGTGAGGCGTTCAACGCCGACTTCGACGGTGACCAGATGGCAGTCCACCTGCCGCTGTCCGCCGAGGCGCAGGCCGAGGCCCGCGTGCTGATGCTGTCGTCGAACAACATCCTGTCCCCGGCGTCCGGCAAGCCGCTGGCCATGCCGCGTCTGGACATGGTGACGGGTCTGTACCACCTGACCCGCCACAAGCCCGGCGATATCGGCGAGGGTCACTTCTACTCGTCGCCCGCCGAGGCCCTGATGGCGTTCGACCGCAAGGTCCTGGGCCTGCAGTCGATGGTGAAGATCCGCGTCTCCGACAAGAACCCGCCCAAGGGGCAGGAGCCGGAGGGCTGGGAGCCCGGTCAGCCGTGGCTCGCGGAGACCACGCTGGGTCGCGTGCTGTTCAACGAGATCCTGCCGCAGGACTACGCCTTCATCAACGAGGTCATGCCCAAGAAGCGGCAGGCCATCATCATCAACGACCTCGCCGAGCGGTACCCGATGGTCACCGTCGCCCGGACGCTGGACAAGCTGAAGGACGCCGGTTTCCACTGGGCCACCCGTTCCGGTGTGACCGTCGCGATCTCGGACGTCCTCGTCCCCGCCGCGAAGCAGGACATCCTCGAGGAGCACGAGCGCCTCGCGGACGCGGTGGAGAAGCGCTACCAGCGCGGTCAGCTCTCCCACGAGGAGCGCAACTCCGAGCTGGTCAAGGTGTGGACCAAGGCCACCGAGCAGGTCCACGAGATCATGGAAGACAACTTCCCCGAGGACAACTCGATCCGCGTCATCGTCCAGTCCGGCGCCGCCGGCAACATGACGCAGGTCCGTTCGCTCGCGGGTATGCGTGGTCTCGTCACCAACCCGAAGGGTGAGTACATCCCGCGTCCGATCAAGAACTCGTTCCGCGAGGGCTTGTCGGTGCTGGAGTACTTCATCGCGACCCACGGTGCTCGTAAGGGTCTTGCCGACACCGCGCTTCGTACCGCCGACTCGGGTTACCTGACCCGTCGTCTGGTGGACGTCTCGCAGGACGTCATCATCCGCGAGGTCGACTGCGGCACCACCCGTGGTGTGCAGATGACCGTCGGCGAGCAGCTGGGCGACAAGGTCGGCCTGCACGAGTTCGCGCAGACCTCGGTCTACGCCCGCACGGTCGCGGACGACATCCTCGACGCTCAGGGCAACCTCGTCCTGAACCGCGGCGACGACCTCGGCGACCCGGCGCTCCAGTCGCTGGTCGAGGCCGGCATCGTTCGCGTCAAGGTCCGCTCGGTGCTGACCTGCGAGTCCGCGGTCGGTGTGTGCGCGTCCTGCTACGGCCGCTCGATGGCCACCGGCCAGCTGGTCGACGTCGGCGAGGCCGTCGGCATCGTCGCCGCCCAGTCGATCGGTGAGCCCGGCACGCAGCTGACGATGCGTACGTTCCACCAGGGTGGTGTGGCCGGTGACGACATCACGACCGGTCTGCCCCGTGTCCAGGAGCTCTTCGAGGCCCGCGTCCCGAAGGGCAAGGCGCCGATCGCCGACGTCGACGGCCGCGTCCGCATCGAGGACGGCGACCGCTTCTGGAAGATCACGCTGATCCCGGACGACGGCTCCGAGGAGATCGTGTTCGAGAAGCTGTCCAAGCGTCAGCGTCTCGCCAACACGGCGACCGGCCCGCTGCAGGACGGCGACCACGTGGCCGTCGGTCAGCAGCTGCTGGAAGGTACTCCGGACCCGCACGAGGTCCTGCGCGTCATGGGCCCGCGCGAGGCCCAGCTGCACCTGGTGCAGGAAGTGCAGAAGGTGTACCGCGCCCAGGGTGTGGCCATCCACGACAAGCACATCGAGGTCATCGTCCGGCAGATGCTGCGCCGGGTCACGATCATCGACTCGGGTGCCACGGAGTTCCTGCCCGGCTCGCTGGTCGAGCGCGCGGACTTCGAGTCCGGTAACCGCGCTGTCGTGGCCGAGGGTGGCGAGCCGGCTGCCGGTCGCCCCGTGCTGATGGGTATCACGAAGGCCTCGCTGGCTACGGACTCGTGGCTGTCGGCGGCGTCGTTCCAGGAGACCACGCGAGTTCTGACCGACGCTGCTATCAACGGGCGTTCGGACAAGCTCATCGGTCTCAAGGAGAACGTGATCATCGGTAAGTTGATCCCGGCTGGTACGGGTATCAACAGGTACCGGAACATCCAGGTCCAGCCGACTGAGGAGGCGCGTGCGGCTGCGTACGCGATCCCCTCGTATGACGACGGGTACTACACGCCTGACGTCTTCGGGACTGGGACTGGTGCTGCGGTGCCGCTGGACGACTACGACTTCGGGCGGGACTACCGCTGAACGCGTAGGTTGATCTGAGGGACAGCCCCTGGAGCTTCGGCTTCCAGGGGCTGTTTCTTGTTTGTGGGGGGCCGCGTTCGGTGGGGAGGTCCGTAGTGTTCCCCGGGTTGTGGGCGTTCACCTTGC
>NZ_JYJG01000008.1 GCF_000955955.1 Lentzea aerocolonigenes
AGACGCCTCGGCTGCGCCGTCGGTACTGCTCGCCTTCGGCATCGCCTGTTCAGCGGTTGGCGATGCCGTCCAGGCGGAGCGTTGTCGACTCGTCTCGGTGGCTGCCTGTGGTGCCTACGTGCTTCTCGCTGATTTCTGGGCCGTTCTTCAGCACGTGGTAGAGCGCCATGCCGTGGCCTCGGCCCAGGTCGTAGTCGGCTTTCAGCCAGTCCAGGACCACGCCTGCCTTCGTCGTGGCGTCGTAGCCGCGTGCGGTGGCGGCTGCCAGCAGTTCGGCCGGGGTCTTGCCGGTCTTCTTCTCTGCGCCGTCGAGGTAGGCCTGGAAGGACATCGTGGTCTCCGTTCGTCGTGTTGACCGAAGTCTAGGACAGCTAAAGCTGTCTTGACAAGAAAATTTGTCGGTGGAAATCCGAGTTGCGAAGACTGGTTCCATGGAGGGCATGGGGGAGTTGCGGTGGAGTGACGCGAGGGAGTGGATGGACCCCGAGTTGGGGAACGACATGCCGTTGCACGACGGGTGTGTTGTCGGGGTAGTGCCTGGGGCTTGGCGGGCGGTCGCCGGGCTCGTCCGGGCTCAGGGGTGGGCGTTTCAGGAGCCTGAGCCTGACGGGGGCACGTTCCACGTCTGGCCCGCCGCGGGGTTCATGGTCAACTTCTTCGATGCCGGCGACGAGGTTGTCTTCGACGTCGACACACGGGAGTTGCAGGGGCAGTCGGGGGTCGACCTGCTGGCGGGGTTTCTGAGGGAGTTGGGGCGGGCGTTCGGGTTGCCGGTCGCGTTGGCGCTCGAGGGGCTTGACCCGCTGAAGAAGGCATATCTGCGCTACGAACCGGTTGGTGACGAGTTCGTATTCGCTGCGAGTCCTTAGCGGCGGCGGGCTCTGGCCAGGGCTCGGGCGCGGATTACCAGGTCGTCCACCAGGTTCTCGTCGACCAAGGGTGGGACGCCGGACTCGTCGGTGCAGCAGCGGGGTTTGGTGCGCTTCTCCGACAGGCGGGGGCGAACTCCGGCCATCTCGTACAGGGCTTCGTAGAGGTCCAGGCCCGGGTCGTCGTCGTGCGGGCCGACGAGGAGGACCCAGACGACTTCTGGGGACGGGAAGGCGACTACTACGCGGTCGGCGCCGCGGAGGTGTTTGACGCAGAGGCGCGGGAGGGGTTCTGGGCCCGTTACGCGGTAGCCGAGGGCGGTGCAGCCTGAGTGGGCCAGTTCGTCCAGGAAGCGTTCGTAGGCCAGGCGGGCTCGGCCGCGCAGGCCGTCGGCCTGGGCGTGTGCTGTGTGGGTTTCTACTACCTGGATCAAGCTGAGCGGACCACGCGTCCCTTGCCGCTGCGCATCTCGTCCAGGGATTTGGCGAGGTCGGACCTGTCCAGGAGGGACTGGTCGCTCAGGCGGCGGTGGACTTCGTCGATCAGGCCGCGGGATTTGCCTGCGCGGCGGAGGTCGGAGACGAGGTGGAGGACCTCGTGGAGGCGCACGGTGTCGAGGAGCATGCGCGGTTCCTGGCTGTGGATGGCGAGTACGCCTTCGCGGGCCCAGGCCTTCACGGTCTTCTCGGTGAGGTCGAGGAGTTCGCCGGCCACGACCGGGCGGACGGGTGGGGCTTGGCGGAGCGTGCGAGCTACTACGCCGTCCAGCTTGTGGCGGCGTTCGTCGTCTTCTGCCAGGGATGACGCCACGGACTCGATCTCTTCGATCGTTGTGAAGAGGTCTCGGATGTGGGCGGCCTCGGTCGCGACAGACATGGCTACTCCTCCCGTTGACTACCGATTATCCACCTGTTTTTCGGTAGTCGTCAACGGCCCCGGAGCAGGGATCCGGGGCCGTCGGCGGGTCAGGAGGAGAAGAAGAGGCCGGAGAGGCCGTGGTGCTTGCGGTGGCCGTAGCCGTAGCCGTGGTGGCCGCCGTGGTGGTGGTGGATCTGCTGCGGCGCGGCGCCCCAGGCGGGCTGGGCCGGGTACGCGGCGGGAGGAGGGGCAGGAGCCGCGGGCGGCGGCGTGTGCAGCTGGGACTCGAGGCGCGTGATGGACTCGAGCTCGCCGTAGTCGAGGAAGACCCCGCGGCAGCCGTCGCACTGCTCGATGTGAACGCCCATGCGGTCGAACGTGCGCATGTTCGCATGACACTTGGGACACTGCATCGTGGTGAGCCTCCTGGGTGGGACCGGACAAAAACGATATTAGCCGCGGTCGCCGTAGCCGTGCGTCGCGACGATCCGACGGCATGCCTCGACCAGCGGTTCCACTGCTTGCAGACCGGTCACTAGTGCCCGCGCTGCCATTTGCACAACGTACGCCTGAGCCGGAATGTTGAGCGCTTCCCATTCCGATGTCGGCAGCGCCACACCTCCCGTTTCACGGTAGGCGTTCAGGAACCGCGCCCAAAGATCACCAGGAAGGATGCCTGCGGCGAACAAAGCCGCAGGTCGGGCCAGGTCCCAGACCGGATCGCCGACCCCCAGATCGTCCACGTCGATGAGCCGCCAGGCGCCCCGGTGCACGAGCTGTCCGAGGTGCCAGTCGCCGTGGATCAGGGCGCGCCCGGACAGGTCCAGCGGCGGCAGGACTTGGAAGGCCTCCAAGACGACATCGGCGTGCGGGAGGCCGGGCGGCAGGGCCTTGATGGCGCGCACGATCCGTTCGGGCGCACCAGCCACCGGGCCCTGCACGGGCAACGAGTGCAGCTTCGCGAGGAGCTCGGCGCTCTCCTCCCACGGCGCGGCGTCGGGGTCCGCCTGGCTCACCGGCGTTCCGTACGGCCACACCGTCACGGGGCGGTCCTCCACGAACTGCAGGGGCTTCAGCGGCGGCAGCATCAGCTCGGGGTGCGCCGCCGCGATCTCCACCCGCTGCCGCAACGCCTCCACGTCGACGTCCGCGGGGTGCGCCTTCGCCACCACGTCGCCGACGCGCACCACCACGACGTCGCCGCGGTCGCCGCCGAGCACCTCGGGATCGGCGGAGGAGCCGGTCAGCGAGGCCATTGCCGCGATCAGATCGTCCACGCGCACAAGTCAATCAGGCGCTCACTTGGTGATGCAGATGGTCCTCAGAGGCTGCGAGTACGTCTTCGAGTCCTCGCCGGCGCACAGGAAGCGGTCCGACTTGCCGTCGAGGACCTTGGTGACCTTGCGCGTTCCCGCTTCGCAGGCCACGCGCTGGAAGTACTGGTTCGTCGCCTTGAGACAGTCGCCCTCGCGGACGTTCAGCACGTAGCAGTACCGCGTCTTGCCGGTCTTGCGCGACCGGCCGGACGACTCGTCGAGGTAGTCGCCGGTCGGGCACATCGTCCGCTTCTCGCGCGACGACACGCGGTAGACGGCGTCCTGGGACGAGCAGTCGACTTCCTCCATGTTGACGCTCGTGTCGTTCACGTCGATCTGCTTCGCGCACTCGCCGACACCGGCCTGCTCGTGCCATCCGGAACAGCCGGAGAGCACCAGCACGGCGACCAGGACGATGATCCTCATGGCTTCACCATGCAGATGGTCGTGGCCGGTTGTGAGTAGAAGGTCGGCGTCTCACCCGGACCGCAGCTTTCGCGGGGGCCGGTGACGACCTTCGCCACCTTCGACTCCGAGTGGTCGTTGCACCGGCTCTTTACGAGGTCGCTGCGCGTCCCGGTCCTGCTCGTGACGCGGTTGAGGCACTCGCCCTCTCGCAGGTCGAGCATCAGGCACTCCGTTTCACCGAGGCCATCACGCCGCGCGCGGTAGCGCCCGTCCGGGCAGGTTCCCGGGTCCAGCGACCAGTCGGGGGAGTCGACGGTCAACGCCACCTTGTAGGTCGAGTTGTCCGCCGAACAGTCGACGGGAACGAGGCCGACGGACTTCCTCGCGGGAGTCAGCGCGTAGCAGTTGCCGACCGGCGAGCGGTACTCGTCCTCCTTCGGCAGCCCGAGGAGTGCTGTGAGTCCTGCCACGCACAGAGCCGTGAGCACACACGGCACGATCCACTGCCGCCACAACGTTTGTGCCTCCTGCTCGGCTGAACCCGGTGGTCAGCATGTCTACTGCAGGTGCGCCTGCGGTACCCCCGTTTTGACCCAGGTAGACGTGGGCGGGTATCTTTGCTACTCGTGCCCGACCCATGTCGGGCCGCTCCGCGTGCCCGTGAGGCCGCGGTGTCCTCCACTCGCAGTGGCAGTTGAACTGTTGCTTGCGGACCTTGGGAGCGGGCGACACGCCCGACCTCGGGTGCAGAGAGGGATCAAGAAACACGAGGGTGAACCGCAAGGAGATCCCTCAAAAAGACGGAAGAAGCAGCCGGCGAATGCCAACGATCCAGCAGCTGGTCCGCAAGGGCCGCCAGGACAAGGTGGCGAAGCAGAAGACGGCGGCCCTCAAGGGCTCGCCGCAGCGGCGCGGTGTGTGCACCCGCGTTTACACCACCACCCCCAAGAAGCCGAACTCCGCACTGCGCAAGGTCGCTCGCGTGAAGCTGACCAGCGGTATCGAGGTCACGGCCTACATCCCCGGTGAGGGTCACAACCTCCAGGAGCACTCGATGGTGCTCGTGCGCGGTGGTCGTGTGAAGGACCTGCCGGGTGTTCGCTACAAGATCATCCGTGGCTCTCTCGACACCCAGGGTGTCAAGAACCGCAAGCAGGCTCGCAGCCGCTACGGCGCGAAGAAGGAGAAGAGCTAATGCCCCGCAAGGGACCGGCCCCGAAGCGGCCGCTTATCTCTGACCCGGTGTACAGCTCGCCGCTCGTGACCCAGCTCATCAACAAGGTGCTGGTCGACGGTAAGCGCTCCGTGGCCGAGAAGATCGTCTACGAAGCCCTCGAAGGTGCTCGCGAGAAGACCGGCACCGACCCGGTCGTCACGCTGAAGCGCGCCCTGGACAACGTGAAGCCGTCGCTTGAGGTCAAGAGCCGCCGCGTCGGTGGTGCGACCTACCAGGTGCCGATCGAGGTCAAGCCCGGTCGTTCGACCACGCTGGCCCTGCGCTGGCTGATCACCTTCTCGCGGCAGCGCCGTGAGAAGACCATGGTCGAGCGTCTGATGAACGAGCTGCTCGATGCGAGCAACGGCCTCGGTGCCAGCGTCAAGCGTCGCGAGGACACGCACAAGATGGCCGAGTCGAACAAGGCCTTCGCTCACTACCGCTGGTGATCTGACGCCCGGCTCCGCGAGGTGCCGGGCTCTCCCAGCCCCAGTGAGCTCACAAGCTCAAGACAGGGGAAAGACCCGTGGCACAGGACGTGCTCACTGATCTTGCCAAGGTCCGCAACATCGGGATCATGGCCCACATCGACGCGGGCAAGACCACGACGACTGAGCGGATCCTCTTCTACACGGGGATCAGCTACAAGATCGGCGAGGTGCACGACGGCGCTGCCGTGATGGACTGGATGGAGCAGGAGCAGGAGCGCGGCATCACGATCACGTCGGCCGCGACGACCTGCTACTGGAAGAACCACCAGATCAACCTGATCGACACGCCCGGCCACGTCGACTTCACCGTCGAGGTCGAGCGCAACCTGCGCGTCCTCGACGGCGCCGTTGCCGTCTTCGACGGCAAGGAGGGCGTCGAGCCGCAGTCCGAGCAGGTCTGGCGGCAGGCGACCAAGTACGACGTCCCGCGCATCTGCTTCGTCAACAAGATGGACAAGCTGGGCGCGGACTTCTACTTCACCATCAAGACCATTCAGGACCGCCTCGGCGCGAAGCCGCTGCCGATCCAGATCCCGATCGGTGCCGAGAGCGACTTCATCGGCGTCGTCGACCTGATCGAGATGCGTGCTCTCACGTGGCGTGGCGAGGTCCAGAAGGGTGAGGACTACGCGATCGAGGAGATCCCCGCGGATCTCGTCGAGCGCGCGCAGGAGTTCCGCGAGCAGCTCCTCGAGGCCGTCGCCGAGACCGACGACGCGCTGACCGAGAAGTTCTTCGAGGACGGCGACCTGTCCGTCGAGGAGATCAAGGCCGGCCTCCGCAGGATCGTTGCAGAGGGCACCGCCTACCCGATCCTCTGCGGCTCCGCGTTCAAGAACAAGGGCGTTCAGCCCATGCTCGACGCGGTGATCGACTTCCTGCCGTCGCCGCTGGACCTCCCGCCGGTCGAGGGCACGCTGCAGGACGGCGAGACCGTCGTGTCGCGCAAGGCCTCGAGCGACGAGCCGTTCTCGGCTCTGGCGTTCAAGATCGCCGTGCACCCGTTCTTCGGCAAGCTGACCTACATCCGGGTCTACTCGGGCAAGGTCGCCTCCGGCACCCAGGTCATCAACGCGACCAAGGACCGCAAGGAGCGCATCGGGAAGATCTTCCAGATGCACGCCAACAAGGAGAACCCGGTCACCGAGGCCATCGCGGGCCACATCTACGCCGTGATCGGTCTGAAGGACACCACGACCGGTGAGACCTTGTGCGACCCGGCTCACCCGATCGTCCTCGAGTCGATGACCTTCCCCGAGCCCGTCATCCAGGTGGCCATCGAGCCCAAGACGAAGGCGGACCAGGAGAAGCTCGGCACCGCGATCCAGAAGCTGGCCGAGGAGGACCCGACGTTCCGGGTCAACCTCGACCAGGAGACCGGCCAGACCATCATCGCCGGCATGGGCGAGCTCCACCTGGACATCCTGGTGGACCGCATGCGCCGCGAGTTCAAGGTCGAGGCCAACATCGGCAAGCCTCAGGTGGCGTACCGGGAGACCATCCGCAAGGCGGTGGAGAAGTACTCCTACACCCACAAGAAGCAGACCGGTGGCTCCGGCCAGTTCGCGAAGGTGCTCGTCACCGTCGAGCCGCTGGAGAAGAAGGAAGACGGCGCGCTCTACGAGTTCGTCAACGCCGTCACCGGTGGTCGCATCCCGCGTGAGTACATCCCGTCGGTCGACGCGGGTGCACAGGACGCGCTGCAGTACGGCGTGCTGGCGGGCTACCCGCTGGTCGGCGTGAAGGTGACGCTGCTCGACGGCGCCTACCACGAGGTCGACTCCTCGGAAATGGCGTTCAAGATCGCTGGTTCGATGGCCCTCAAGGAAGCCGCCCGTCAGGCGTCTCCCGCGATCCTCGAGCCTCTGATGGCCGTCGAGGTCACGACGCCCGAGGAGTACATGGGCGACGTGATCGGCGACCTGAACTCCCGCCGTGGCCAGATCCAGGCCATGGAGGAGCGCAGCGGCATCCGTGTCGTCAAGGCACTGGTTCCGCTGTCGGAAATGTTCGGGTACGTGGGTGACCTGCGGTCCAAGACCCAGGGTCGTGCCAACTACTCGATGGTGTTCGACTCCTACGCAGAGGTTCCCGCGAACGTCTCGAAGGAGATCATCGCGAAGGCGACCGGGGAGTAACTCCCCACCGGAGCACCGCAGTTCCACCGCGGGCTCTCCGGGGGTGAATCCCTGGGGTCCGCTACTTTTGACCCTGACGTGTAAGTCCGGCGGGTGGCCACAGATGCCCGCCGGACCAGCAAAAAGAAGTCCAGGAGGACAATCCAGTGGCCAAGGCGAAGTTCGAGCGGACGAAGCCGCACGTCAACATCGGCACCATCGGTCACATCGACCATGGCAAGACCACGCTGACCGCGGCGATCTCCAAGGTTCTGCACGACGCGTACCCCGATGTGAACGCCTCGTTCGCGTTCGACCAGATCGACAAGGCGCCGGAAGAGAAGCAGCGCGGCATCACGATCTCGATCGCGCACATCGAGTACCAGACGGAGAACCGTCACTACGCGCACGTCGACTGCCCCGGGCACGCCGACTACATCAAGAACATGATCACCGGTGCGGCGCAGATGGACGGCGCCATCCTCGTGGTCGCGGCGACCGACGGTCCCATGCCGCAGACGAAGGAGCACGTCCTCCTGGCCCGCCAGGTCGGCGTCCCCTACATCGTCGTCGCCCTGAACAAGGCCGACATGGTGGACGACGAGGAGATCCTGGAGCTCGTCGAGCTCGAGGTCCGCGAGCTGCTCTCCGAGTACGAGTTCCCGGGCGACGACCTGCCGGTCGTGCGCGTTTCGGCGCTGAAGGCGCTGGAGGGTGACGAGACCTGGGGCAAGTCCGTTCTCGAGCTCATGGCCGCCGTTGACTCGGCGATCCCGGAGCCGGAGCGCGACACCGAGAAGCCGTTCCTCATGCCCGTCGAGGACGTCTTCACGATCACCGGCCGCGGCACCGTGGTGACCGGTCGTATCGAGCGCGGCATCATCAACGTGAACTCCGAGATCGAGATCGTCGGAATCAAGGAGACGTCGAAGAAGACGACGGTCACCTCGATCGAGATGTTCAAGAAGTTCCTCGACGAGGGTCGCGCCGGTGACAACGCCGCTCTGCTGCTCCGCGGCATCAAGCGCGAGGAGGTGGAGCGCGGCATGGTCATCGTGAAGCCGGGCACCACGACCCCGCACACCGAGTTCGAGGCTCAGGTCTACATCCTGTCGAAGGACGAGGGTGGCCGCCACACGCCGTTCTTCAACAACTACCGTCCGCAGTTCTACTTCCGCACGACGGACGTGACCGGCGTTGTGACGCTGCCCGAGGGCACCGAGATGGTCATGCCCGGTGACACCACCGGTATGACGGTCAAGCTGATCCAGCCGATCGCCATGGACGAGGGCCTCCGCTTCGCGATCCGCGAGGGTGGCCGCACCGTGGGCGCCGGCTCGGTCACCAAGATCATCAAGTGACCCGGCTGTAGCCAGCAGTACCTGCAGTACGTCGTAAGGCCGGGCCAACGAGTCTGTTGGCCCGGCCTTCGTCGTTGTAAGACCTGATGTGTGCGTCAGCTCACGTCAGCACCGCGCAGGGTGAGCGCGAGCAGATCCGTCGCGGGATTGCGTTGCCGGACAAAGGAACCATCGCGACCGTCGCTCCACACGCGACGGACAGGGCGGTTCACCGGCCAAGATCCGGACGTGATCTGCCTCCAACTCACCCACCCCGATTTGGACTGCCTCACGGCCGTGTGGCATCCTTTACGGGTTGCTCGACGAAGGCCGGGTCGCATCCGTGCGTCCCCGAGTTCATCGACCGAGCGTCCGCGCCCTGTTAGTGAACGCCTCCTTGCGGAGATGGGCATCAGGGTGCATGGGCTGTGGTAGGCCCAATCCCACCGGGGAGACCTTGAGTGGGACCGGTATGCGCACCGGGCGCGACACGCCCGACCGCGTGGACCGGGCACCATGACACTTCAACAGGGGCGGAGCGCGCCAAGAGGCTGTAACAGGCCTCATCCGAGGCACCGCACCGCAGCGGTTACGAGAAGCAGAGGAACGGCAAGCCATCATGGCGGGACAAAAGATCCGCATCCGGCTCAAGGCCTACGACCACGAAGCGATCGACGCGTCTGCGCGCAAGATCGTGGAGACCGTGACGCGCACCGGCGCTCGGGTCGTCGGGCCGGTGCCGCTGCCCACTGAGAAGAACGTGTACTGCGTCATCCGCTCGCCGCACAAGTACAAGGACTCGCGCGAGCACTTCGAGATGCGCACGCACAAGCGACTGATCGACATCCTCGACCCGACGCCGAAGACGGTTGACGCGCTCATGCGCATCGACCTGCCGGCCAGCGTCGACGTCAACATCCAGTAAGCGTTGGGCGCGGAGAGTAACGGACCAATGTCTGACAGGCAGATGAAGGGCATCCTGGGCACCAAGCTCGGCATGACTCAGGTCTTCGACGAGAACAACCGGGTTGTCCCGGTGACCGTCGTCAAGGCTGAGCCCAATGTCGTGACCCAGGTTCGCACCGAAGAGAAGGACGGCTACACCGCCGTCCAGCTGGCGGCCGGCGCGATTGACCCGCGCAAGGTCAACAAGCCCGTCGCGGGCCACTTCGCCAAGGCCGGGGTCACGCCCCGCCGCCACCTGGTGGAGCTGCGCACGACGGACGCCGGCGAGTACACGGTCGGCCAGGAGATCACCGCTGAGGTGTTCGAGGCCGGCGCTGTTGTCGACATCACCGGCACCAGCAAGGGCAAGGGCACCGCGGGTGTCATGAAGCGCCACAACTTCCGGGGCCTCGGCTCCAGCCACGGCACCCAGCGCAAGCACCGCTCGCCGGGTTCCATCGGTGGCTGCGCCACCCCGGGTCGCGTCTTCAAGGGTCTGCGCATGGCCGGCCGCATGGGCCACGTGCGCGTCACGACCCAGAACCTGAAGGTGCACAAGATTGACGCCGAGAACGGCCTGCTGCTCATCAAGGGCGCTGTTCCCGGCCCCAAGGGTGGTCTGGTGTTCGTCCGGACTGCCGCGAAGGGTGGTGCCTGATGTCGACGGTTGAGATCCGCACCCCGGACGGCAAGTCCGCCGGCACGGTCGAGCTTCCCTCGGCTGTCTTCGACGCGCAGGCGAACGTCGCGCTGCTGCACCAGGTTGTCGTCGGCCAGCAGGCCGCCGCTCGCCAGGGCACGCACTCGACGAAGACCCGCGGCGAGGTGTCCGGTGGTGGCAAGAAGCCGTACCGCCAGAAGGGCACCGGTCGCGCCCGCCAGGGTTCGACGCGTGCGCCGCAGTTCGCCGGCGGTGGCATCGTCCACGGCCCGCAGCCGCGTGACTACACCCAGCGGACCCCCAAGAAGATGAAGGCCGCCGCTCTGCGTGGCGCCCTCTCCGACCGGGCCCGCGCCAACCAGGTGCACGTCGTGTCCGGCCTGGTGGACGGGGACACCCCGTCGACCAAGACCGCGCGCAAGGTCCTGGAGTCGGTCACCCAGGCTCGTCGCGTTCTCGTGGTGCTCAACCGCACCGACGAGGTCGCGTGGGTCAGCGTGCGGAACCTTCCGCACGTGCACGTGATCGCGCCGGACCAGCTCAACACCTACGACGTGCTCGTCAACGACGACGTGGTGTTCACCAAGGACTCGCTCGACGTGTTCCTCGCCAGCAAGGCCCAGGCGGGTTCTGGCTCGGCTGAGGCCACGGCGGTCGTGGTGGACGAGGAGGCCTCGAAGTGATCCCCGACCACAGGGACATCTTGCTCGCGCCGGTGATCTCCGAGAAGTCCTACGGGCTTCTCGAGGAGAACAAGTACACCTTCTTGGTGGCGCCGGGTTCGAACAAGACCCAGATCAAGATTGCCGTGGAGAAGGTCTTCGGCGTCAAGGTCGTCAGCGTCAACACCATCAACCGCCAGGGCAAGCGCAAGCGGACCAAGAGCGGTTTCGGCAAGCGCAAGGACACGAAGCGCGCGATCGTCACGTTGTCGGCTGACAGCAAGGCGATCGAGATCTTCGGCGGCCCTGCCGCCTGATGACGAGGACTGCGTAGAGATGGGCATTCGCAAGTACAAGCCGACGACGCCTGGTCGTCGCGGTGCGAGCGTCTCCGACTTCGCCGAGATCACTCGGTCGACTCCGGAGAAGTCGCTGATCCGCCCGCTGCACAAGCTGGGTGGGCGCAACGCGTCGGGCAAGATCACCACGCGGCACAAGGGTGGCGGTCACAAGCGGGCGTACCGCTTGATCGACTTCCGTCGCCACGACAAGGACGGCGTGCCGGCCAAGGTCGCTCACATCGAGTACGACCCCAACCGCACCGCGCGCATCGCGCTGCTGCACTACGCGGACGGCGAGAAGCGCTACATCATCGCCCCGGAGAAGCTCAAGCAGGGTGACACGGTTGAGAACGGCCCCAAGGCCGACATCAAGCCGGGTAACAACCTGCCGCTGCGCAACATCCCGGTCGGTTCCGTGATCCACGCGATCGAGCTCCGCCCCGGTGGCGGCGCGAAGATCGCCCGCTCCGCCGGTGCCTCGGTGCAGCTCGTGGCGAAGGACGGCCCGTACGCCCAGCTGCGGATGCCTTCGGGCGAGATCCGCAACGTGGACGTGCGCTGCCGCGCCACGCTCGGCGAGGTCGGCAACAAGGAGCACCAGAACATCAACTGGGGCAAGGCAGGCCGCATGCGGTGGAAGGGCAAGAAGCCCACCGTCCGCGGTGTCGCCATGAACCCCGTTGACCACCCGCATGGTGGTGGTGAGGGTAAGACCTCCGGTGGACGCCACCCGGTGAACCCGGCTGGTAAGCCCGAAGGCCGTACCCGCCGCCGTAAGCCAAGCGACAAGCTCATCGTCCGGCGTCGTCGCACCGGTAAGAAGCGCTGAGCAGGGAGGGAGTGAAGGATGCCTCGCAGCCTTAAGAAGGGTCCCTTCGTCGACGACCACCTGCTCAAGAAGGTGGACGTTCAGAACGAAGCGGGCAAGAAGACCGTCATCAAGACGTGGTCCCGCCGGTCCACGATCATCCCGGACATGCTGGGTCACACCATCGCGGTGCACGACGGCCGCAAGCACGTCCCGGTGTTCGTGACCGAGGCCATGGTCGGGCACAAGTTGGGCGAGTTCGCCCCGACCCGCACCTTCAAGGGCCACATCAAGGACGACCGGAAGTCTCGTCGCCGCTAGGCGTCGAACTGAGAAGAGCAAGGGAAAAGCAGCGATGAACGCCCGTAAGGACGCTGAGGCGCCGGAGTTTCCGCGCGCCGTGGCTCGGGCTCGTTACGTTCGCGACACCCCCATGAAGGTGCGTCGCGTCATCGAGCTCATCAAGGGTCGTAACGCCAGCGAGGCCCTGGCCGTGCTCCAGTTCGCGCCCCAGGCCGCCTCTGAGCCGGTCGCGAAGGTGCTCGCCAGCGCCATGGCCAACGCCGAGAACAACATGTCCCTGGACCCCGACACCCTCTGGGTTGCCGTGGCCTACGTGGACGAGGGTCCGACCCTCAAGCGTTTCCGCCCGCGTGCCCAGGGCCGCGCGTACCGGATCCGCAAGCGGACGTCGCACATCACCATTGAGGTGGAGTCGCGTCCGAAGAAGACCAGCGCGAAGGGAACCCGGTAGTGGGCCAGAAGATCAACCCGCACGGCTTCCGGCTGGGGATCACCACCGACTGGAAGTCCCGCTGGTACGCAGACAAGCAGTACGCCGAGTACGTCGCGGAGGACGTCAAGATCCGCCGCCTGCTCAGCAAGGGCATGGAGCGTGCCGGCATCTCCAAGGTGGAGATCGAGCGGACCCGTGACCGGGTGCGCGTCGACATCCACACCGCCCGGCCGGGCATCGTCATCGGCCGTCGCGGTGCCGAGGCGGACCGCATCCGCGGTGAGCTCGAGAAGCTCACCAAGAAGCAGGTCCAGCTGAACATCCTCGAGGTCAAGAGCCCCGAGTCGGACGCGCAGCTCGTGGCACAGGGTGTCGCCGAGCAGCTGTCCAACCGCGTTGCCTTCCGCCGCGCGATGCGCAAGGCCATTCAGTCGGCCATGCGTTCGCCGCAGGTCAAGGGCATCCGCGTGCAGTGTGGCGGTCGCCTTGGCGGCGCCGAGATGTCCCGTTCGGAGCACTACCGCGACGGCCGCGTGCCGCTGCACACGCTCCGCGCGAACATCGACTACGGCTTCTTCGAGGCCCGCACCACGTTCGGCCGTATCGGCGTGAAGGTGTGGATCTACAAGGGCGACATCGTCGGTGGCATCTCCGCCAAGCGCGCGCTCGACGCGGCTGCGCCTTCGCAGGCCGACCGCGCCCCGCGCCGCGACCGCGGCGAGCGTCCGAACCGGGCCCGTCGTTCCGGTGCCAGCGGCACCACCGCGACGAGCACCGAGGCCGGTCGTGCCGCAGCTGACGCCAACGCTGCGTCTGCTGAGGCCCCGGCCGCAGCAGAGAAGACGGAGAGCTGAGCCATGCTCATCCCTCGTAGGGTCAAGCACCGCAAGCAGCACCACCCCAAGCGGTCGGGTGCTGCCAAGGGCGGCACGAAGGTCACCTTCGGTGAGTACGGCATCCAGGCTCTCGAGCCGGCCTACGTCACCAACAGGCAGATCGAGTCCGCTCGTATCGCCATCACGCGTCACATCCGCCGTGGCGGCAAGGTCTGGATCAACATCTTCCCGGACCGTCCGCTGACGAAGAAGCCGGCCGAGACCCGCATGGGTTCCGGTAAGGGTTCGCCGGAGTGGTGGGTGGCCAACGTCAAGCCGGGTCGCGTCCTCTTCGAGATGGCCTTCCCGAACGAGCAGGTCGCTCGCGAGGCGCTCCGCCGCGCGATCCACAAGCTCCCGATGAAGTGCCGCATCGTTACGCGTGAGGGTGGTGAGTTCTGATGGCAGCGGGTACCACCGCTTCCGAGCTGCGTGAGCTCACCGAGGAAGAGCTCGTGCTGCGTCTGAAGGAATCGAAGGAAGAGCTCTTCAACCTTCGCTTCCAGATGGCCACGGGCCAGCTCGACAACAACCGGCGGCTGCGCACGGTCCGGCACGAGATTGCCCGGATCTACACCGTGATGCGGGAGCGGGAGCTCGGGCTCTCCGTTTCGCCGGATTCCACTGGTGAGGGTGCGGCATGACCGAAAGCAACGAAGTTCAGACCGAGAAGCGCAACGACCGCAAGGTCCGCGAGGGCCTCGTCGTGTCCGACAAGATGGACAAGACGATCGTGGTTGCGCTGGAAGACCGCAAGAAGCACCCGCGTTACTCCAAGGTCATGCGCTCCACCACCAAGGTGAAGGCGCACGACGAGGAGAACTCGGCCGGCGTGGGCGACCGCGTCCTGCTGATGGAGACCCGACCGCTGTCGGCGACCAAGCGCTGGCGTCTTGTCGAGGTCCTCGAGAAGGCCAAGTAAGTCCTTTCTAGACAGACCGAGCCCGTCGGGTCGGAAATCCGGCGGGCCAGGAATGGTCAAGGAGCAAGTTAAGTGATTCAGCAGGAGTCGCGGCTTCGTGTCGCCGACAACACTGGTGCAAAGGAAATCCTTTGCATCCGTGTTCTCGGTGGCTCCGGCCGCCGCTACGCGGGCATCGGCGACATCATCGTCGCGACCGTCAAGGACGCGATCCCCGGTGCCGGTGTGAAGAAGGGTGACGTCGTCAAGGCCGTCATCGTCCGCACCGTCAAGGAGCGTCGCCGTCCGGATGGCTCGTACATCCGCTTCGACGAGAACGCCGCCGTGCTCATCAAGAACGACAACGAGCCCCGCGGTACCCGCATCTTCGGCCCGGTCGGGCGCGAGCTGCGCGACAAGAAGTTCATGAAGATCATCTCGCTGGCTCCGGAGGTGCTCTGACCATGAAGGTGAAGAAGGGCGACACGGTCGTCGTCATCGCCGGCAAGGACAAGGGCGCGAAGGGCAAGGTCATCCAGGCCTACCCGGAGACCGGCAAGGTCCTGGTCGAGGGCGTTAACCGGATCAAGAAGCACACCAAGATCACGCAGACCCAGCGGGGCGCGCAGTCTGGTGGCATCGTGACCCAGGAAGCCCCGATCAACGTCTCCAACGTGATGGTGGTCGACTCGGACGGCAAGCCGACCCGTGTTGGTTACCGGACGAACGACGAGGGCAAGCGGGTCCGCATTTCCCGTCGTAACGGGAAGGACATCTGATCATGACTACCGCAGAGAAGATCATCCCGCGGCTCAAGACGCGCTACCGCGCCGAGGTCACCGGCGAGCTGCAGAAGCAGTTCAACTACGCCAACGTGATGCAGATCCCGGGCGTCGTGAAGGTCGTCGTCAACATGGGTGTCGGCGACGCCGCCCGTGACGGCAAGCTGATCGAGGGTGCCGTCAAGGACCTCTCGATCATCACCGGCCAGCGTCCCGAGGTTCGTCGGGCCCGCAAGTCCATCGCGCAGTTCAAGCTGCGCGAGGGCATGCCGATCGGCGCGCGCGTCACGCTGCGCGGCGACCGCATGTGGGAGTTCCTCGACCGTCTGCTGACGATCGCGCTGCCCCGTATCCGCGACTTCCGCGGCCTCTCGGGCAAGCAGTTCGACGGCAACGGCAACTACACGTTCGGTCTGAACGAGCAGTCGATGTTCCACGAGATCGACCCGGACGCGATCGACCGGCCTCGCGGCATGGACATCACCGTCGTCACCACCGCCACGAACGACGAGGAGGGCCGGGCGCTGCTGAAGCACCTGGGCTTCCCGTTCAAGGAGAACTGAGTCGATGGCCAAGAAGGCGTTGATCAACAAGGCCGCGAAGAAGCCGAAGTTCAAGGTCCGGGGTTACACCCGGTGCCAGCGTTGCGGCCGCCCCCACGCGGTGTTCCGCAAGTTCGGCCTCTGCCGGATCTGCCTGCGCGAGATGGCTCACCGCGGTGAGCTGCCTGGCGTGAGCAAGTCCAGCTGGTAATTCAAAGCTCCATTACTTCGCTGTAGGCCCGCACACGACCGTCCAGTCCCTCTCCTCCGGGGGAGGGCTGGTCTGGACCCTGAGCGGCGAACCGCAGCGAGAAAGGTTGACCAGGTCACCATGACGATGACCGACCCGATCGCAGACATGCTCACTCGTCTGCGCAACGCGAACTCGGCTTACCACGACAAGGTCGTGATGCCGCACTCGAAGCTGAAGGCCAACATCGCCGAGATCCTCAAGCGCGAGGGCTACATCGCCTCGTACCGCGACGAGGAGGGCGAGGTCGCGAAGAACCTCGTCGTCGAGCTGAAGTACGGCCCGAACCGGGAGCGCAGCATCGCCGGCCTCCGCCGCGTGTCGAAGCCCGGTCTGCGCGTGTACGCGAAGTCCACCGGCCTGCCCCGAGTTCTCGGTGGCCTCGGCGTGGCGATCATTTCGACCTCTGGCGGTCTCATGACCGACCGTCAGGCCAACAAGGCAGGCGTGGGCGGAGAAGTCCTCGCCTACGTTTGGTAAGGGGGAGTAGACATGTCGCGCATCGGAAAGCAGCCGATCATTGTCCCCTCCGGGGTCGACGTGAACATCGCCGGCCAGGACGTGAGCATCAAGGGCCCCAAGGGTCTCCTGACGCTCACGCTCGCTGAGCCCATCATCGTCGAGAAGGCCGAAGACGGCACTCTCGAGGTCAAGCGCCCGAACGACGAGCGCCGCAACCGCGCGCTCCACGGCCTGTCGCGCACGCTCGTGCACAACATGGTCGTCGGCGTGACCCAGGGTTACGAAAAGAAGATGGAAATCCACGGCGTCGGTTACCGCGTCGCGCTCAAGGGCTCTGAGCTCGAGTTCGCGCTCGGTTACTCGCACCCCGTCAAGGTCGAGGCCCCCGCGGGCATCACCTTCGCGGTCGAGACCCCGACCCGGTTCTCCGTCTCGGGTATCGACAAGCAGCTGGTCGGTGAGGTCGCCGCCAACATCCGCAAGCTGCGCAAGCCCGACCCGTACAAGGGCAAGGGCGTCCGCTACTCGGGCGAGAAGATCCGTCGCAAGGTCGGAAAGACGGGTAAGTGACATGAGCGAGTCGACTGTTACGAAGCGCAAGCCGGTGGGCAAGGACATCTCCACCAGGCGTCGTGTTGCGAAGGCCCGTCGCCACTTCCGCCTCCGCAAGAAGGTCAGCGGCACCGCCGAGCGTCCGCGCCTGGTCGTGCACCGGTCGTCGAAGCACATCACCGTTCAGGTGATCGACGACCTCAAGGGCCACACGGTCGCGTCCGCGTCCTCCATGGAGGCCGACGTCCGTGCCATGGACGGCGACAAGAAGGCCCGTGCGGCCAAGGTCGGCCAGCTGGCCGCGGCCCGCGCCAAGGACGCCGGTGTCACGGCGGTCGTGTTCGACCGCGGTGGCAACGCGTACCACGGCCGGATCGCTGCTCTGGCGGACGCCGCTCGCGAGGCGGGGCTGGAGTTCTGACAATGATCATCACTGGAATTGAGAGGGACGCCTGATGCCAGGACGTACGCGTCGCGAAGGCGGCGGGGGCGAGCGCGGAGAGCGCCGCGACCGTCGTGACGGCGGCCGCGGCGGCGCGGCCCAGGAGAAGACCCCCCACCTCGAGCGCGTGGTTGCGATCAACCGCGTCTCCAAGGTGGTCAAGGGTGGTCGTCGGTTCAGCTTCACCGCGCTCGTCGTGGTGGGTGACGGCGACGGCATGGTCGGCGTCGGCTACGGCAAGGCCAAGGAAGTTCCCGCGGCCATCGCCAAGGGTGTCGAGGAAGCGAAGAAGAACTTCTTCCGCGTGCCTCGCATCGCCGGCACCATCCCCCACCCGGTTCAGGGTGAGAAGGCCGCTGGTGTGGTCCTGCTGCGTCCGGCCTCGGCCGGTACCGGTGTCATCGCGGGTGGCGCTGTCCGCGCCGTCCTTGAGTGCGCCGGCGTGCACGACGTGCTGTCGAAGTCCCTGGGCTCCGACAACGCGATCAACATCGTGCACGCGACCGTGGCGGCTCTCAAGGGCCTGCAGCGTCCGGAAGAGGTCGCGGCCCGTCGTGGCCTGCCCCTCGAGGACGTTGCTCCCGCCGGCATGATCCGCGCTCGCGCGGGCCAGGGGGTGTGATCATGGCTCAGCTCAAGATCACCCAGGTCCGCAGCACCATCGGTACCAAGCACAACCACCGCGAGTCGATGCGCACCCTCGGGCTGCGCAAGATCCGCCAGTCGGTCGTGCGTGAGGACACCCCCCAGGTGCTCGGCTTGATCCACGCCGTGCGTCACCTGGTGGTTGTTGAGGAGGTCCAGTCGTGACCATCAAGATTCACGATCTGCGTCCCGCCCCCGGAGCCAAGACCGCCAAGACCCGCGTTGGTCGTGGTGAGGGCTCCAAGGGCAAGACCGCCGGCCGCGGTACGAAGGGCACGGGCGCTCGCAAGAACGTCTCGCCGCGCTTCGAAGGTGGCCAGATGCCGCTGCAGATGCGGCTGCCGAAGCTCAGGGGCTTCCGCAACCCGTTCCGCACCGAGTACCAGGTCGTCAACGTCTCCGCCATCGCTGCCTCCTTCCCGGAGGGTGGCTCGGTGGACGTTGCCGCGCTGGTGCTGGCCGGGCTGGTCCGCAAGGGCAAGCTCGTCAAGGTGCTGGGCGACGGCGACGTCAGCGTCAAGCTGGACGTTACCGCCGACAAGTTCTCCAAGACCGCTGTGGAGAAGATCGCTGCTGCGGGTGGCACCACCACGGTTGCTGCCTGAACGTAGTCAGAGCGTCTGAAGGGCCCCGAGGCTTTCGCCTCGGGGCCCTTTGGTGTTGCACGGGGGCATCAGCACTCGTAGCGCACCTCAGGCGACGTCGCGCTCTGCGGACCGGTCCCGTCCCGCCACACCACGAGCGTGCGGTAGGTGTAGTGGCCGGTGCCCGAGCAGTTCCACGATGCGACCGCGCTGCCGGGGCCGTCGTAGGAGGCACCGTCGCCCTCGTACTCCCATCCCCATGCGCGGAGTCGCTGGATGTAGACACCGACGTGCTGCTGGCAGCTGCCCCAGCCCTTGCCGTGCACCCAGCCGCCCGCGGTCCTGGTGGGAGTGTCGGCGTTGTGACAGGCCAGGATGCTCGCGTCAGCGGACTCTGCCGCAGGCGAGGCGCCGGCCGTCGAGGTCAGGAGCGCCAGCGCGGCGCCCGTGGCCAGGGTGAACGAAGCGGTGCGACGGAGCATGATGATTTCTCCCTTGTATTTCGGGGTCGCCGAATACGGCCTGAAGCAACTGCGATGAAGCGCTTTTGCTCAGCGTGAGGATCAGAGCGCAGTCGTGTGCGACCTGGTTGTAGAAATGTGCGAATCACAGCCGAGGGCGAGCGCGCAAGGCGGCGTGCTGACGACCTGCGCACCGCGGTTTACCAGGCTAAACGACCTGGTCTACCGGTAGCGGTCAGCGACGGTGGCGGCAGCAGCACGGCACACCGGAAATTGTCTTTTCGACGCGCGAAAGCACGATTGAGCCCCCCAGCCCCATGTTTCCAACTCCGGGAACACTCCACGATGTCTCATGTTCCCTATAAGCGACCGTAGGGGAGATGGACGATCGCCACAACCCCACATAATTCCTTCGGGCGAATCCGCTCGATTTTGCTGCGCGGCCCGGGCGACGTCTCAGATGGCCACCCGCCAGGCCCGGTCGAAGGTCAACTGCGCCTCGCCCTGTGCAACCGTTCGCGCTCGGCGTAACCGCAGCTACTAGCACGGAATCAGGCGGCCCACTGGTCCGGATGGGGTAGCGGCGAAGTGGGAGATCAACCGTCAGCAACCTGTGATTGGCCACTGGGTACGGGTGGGGTGTGGAGGACTGTTAGTGTTGCGGGCTGAACCCGGATGTCCTCCGGGTCGCTTGGTCGTGGCTGCCTGCTGCGGCCTGCCAACTACCGCATGTGCCGGTCCCTGGGGGTCGGCAACGCTCAGGAGGTTCGCGTGCTCGGCGCATTCCGCTCGGCTCTCGCGACGCCGGATCTACGCAAGAAGATCCTGTTCACGCTCGGGATCATCATTGTGTACCGGCTTGGTGCGACCATGCCCGCGCCGGGCGTGTCCTTCAAGAACGTGCGCGCGTGTGCTGAACAGCTTGAGGGTCAGAACATCTACTCGCTGATCAACCTGTTCAGCGGTGGAGCGCTGCTCAACCTCTCGATCTTCGCGCTGGGCATCATGCCCTACATCACCGCGAGCATCATCATTCAGCTGCTCACCGTGGTCATCCCGCGGTTCGAGCAGTTGAAGAAGGAGGGGCAGGCCGGTCAGGGCAAGCTGACGCAGTACACGCGTTACCTGACCATCGGGCTCGCGATCCTGCAGTCGACCGGACTCGTCGCCCTGGCGGTGCGCGGGCAGCTGTTCGGTGAGTGCGACCAGGACGTCATCCCGGCCAAGGACAACATCTTCACCCTCATCGTGCTGGTCGTGACGATGACGGCCGGCACCTCGGTCATCATGTGGCTGGGTGAGCTGATCACGGAGAAGGGCATCGGCAACGGCATGTCGCTGCTGATCTTCACCGGTATCGCCGCCCGCATCCCGGCCGAGGGCAAGAACATCTGGGAGAAGGACGCCAGCCGCATCACCTTCGTCCTCGTGATCGTCGCAGCTCTCGTCATCATCGCGAGCGTCATCTACGTCGAGCAGGCCCAGCGCCGCATCCCGGTGCAGTACGCCAAGCGCATGATCGGCCGCCGCATGTACGGCGGCACGTCGACGTACCTTCCCCTCAAGGTGAACCAGGCCGGCGTCATCCCGGTCATCTTCGCCTCGTCGCTGCTCTACCTGCCGGACCTGGTCGTCCGTCTCACCCAGGGCTCGGGATCCGAGCCGAACTGGTTCGCGACGTTCGTCCAGACCTACCTCACCAAGCAGTCGAGCTGGGTCCACATCGCGGCCTACTTCCTGCTGATCGTCTTCTTCACGTACTTCTACGTCGGCATCACGTTCAACCCGGACGAGCGTGCTGACGAGATGAAGAAGTTCGGTGGCTTCATCCCCGGCATCCGTCCTGGGCGCCCGACCGCCGAGTACCTCAAGTTCGTGCTGGGTCGCATCACGCTCCCCGGTTCGCTCTACCTCGGCATCGTGGCGATCCTGCCGAACCTGTTCCTGGACCTCACTGGTGACAACCAGAACCAGAACTTCCCGTTCGGCGGCACCGCGGTTCTGATCATGGTCGGTGTCGGCCTCGACACCGTGAAGCAGATCGAGAGCCAGCTCATGCAGCGCAATTACGAAGGGTTCCTCCGCTAGATGCGACTCGTTCTCGTTGGCCCGCCCGGTGCGGGCAAGGGCACCCAGGCTGAGGTTCTGAGCCGCAAGCTCGGCGTGCCGCACATCTCGACGGGCGACCTCTTCCGGTCACACATCAGCAACCAGACCGAGCTCGGGCTCGAGGTGCAGAGCATTCTCGACGAGGGCGCGCTGGTGCCGGACTCCATCACGAACGAGATGGTGCGCAAGCGCCTCGCCGAGTCGGATGCGACCGACGGGTTCCTGCTCGACGGGTTCCCGCGCAACGTGGCGCAGGCGGACAAGCTGGGCGAGTTCCTGGCTGTCGACGAGCACGATCTCGACGCGGTGCTGGAGTTCCGGGTCGACGAGGACGTGGTGGTCGAGCGGCTGCTCGCGCGCGGGCGCACGGATGACAAGGAAGAGGTCATCCGGCACCGGCAGCAGGTGTACCGCAACGAGACCGCGCCGTTGCTGAGCTACTACGCGGAGAAGGTCATCTCCATCGACGCCGTCGGTGAGATCGACGAGATCAGCGAGCGGGCACTGGCAGCGCTGAACTCGCTGCGCGACGAGAAGTGACAACTGGACTAGGCGGGCTTCGGTGTTCGTCGGCCTTCGGCCGGCCTCGCCGGAGCCCGCAGTATTTGGTGAGCGCATGAGCAAGATCGAAATCAAGACTCCCGGCCAGCTGCAGGCCATGCGTGCCTCCGGCCTGGTCGTCGCGAGGGCGTTGAAGAACGTCGTCGACGCGGTGAAGCCCGGTGCGTCCACTTGGGAGCTCGACGAGATCGCCGAGCAGACCATTCGCGACGCCGGCGCCATCCCGTCGTTCAAGGGCTACCACGGGTTCCCGGCGAGCATCTGCGCGTCGGTGAACGAGCAGATCGTGCACGGCATCCCGAACAAGAAGCAGGTGCTCGCGGAGGGCGACCTGATCTCGATCGACTGCGGCGCGATCCTCGATGGCTGGCACGGCGACTCGGCCGTGACGGTCGGCTGCGGTGAGCTCTCACCGGCCGACCACAAGCTGTCCGAGGCCACCCGGTTGTCGATGCTCGCGGGCATCGAGGCCGCGGTGCCGGGCGGGCGGCTCACGGACATCTCGTTCGCCATCGAGTCGTCGGCGATCGAGTCGGGTGAGCGCGACGGCATCGAGTACGGCATCGTCGCGGACTACGGCGGCCACGGCATCGGCACCAAGATGCACATGGACCCGTTCCTGCCGAACTACGGCAAGCCCGGCAAGGGGCCGAAGCTCAAGGTCGGCATGGCCATCGCGATCGAGCCGATGCTGACGCTCGGCACGGACGACTCCCAGGAGCTCGAGGACGGCTGGACCGTCATCACGCTCGACGGGACGCGCGCCGCGCACTGGGAGCACAGCGTCGCGATCACCGAGGACGGTCCCTGGGTGCTCACCGCACCCGAGGACTAGAGGGCCTCAAGACGTGGAGTGACCCCGTTCGCCGTGAGGTGAGCGGGGTTATTTCGTTTGTCAACGCGGATATGGTCGTGGTGACGAGCGATTCCAATGTCTGGGGGCATTGTGCGGGTCTTCCGCTTCGTCCTGTCCGCCCTTCTGATCTCAGTTTCAGGCTGTGCTGCTGCCAAGCCGGCCACCGACCTCACCTACCAGGACGTTCCGCCGGAGCAGATCGCCAACCGGATCTTCCTGGCCGACTCCATCGCCGAAGTCGAGCACTGTGCGCCGCCGTTCGCCGACGTGCGGATCGTGCGGCCGAACTTCACCAGCCCGCAGCCACCGGTCGACGGCGGTTGTGGCGGTCAGGCCCGCATTGCCGCCGGGCAGGAGTACGTCGATGCCGTGAGCCGCATCACTGCGCTGCACGACACCGTGGTCCACGAGTGGGACGTGCGGCTGAAGTCCGGGCCGGAGGCCGCGGAGACGAGGGCTCTTGCCGCGATGTTGCTGCACTGCCTGGACCGGGCCGGGTTCATCCAGCGCGGGCCCGGTGACCCCAGTCTCGAGAGCTACGGCGTCGGTACAGCGGACGTCGCGCTCAACAACGCAGCTCAGAGGTGTTCTGACGACACCGGCTACGGCAGCGGCATCGCGGCTCAGCGCGTGCGCACGCTCAAGTCCGTGCTCGGGCTGCACGAGTCGCAGATCAACGAGATCACGAGGCTCCGCGCCCTGCTGGTGAGCTGCGCGCGACCGGGCGACGGTTACGAACGGGGCCGATTTGGGTTGCCGGAGTGAACTGCGTACACTGGTCAGGTGGCGCATCCGTCGCGCCGGTTCAGTCATGCCCTCGCAGGTGAGATCGAACCGGGTAGGCGCGCGTCCAAACGTATTTATCACCGTCACGAAACGCGGAGGACATGGGCAAGAAGGACGGGGCCATTGAGGTCGAGGGCCGCGTAGTCGAGCCGCTCCCCAACGCGATGTTCAGGGTCGAGTTGGAGAACGGTCACAAGGTACTCGCGCACATCAGCGGCAAGATGCGACAGCACTACATCCGCATCCTCCCTGAGGACCGGGTTGTCGTGGAGCTCTCGCCCTACGACCTGTCCCGCGGGCGCATCGTCTACCGCTACAAGTGACCTCCAGTAGCAGGAGATCTCAGGCGTGAAGGTTCAGCCGAGCGTCAAGAAGATCTGCGACAAGTGCAAGGTGATCCGCCGTCACGGCCGGGTCATGGTGATCTGCGAGAACCTGCGCCACAAGCAGCGCCAGGGCTGAGCAGCTCCACCACGCGCCCGTCGAGATCTTCGATGACGCAGTAACGAGACACTCCTCGCACCTACCGCACGCAGGGCTTCAAGCGTGCGGACACCCCCGGATCCAGGCCGGGGCCGGGACACCGGCTGTGAGAGCAGCCGGAACGACACACAGCGAGTCAGTCACCGGAATTGGGCGAGGAGCAGACCTGGAAGTAATCGACAGGAGCTAACCGCCACATGGCACGACTCGCTGGCGTCGACCTCCCCCGCGAAAAGCGGATGGAGATCGCGCTCACCTACATCTTCGGCATCGGTCGTACGCGCTCCAAGGAGCTGCTCGCCGCCACGGAGATCTCCCCGGACCTCCGGGTGAAGGATCTGACGGACGACGACCTCGCCAAGCTGCGGGACCACATCGAGACGAACTACAAGGTCGAGGGTGACCTTCGCCGTGAGGTCGCGGCCGACATCCGTCGCAAGATGGAGATCGGTTGCTACGAGGGTCTTCGGCACCGTCGCGGCCTGCCCGTTCGCGGACAGCGCACCAAGACGAACGCCCGTACCCGCAAGGGTCCGAAGAAGACCGTGGCCGGCAAGAAGAAGGCCGGCAAGAAGTAAGACCTCGCGTCTACTGCCCTCAACTTAGGAGTTCGTTTTGCCACCCAAGTCCCGTACGGGCGCCGGGGTCAAGAAGGTCCGGCGCAAGGAAAAGAAGAACGTCTCGCACGGCCAGGCGCACATCAAGAGCACGTTCAACAACACCATCGTGTCGATCACCGACCCGATGGGCAACGTGATCAGCTGGGCGTCCGCAGGCCACGTGGGCTTCAAGGGCTCGCGCAAGTCCACGCCGTTCGCGGCGCAGATGGCTGCCGAGAACGCCGCCCGCAAGGCCGCCGAGCACGGCATGCGCAAGGTGGACGTGTTCGTCAAGGGTCCCGGCTCCGGCCGTGAGACCGCGATCCGTTCGCTGCAGGCCGCCGGTCTCGAGGTCGGCACCATTCAGGACGTGACCCCGCAGCCCCACAACGGCTGCCGCCCGCCCAAGCGGCGCCGGGTCTGAGGCACGGGGAGGAGTAAGAACTAATGGCTCGTTACACGGGACCTGCGACGCGTATCTCGCGCCGCCTGAAGGTCGACCTCGTTGGTGGGGACCAGGCGTTCGAGCGCCGTCCGTACCCGCCCGGCCAGCACGGCCGTGGCCGGGTCAAGGAGTCCGAGTACCTGCTGCAGCTCCAGGAGAAGCAGAAGGCTCGCTACACCTACGGCGTCCTCGAGAAGCAGTTCGTCCGCTACTACAAGGAAGCGGTTCGTCGTCCGGGCAAGACCGGTGAGAACCTGCTCCAGATCCTCGAGGCCCGCCTCGACAACGTGGTGTACCGCGCGGGCCTCGCCCGCACGCGTCGCCAGGCTCGCCAGCTGGTCAGCCACGGGCACTTTCTGGTCAACGGCCACAAGGTGAACATCCCGAGCTACCAGGTGTCGAAGTTCGACATCATCGACGTGAAGCCGAAGTCCATGCCGACGCTGCCCTTCGAGGCTGCTCGCGCGTCCTTCGGTGACCGGCCGATTCCCGCTTGGCTGCAGGTCGTCGCCTCGAACCTGCGCATCCTCGTGCACCAGCTGCCCGAGCGCGCGCAGATCGACACGCCTGTCACCGAGCAGCTCATCGTCGAGCTCTACTCGAAGTGATCCTCTCCGAGCCACTGTCTCCAAAGTGATCAAACACTGCGGACAGTGGCTCGGGTCGGGTCCCGCATCGGCGCGAAGGGTGTGCCGAGTGCGTATGCCGGTCTCCGCGACTGGCTGTTGTTGACGGCGTCAAATAGCGGGCGTCGTTGTCGAAAGGTTGAATCCAGTGCTGATTTCCCAGCGCCCCTCGCTCGCCGAGGAAGCGGTCTCCGAGACCCGTTCCCGGTTCGTCATCGAACCGCTGGAGCCGGGCTTCGGTTACACGCTCGGCAACTCGATCCGCCGCACGCTGCTCTCGTCGATCCCCGGTGCTGCTGTCACGAGCATCCGCATCGACGGCGTGCTGCACGAGTTCACCACGGTTCCCGGGGTGAAGGAGGACGTCACCGACGTCATCCTGAACCTGAAGGAGCTCGTCGTCTCGTCCGAGGAGGACGAGCCGGTGACCATGTACCTGCGCAAGCAGGGCCCCGGCGTGGTGACCGCGGGCGACATCGTGCCTCCGGCCGGTGTCACCGTGCACAACCCCGACCTGCACATCGCGACCCTGAACGGCAAGGGGAAGCTGGAGATCGAGCTCGTCGTCGAGCGCGGTCGCGGCTACGTCCCGGCTGTCCAGAACAAGCAGGCGGGTGCCGAGATCGGCCGCATCCCCGTCGACTCGATCTACTCGCCGGTTCTCAAGGTGACGTACAAGGTCGAGGCGACTCGTGTCGAGCAGCGGACGGACTTCGACAAGCTGATCCTCGACGTGGAGAGCAAGCCCTCGATCACTCCGAGGGACGCAGTTGCCTCCGCGGGCAAGACCCTGGTTGAGCTGTTCGGCCTCGCTCGCGAGCTGAACATCGACGCCGAGGGCATCGAGATCGGCCCGTCGCCGGCCGAGGCCGACACCATCGCCGCGTTCGCGATGCCTATCGAGGATCTGGACCTCACGGTCCGTTCCTACAACTGCTTGAAGCGGGAAGGCATCCACACCGTCGGCGAGCTCGTGTCGCGCAGCGAGGCGGACCTGCTGGACATCCGCAACTTCGGTGCGAAGTCGATCGACGAGGTCAAGATGAAGCTCGTCGGCCTCGGCCTCGCGCTGAAGGACTCGCCTCCTGGATTCGACCCGTCCGCGGCTGCTGCCGACTACCACGCCGGTGACACCGGCTGGGGCGCAGGCACCGGCCTGGACCCGCACGACGACGGTCAGGACTACGCGGAGACCGAGCAGCTCTGACGCTCTGATTCAGAGCTAGAGGATCTCTTTTAGTTAACACAGGAGCAAGCGATGCCCACCCCTACCAAGGGCCCCCGGCTCGGTGGGTCTCCGGCGCACGAGCGGCTGCTGCTCGCCAACCTGGCGACGGCGCTGTTCCAGCACGGCCGGATCAAGACCACTGAGGCGAAGGCGAAGCGGCTGCGTCCGTACGCCGAGAAGCTGATCAGCAAGGCCAAGGTCGGTGACCTGCACAACCGCCGCGAGATCATGAAGACGATCCGCGACAAGGACGTCGTGCACAAGCTGATCGCCGAGATCGGTCCGTTCTTCAGCGACCGTTCCGGTGGCTACACCCGCATCACCAAGACGCTGGCGCGCAAGGGCGACAACGCCCCCATGGCCATCATCGAGCTGGTGCAGCAGAAGCTCGTCTCCACCGAGGCCGAGGCTGCGCGCAAGACCAAGTTCGCCAAGGACGAGAAGCCGGCTGCGGCCGAGGTCGTCGACCAGGACGCCGAGGCGCCCGAGTCCGCGACCCTGGACGCCGCCGACGAGCCCGCTGAGGGCGCTGTCGAGGTTGACGGCGAGCCGTCGGCCGAGGACGTCGAGGCGGAAGAGGCTGCTGAGAAGGACAAGTCCTGAGCAGTTCGCCTGCTGACGAGCCCGTCGCTCCCCTTGCTGGGGGCGGCGGGCTCGTTCGTGTGCGGTTCGATCTCGGGTACGACGGCACCGACTTCTCCGGGTGGGCCCGTCAGCCTTCCCGCCGCACGGTTTGTGGCGTTCTCGAGGACACGCTGTCGATGGTCTTGCGCGAGGACGTCGTGCTGACCGTGGCTGGGCGGACCGATGCCGGGGTGCACGCCTCTGGGCAGGTCGCTCATGCTGATCTTCCCGCCGAGGTGGATGTCGAGGGGCTGCCGAAGCGGCTTGCGCGGGCCTTGCCCGCGGATGTTCGGGTTTTTGCTGCGCGCGTGGTGCCTGGAGCGTTCGACGCTCGGTTCTCGGCGTTGCGGCGGCATTATGAGTACCGGGTTTCGGATGCTGCGTTCGGGGCGCATCCGTTGCGGCGGTTGGACACGTTGTCGTGGCCTCGTCCGTTGGACGTCGGGGCTATGAACGTGGCTGCCGAGTTGTTGTTGGGGGAACACGACTTTTGTGCGTTTTGCAAGCGGCGTGAAGGGGCTACGACCATCCGGGAGTTGCAGCGGCTTGAGCTGGTGCGGGCTGCCTCGGACGGGGTGATCACGGCGTTTGTTTCCGCTGATGCGTTCTGCCACTCGATGGTTCGGTCGTTGGTCGGGGCGTTGCTGGCGGTTGGGGAGGGGAGGAAGGCTGTTGAGTGGCCTTCGTCCTTGTTGTCGCTGAGCGGGCGGGCCAGTGGGGTGACTGTGGCTCCGGCTCATGGGCTGTGTTTGGTGCGGGTGGATTTTCCTGGGGATTCCGAGTTGGGGGCTCGGGCTGGGGTTACACGGCGGGTTCGGACGTTGTCCGGCTGAGTTCGGCTTTCGGAGCCTGTCGGCGCACGCGTCGGTTGCCGTTGCTGGCTCCCTGGTTCGTTGGCGGGTTCCTGTTGCGAGTCCCGTTCCGTGCTTCCACCTGGG
>NZ_JYJG01000009.1 GCF_000955955.1 Lentzea aerocolonigenes
TTCCTGTTGCGAGTCCCGTTCCGTGCTTCCACCTGGGAACTCCGCCCCCAGACCCCGTCAATCTGATCGGGGGCCTGCGAGGGGACCCTTGTGCGAGCCTGCCTGTTTTGGAAAGGGAGGAGCCCCCGGCGGGGGACCGGGGGCTCCGAGGGGTGGTGCGGTTGGCTCAGATGTCGAGGGTCCAGGAGTCGATGGTGCCCGTGTCCTGGCGGTAGAGGTCGCGGACTCGGAGTTGCCAGGTGCCGTTTGCGTCTTCAGCGCTGGCGTTCACGTTGTAGGTGGCGTTGATGTCGTCGGCGCTGTCGCTGCCGTTGGAGACCTTCAGGAGCTTCACGGTGCCTGAGGGGGCGATCAGCGCCAGTTCCAGGTCGCCTCGGTAGGTGTGCTTGATGGCCACCTTGACGGTGCCCGTGGCGCTGGCCTTGCCGTTGCAGTCGGCGATGGCGATGGAGCTGGTGACCGAGGAGGCGTCCGGGATGGCCGTGTCGGTGTCGTTGGTGACTGCTGGGCACTGGCCCGGCGGGTTGCCAGGGGCGGTGCCGGTGATGTGCAGGAGTTTGTTCGGGGAGCCGGTGCCTGGGCTGGTGACCACGTCGGAGGTGGCGTTTTCCACCAGGGCGTCGCGGACCTGTTGTGGGGTCGCCGTGGGGGACGAACCCAGGAAGACCGCGGCGGCGCCTACGACGTGTGGGGTGGCCATTGAGGTGCCGCTGATGGTGTTGGTGGCGTTGTCGTCGGTCAGCCACGCACTGGTGATGTCGCGGCCTGGGGCGAAGATGTCCAGGCAGGTGCCCAGGTTGGAGAACGAGGAGCGGGCGTCGGTGCGGTCGGTTGAGCCGACGGTGATGGCCTCCGGGGTGCGGGCCGGGGAGGTGTTGCAGGCGTTGCCGCCGTTGTCGTTGCCGGCTGCCAGGCCGTAGGTGACGCCTGCGGCGATGGAGCGCTGGACGGCTTGGTCGACGGTGTCGTTGGCGCCGCCGCCCAGGGACATGTTGGCCACTGCGGGCTTGTGGGCCGGGTTGGTCTGGACGTCGTTGGTGACCCAGTCGATGCCGGCGATCACGCCTGCGAAGGTGCCGGAGCCCTGGCAGTTGAGGACTCGGACGGCGACGAGTTTCACGTCCTTGGCCACGCCGTACTTCTGGCCGCCGATGGTGCCTGCGACGTGGGTACCGTGGCCGTTGCAGTCGGTGGCGTCGTTGTCGTTGTCGACGGTGTCGGTGCCGGAGACGGCGCGGCCGCCGAAGTCGGTGTGGGTCAGGCGGATGCCCGTGTCGATGATGTAGGCGGTGACGCCTGCTCCGCGGTTCGGGTAGGTGTAGCTGTTGTCCAGCGGGAGCGCGCGCTGGTCGATGCGGTCCAGGCCCCAGGACGGGGTCGGGGTCTGCGTCTCGGAGATCCTCACCTCGCCGTCCTGCTCGACGTAGGCGACGGACGGGTCAGCGGCCAGGCGCTTGGCCTGGGTTTCGGACATCTGCGCCGAGAAGCCGCGCAAAGCGGACTTGTACGTGTGCTTCACAGTCGCGCTGTACTTCGCGCTGAGGTTCTCCACGCTGCTCGTGCTGAAGTCCTTCAGCACGACGATGTAGTTGTCCTTGACCGAGTTGGACGCACCGAGGTTCCGAATCTCCCCCTCGGGCGCAGCGGTGGCGGAGACGGACGACAGCACGAGCGCGGTGCTCGCCACCAGTCCGATTCCGGCCGCTCGTCTGGCCCACGATTCTCCCATAGCAGCATGCTCCCTCGTCGCAGGGTTGTGCAGGTGAGAGTTTTCTTAGTGGCGCAGACGGATTACGCACAAGAAGGTCCACGGAATTACCTTCGAATGCTGAATCAACAGTTTTGCGAGGCCTGTGAATTAGTTGGTGCCGCTGAGCTATGGACAAAACAATTGCGCCCCGAACGGTTCACCGTCCGGGGCGCAAATTCGCTTGGTATCTCAATCAATCGCCGCGGCGCACGGCTCCGAGGATCTGCTGCTCGGCCGGGGTGGTGTACAGCCGCAGGTGCGCCCACATGTCCTGGCCCATCGCGATGACCTGGTCGTCCTTCAGCTGGGTCAGCTGCTGGAACATCTGCGGGCGCAGGCGCCACATCTGACCGGCCAGCTGTGCCTGGCCCATCGGGAGGCGCTGCAGCAGCACGAGGTCCGCGTTGTTCGCCGTCGACGAGGCCTGCGGGTGCAGGTACGGCAGCACGTACATCGTGGTCTGCCACGGTGCACGGGGCGGGAACAGCTCCTGCGGGACGTGGCCGCCGTCGTGGATCACGAGCAGCGGCATGTCCTCGGTCGGCCTGGGGAGGTCTGCTGGGGACAGGCGGCGCAGCTGCACCAGTTGGGACGGGCGGCCGTCCGGGCCCTGGCCCGCCGCGCGCACGACCGGCTGCCAGGCCTGCGGGCGGCCGGTGGCGATGATGATCCACGCGCCGGTGGCCATGGCCCGCAGTGCGATCTGGCGGGCCAGGTACAGGCCGCCGACGCACACCATGCGGGTCGGGGTGGGGCGCAGCACGGACACCGAGAGCGGTTCGCCCTTGACGCCCTGGCCGAGCATCATGCCGCCGCGGTCGCCGCTCGGACTGACCACGTCGAGCATGTTCGGCGACACCAGGAACTCCGGTGCCACCGCCCCGCGGCCGCGCGAGTCGAGCAGACGGGACGAGCTCATGCCACACCTCCCAGCGGCAGCGTCGCGGCCAGGCCGGCGAGCTGCATGCCCCGCAACGGGGTCAGCGTGATGTCGAGCTTGTCGCTCAGCTTCGACAACTGGTCCTCCGCGCGGTCCAGCTCGCTCGGCGTGCGGGCGCTCACCCGCACCAGGCCGCGCAAGGAGACCTGACCGTCCTCACGGGACGGTGAGATCGACATCGCGAGGGTCGAGGACAGCGCGCGCACGCCCGTGAGCGAGTTCAGGTTGCCCTTCAAGCCCTTCGACGGCCAGCCGGTGATCGCGTAGCTCGCGTGACCGACGCCACCCGCGGTGACGCCCGCCCACTTCTCCCGCAGCGAGACCGGGTTCGTGTTGCCGACGGCGGCGGTCAGCTCGGCCGACGAGATCGCGGCGCGCAGCAGTTCGTCCGAGTCGAGCGGGCGGATCGTGACGCCCGCGGACTCCAAAGCGTTGCGGACACGGGACAACGCGCCGATCAACGCGCGGTGCGCACCGACGACGCCGCCACCGCGCTCCCGGATCGCCTCGCCGCAGCGGCGCGGGTCGAGCCGCACCGTGATCCACGTGGTGCGCCGGGCCGCCGCGGGCAGCGGGCCGAGCACCTCCATGTACGAGCTGATCGCCGGCGAGTTCGGCGGAAGCGCCGCGCTGCCGGGGTAGCAGTGCCAGATCACGGTGATCGCGTCCAGGACGACACCGCGGTCCTCCAGGCACGGCGTGAGCGCGCCCAGCGGCAGCGACGGTGCCGTGCCGACCGCGGAGATCAGCGGCGGGGTCGGGTCGACCAGCAGCACCGCCGTCCACACGCCGTCGTGCCACGACAGCGCGAGCGGGCGGCGTTCGTGGTCGACGCCCTTCGCGATCACCAGGTCCGGGATCGCGAGGCGCAGCAACGCGACGCGCGGGTCTTCCGGGCCGAGCACCTGCATCTCGTCGTCACCAGGCTTGGACTCCTGCGGCTCGACGCGCTTCGCGGTCCGGCTGTGCGAACGGAAGTTGTAGCGCAGCCGGACGCCGATCCACTGGGTGAGCCAACGACCACGCGATCGGGTGAACGCCAGGATCAGTGCGATCAACAGCACACCGCCGGCGATCGACACCGACACGACGTTGAGCGCACCGGCCGGGGTCTTCACGCCCATGAGGGTGAGAACGAGGAGTGCGATGGCGAGACCGATCTCGATCGTGACTACGTTCGAGACGGGCAAGGAGCCGAGGCTGACTCCGGCAGCTCTGCGCCGGACACGCCCGACAGGACGTGGAGGCACAGGTGCCTGCTGGCCAGGACCCCCGGGTCCCTGCGGCCGCGCCATCCCCTGGTTCGGCCGGGGCGGATGTGGAGTGGTCACGGACATCCGTTGTGGTCTCTTTCCCCTCGATGGTCGGTGGGCTTGGCGAACCGGCCCACGGAGCAACCTGCGTCCGGCTATCCTGCCGAACCGTACCGCGACTGGGAGAGCAGCGAGCCGAGAATGGCATCAACACCCACCACCAAGTCACAGGTCCAGGCCTACCAATTCGTCCTGCGGCGGATGCAGTCCGCCCTGGTCCGCAGAGACGCAGTGATGCTGCATGACCCCATGCGCAACCACTCGCGCGCGACAGCGGTCGGCGTGGTCCTGGGCGTCGTCGCTCTGCTCGGCTTCCTGGTGTACGGGCTGTTCAAGCCGGCGCCGCGGCTGGACGACAACACGCAGATCGCCATCAGCAAGGAAACGGGCCAGGTCTACGTCGTCGACGCACAGCCGACGAAGCGCCTGATCCCGATGACGAACCTCGCGTCGGCGCGCCTGCTCTGGTACTCGCGCAACAACCCCGACCAGCAGGCCGGTGGCGGCGACGCGCCGGGTGGCACCGCGAACAGCGGGCAGAGCCAGGTCGCGGGCGGCGAGCCGAAGCTGGTGAGCGAGGCGACTCTGGCGACCCTGCCGCGCGGCAGGCTCACCGGTCTGCCGGACGCGCCGGACGTGCTGCCGAAGCCCGATCTCCGCATCGACGCGCAGTGGTCGGTCTGCGACACGCTGAGCCTCGACGACTTCCGCGAGGACAAGGCGGCGGAGAACCAGATCAAGACCTCCGTGATCGCCGGCGTGAGCGGCGGCAACCCGGAGATGGGCGACGAGGCCGTGCTCGTGCAGCAGCGCACCGGTGAGAAGAAGGCCTACCTGATCTACAAGAAGCCCCAGAGCCTGCGGGACATCTCGTCGTCGACCGTGCGCGCCGAGGTGGACCTGAAGAACGACAAGGCGCTCAACGCCCTCAACCTGAAGGGCAAGACGCCGCGGGCCATCAGCACGGCGCTGCTGAACGCGATCCCCGAGGTGGCCCCGCTGAAGGCCCCGGTCATCGCGAACCAGGGCAAGAAGGCGACCTACGTCACCGAGACGAACGTCAACATCGGTGAGCTCGTCGAGGTCGAGCGCAGTGCCGGCTCGGAGCAACTGGTGGCGCTGGAGGACGGCTTCCAGACGGTCGACGACACCGTCGGCGACCTGCTGCGCTGGGCGTACTCGAACAACAAGCAGGCGATCAAGCTCTCGCCGAGCGCCATCGCGGACCACAAGGACCCGAAGAACCCGCTGACGCTCGACTCGTTCCCGCAGAAGATCCCGACCACGCTCGAGGCGAACGCGGGCAACACGGTGATCTGCCTGGGCTGGAAGGCCGACAACGTCACGGAGGCGACGAAGGCCGAGCACACCTCGGTGACGATCGGCTCCAAGCTGCCCGGCCCGAAGGAGATGACCCCGGTCGAGCTGAACGCGGCCGGTGCGGGCGGCGAGATCGTCGACCAGTTCCTGATGCTGCCCGGCAAGCAGGCGGTCGTGCGGGCGAGCCAGGGCGTCGGCGACTACGGCACGGGTCCTGTGCAGATCGTCACGGGACGCGGTGTCCGCTACGGCATCCCGGACGCCGGCACCGCTGCGGCGCTGGGGCTGGAGGGCAACTTCCCGCCGGCGCCGAACCAGATCCTGAGCCTGTTGCCGATGGGGCCGCAGCTCAACAAGAACGAGGCGAACCGCAGCTTCGACGCGATCACCCCGGCTCAGAAGGGTTCGATCAAGGACCCGCAACAAACCCAGAAGTAAGCGCACGAGTAGCGGAACCGGTCCGGGTGCATCACCGTCGTATTTGGACGGAATGCACCCGGACTTTTCTCAAGGGGGACTGTTGTGGCCGGTCGGATAACCGTCGATGCGGGGTGGTTGGAGCAGTACGCCGACCGGATCGACGGCACGACGGACGATCTGAGGCGGGTGCGGGACGTCATGAAGGCCTCCTCGCTGCGCCCGGAGTCGTTCGGCGAGATCGGCAGGACGCTCGGCAGTGCCCAGGGCTACACGCGAGCGGCCGAGTTGCTCAACTCGCAGCTCGCCCGCGCCTGCGACACGCTCGACGCGGCCGCGAAGGGTTTGCACGCCGTGGCGAAGCAGCACGGGCACTCCGAGGAGGAGGCCTTGCAGCACATCAAGAAGGTCGATCGGCGGTAGGGGAGCTGTGGTGACCAAGAACGGCAGGCAGATCGCGGCCGAGGTCGGTCCCGAGCTCGACTACCTCTCGCGGGTGAGTAACAAGCTCGGTGTCGTGGACCTCGTGCACGACTTCTTCGACCCGCTGGTGGGCGACTGGAACGACCTTCGTGAGGAAGCCGAACGCTGGCGCAAGGCCGCGAAGGTGTCCGAGGCGGTCAACAAGCACGTCGCGGCACCGCTCGGCGGCGTCGACGCGCGGTGGCAGGGCAAGGACGCCGACGCGTTCCTCGACCACATGCGCAAGGTCGGGCTCGCGGGTGGCGACATGTCCGATGCGATGAACGCCATGGCGGACGCGCTGGAGGAGACGGCCGACGGCGTGCGCGACATCGTGCAGGACATGGCGCACGTGCTCGCCGACGCCGCGGACTCGGTGTCCGGCACGGCGGCGCTGCCCCTGGAGGGCGACCAGCGCGCGATCAAGCACATCGAGGAGCTCAAGGAGCCGGTCCGCGAGCTGCACGACTCCGCGCGGCAGGTGCTGGAGGCGTTTCTCAAGCTGTGCGACGGGGTTTCCGGTGAGGCCGGCAACTTCGGCTCGGTGCGGATGGAGCACAAGTACCCGGACGAGGACTGGACGTACACCGCGCCCGCCAAGCCCGAGACGAAGGCTCCGGAACCGGGCAAGCCCGCTGACACCAACACGTCCACCGCGAGCAAGGGCGGCGGCGGAACCCCGTCGACCGGCGGTGGTGGCGGAGGTGTCGGCGGAGGCGTCGGTTCGGTGGGTGCACCCGCCGCTGCCGCCGCGCACTCGCAGCCGATGCAGTTCGGAGGCGCCACAGGCATCTCTGAGCAGCTCCCGCCCTCGGAGAAGGGTGCTGGGGCCGCTCCGGCCGCCGCGGCCGCTGGTGGACGTCCTGGGGCCGCGGGAGGCGGTGCCGGGGCGATGGGCGGCGGCATGATGGGCGGCATGGGCGCCATGGGCGGCGGCGGTCAGCAGGGCGGCGACAAGGAGCACAAGGCGAAGATGCGCATCACCGGCTCGATCGACGACCTGCTCGGCAAGCCGAAGAAGGCGGCGCCGAAGACGATCGGCGACGACGACTGAAACACCTCGGGACCAACGAGAACGGCCCCGCTGGAGAGTTCCAGCGGGGCCGTTCTCGTTGATGGCTAGGCGTCTTTGCGCCTGCGGTTCACCGAGTTGCGCACGAACAGCGTGAGCATCAGCAGTGCCACACCGAGCCCGATGCCCGACAGCGCCACGATGATCGGCGGCCAGTCGATGCCGGGTGGAGGAGTGACGGTCGTGTTCATCTCCTTCGGCTCCGGCTTCTGGAACCCCTTGGCCTCGGCCGGCAGCACCGCGGTCAGCGCGGCCACCGGGTTGATCATGCCGTAGCCGACCTTGTTGTCCTTTCCGGACACGTTGCCGGGGTTCAGGGCCGTGGCCTTCAAGCGGTTCATCACCTGGCGCGCGTTCAGGTCCGGGAACCGCTGACGCACCAGCGCGGTGATGCCCGCCACGTACGGCGAGGCGAAGCTGGTGCCCTTGATGTCTGTCGTGCCCTGCGCGGTCACGTTGGCGTTCGTCAGGCCGGTGCCCTTGGGGTCGACGGAGATGATCTCCTCACCCGGTGCGGCGATGCTGACCCACGGACCCCAGACGCTGAACGACGAGACCGCGCCGGAGCGGGCGATCGACGCCACGGACAGCACGTCGTTGGCGAACCACGCCGGCGACGAGATCGAGTTCACGTTGGCCGGGTCCAGGTTGTCGTTCTGCTTGGGACACCCGGCGCCCTTGTCGCTGAGGTTGCCCGCCGCCGTCACGATCACGACGTTCTTGACGTCCACCGCGTACTTGATCGCGGCCTGCAGACTCTGGTCGTCCGCGCTGAAACCCTTGGGAGTGCCGCAGTTCGTCAGCGAGATGTTGATGACCTTGGCGTTCTGGTTCGCCGCGCGGACGATGGCCATCGCCAGCGTGCTCACCTTGCCGGCGGAATCGCGCTTCTCCGGGTTGGCGGCGTCGCCCTTGAACTCGAACCGGTCGCTGGTCTGGCGGATCGCCATGATCTCAGCTTCCGGCGCGGCACCGACGAAGTCGCCCTCGGTCTTGGCCGCCGCGGCGACACCCGCCACCTCGGTGCCGTGGCCGTCGCAGTCGTCGAGGCCGTTCTTGTCACCGAAGACGTACTCGCCGCCGGCCTTGACGCGGTCGCCGAAGCGCGGGTTGCGCGGGTCGACGCCGGTGTCGATGATCGCGATCTTGATGCCCTTGCCCGTGGCGAACCGGTGCGCCTGCTCCAGGTTCAGCTGGACCTGGCCCCAGGGCTTCTGCTTGATCAGTTCGCTCTTGGTGTCGGACTCGACGCAACCCTTGTTGGTGCGCTCGTACTTGACGTCCGGCCCGCCCTTGTCGACCGGCGGGCCCGTGTTCGGCGGCAGGTCCGGCGGAACCGAGTTCGGCTTCACCGCGGCCGACGATGACGACGACGGCTGGGCGGAGGCGTGCGGTACCGCCCCCGTCAGCAGCAGTAGTCCGGCGGTCGCTGCCGCCGTGGTGCGCCTCATACCCGTCCTCATGATGGCCCGATCAGGCCCCGGAACACCGAGTACAGGTCCATCACCGCGAGCGCCAGCGGCACCACGGCGGCGATGAGGATCGCCTCGAGCACGTCGACGGTGCGGCGCAACGGCGGCGAGAACTTCTGGCCGGGGAACACGACACCGAGCACGAGCGCGCCCGCGCCGAGGAGCAGCAGCGTGCCGAACACGAAGACGATGCGGTTGAGCTCGGTGGCGGAGATCAGCCAGCCGACCAGGATGCCCGCGCTGGCGAACATGCCGGTCGACAGCAGTGCCACGGCCTGCGCGCCGTTCGCGTACGCACGGCCGCGCATCATCAGCACGATCGCGACGACGACGCCGTAGATCGGGCCCCAGACCGTGTCGGCACCCGCGGCGACGATCGCGGCGAGCGCGGCCACCACACCGGTACCGATGATCATGCCGGTCAGGTACTCGTGCGCGACCGCGGTGCGGCGCTCGATGACGGCGAACTCCGGGAAACCGGTGTCCTCCTTGAGGTCCTCGGCGTTCGTCGGCACGACGGGCGGCGGGATCTTCGCCAGCTGCAGCGTGAGCCTCGGCAGCATCGACAGCGCGGCGAGCGCCACGGCACCGGTCGCGGCGGCCACCCCGGCGAGCGGGTGGTCGACGAACGTCGCGACGAGGAACGCGAGCGCCACGAGCGTGCCGCCGGTCGCCGCGGCGATGAACACCGTGATGCCCTGGCCGATCAGCAGGATGCCGCCCCACGCGAAGATCATCATCAGCGCGGACGCCAGCAGCATCTTCGGGTTGAACCCGACACCGGGCACGGCGTGGAAGCCGGCCACGAACGCCATCGGCAGCGAACCGCACGCGGCGATCAGCACACCGGTCGAGGCCGCCTTGTACGCACGCGCGATGGTCGCGCCCGTCGCCAGTGCGGCGACGGCGGCGACACCCGCGGCGATGGCGGCGGCGAGCCCGCTGCCCTTGCCCGCGACGGTGATCGGACCGGACAGGAACAAGGCCACCGCGGAACCGATCAACGCGAGCGCGCCCGCGAGGTGACCGAACTTCTGCGCGGTTTCCTTGGTCCACGGCCGGAACGAGTCCGGATCGGACTCCGCGATCGCGTCGACCACGTCGTCGTACAGCGGCGGCGGCGGGTTCTCGTTGCGGCGCCGCAACTGCAGCAGCTCGCCGTCGACCACGCCGAGCGACGCGAGCGTGCGCGCCGGGTCGAGCGGGCTGTCGCCGAGCTTCGCGAGGCACCAGCCGCCGTGCCGGACACCACCGTCCGGAGTGGCCTCTCTCGCCATGTCCAGCAGCATCGGCAGGAGATCGGCCACCGCCACGTCGGCAGGCAGCGCGACGTCGATACGCGTTCGAGGTGCCACCACCGTGACACGGCTGAACACCGTCGTACCGGTCGCCACCAGGGCCCCCTAAGTCAGATCAGCACTTACAAATCAACGGCCCGACCCTATTGGTCCACTCGGACGCTCGCCGGGCGGCCCTAGTATGGCCGCACCGACGGCTCCTGCACGTGTCGTTTGCAGAACACGTTCGACTGGGTTTTTTCTCGACCCACCTTCGCGGCTCGTTCAGATGCGCAATAGTGTCGGTTGCTACTGGTGGCGTAACGAGAGTCGAAGAGGTGCCTGTCAGTTGAGCACGCTGCAGTTCAAGCGAACGGCACGCCTTGCTGCTCCCCGGCCTCCGGGCGGTGAGGTCCACCTCGAACCGCCACCTGAGGTCCCGCGGATCATCCCCGGCAACATCATGATGAAGGCGATGCCGGTCGTGATGATCGTCGCTTCCGTCGGCATGATGGGCATGATGCTCGTGCTGACGCCGAAGCAGCCGGCGGCGATGATCATGCCGGGCATGATGATGATCTCGACCATCGGCATGATGGCGGGCGGCATGGGTTCTGGCAAAGGCCAGAAGAAGGCCGAGATGAACGAGGACCGCAAGGACTACCTGCGGTACCTCGGCCAGATGCGCGACCGCGCCCGCGAGGCCGCTGACGAACAGCGCGCCGAACGCGAGTGGGTCCACCCGGACCCGCAGATGCTGTGGTCGCTCGCCACCACCCGCCGCATGTGGGAACGCCGTCAGAACGACCCGGACTTCTGCCACCTGCGCGCCGGCCGGGGCTCGCAGCGCCTCGCCACCCGCCTGGTGCCGCCGCAGACCGGTCCCGTCGAGGAGCTCGAGCCGATCGCGACGCTGGCCCTGCGCCGGTTCGTGCGCGCCCACTCGCTCGTTCCCGACCTGCCGATCTCCATCGCGCTGCGCGGTTTCGCCGCGGTCGGCCTGCTCGGCGACATCGAGGACCGCCGCGACGTCGCGCGTGCCCTGCTCGCCCAGCTCGTCACCTTCCACGCCCCGGACGACCTGCTGATCGCGGTCGTCAGCGCGGGTCGCACGAAGCAGCTGTGGGAGTGGGTGAAGTGGCTGCCGCACGCGCAGCACCCCACCGACATCGACGGCATCGGCCAGCGCCGCATGATGGCGAACTCGCTCGCCGAGATCGAGGCGATGCTGGACGAGAACCTGCGCGACCGGCAGCGGTTCACCCGCAACGCCCCGCCGCCGCCGGACCAGCCGCACATCGTGATCGTCATCGACGACGGCGACATCAGCCGCGAAGAGATGATCATCCTCGAGGAGGGTCTGGTCGGCGTCACGCTGCTGGACCTGTCCGAGTGCCTCGGCAACCTGACGGCGCGGCGCGGTCTGCGCCTGGTCGTCGAGAACAACCAGCTCGGTGCCCGCTCCGCGAGCGGTGTCGAGTGGTTCGGCGCGCCGGACCGGCTGTCCGTCGTGGAGTCCGAGGCGCTGGCCCGCAGGCTCTCGCCGTACCGCATGGGTGCCGCCGGTGAGGCCGGTGGCGACTCGGGCGAGGACCCGTTGGCGATGACCAACAACCCGCCGCTGCTCGAGTTCATGGGCATCCCCGGCGACCCGATCACGTTCGACGTGCAGAACGCGTGGCGGCCCCGGCCCAAGCGCGACCGCTACCGCATCCCGTTCGGCATCGGCGAGCACGGCCAGCAGGTCGAGCTCGACATCAAGGAAGCGGCAGAGGACGGCATGGGCCCGCACGGCCTGTGCATCGGCGCGACCGGTTCCGGCAAGTCGGAGTTCCTCCGCACGCTGGTGCTGGGTCTGCTGGCCTCGCACTCGTCGACGGCGCTCAACATGATCCTCGTCGACTTCAAGGGTGGTGCGACGTTCCTCGGCCTGGACAAGGCACCGCACGTCGCCGCGACGATCACCAACCTGGCCGGCGACCTCACCCTGGTCGACCGCATGAAGGACGCCATCGCCGGTGAGGTGTCGCGTCGTCAGGAAGTCCTGGCGAAGGGCAACTACAAGAACGTCTGGGACTACGAGAAGGCCCGCGAGAACGGCGCCCAGCTCGACCCGCTGCCCGCGCTCTTCATCTGCATCGACGAGTTCTCCGAGATGCTGACGGCGAAGCCGGACTTCATCGACATCTTCCTCCAGATCGGTCGTGTCGGCCGGTCGCTGCAGATGCACATGCTCCTCGCGTCGCAGCGACTCGAGGAAGGCAAGCTGCGCGGTCTGGACACGTTCCTCTCGTACCGGATCGGTCTGAAGACGTTCAACGCGGCCGAGTCGCGTGCGGCGATCGGTGTGCCGGACGCCTACGAGCTGCCGCCGATCCCGGGTTCGGGTTACCTCAGCGTGCAGGGCATGCCGCTGACCAGGTTCAAGGCGCTCTACGTCTCGGGCACCTACCGGCCGTCGGGCATGCAGTCCGCCGGTGAGTCGGTGGCGGTGCGCAGCGACAAGCGCCCGCGGTTCTTCGTGCCGGACTTCATCGAGATCCCGAAGGAGCCGGAGCGGCCGATCGAGCCGGTCAAGGTCGAGGCCGCGCCGGTCAAGGAGGACGCGAACGAGCCGACCCAGCTCGAGCTCATCGTCGACCGCCTCATCGGCCAGGGCCCGCCCGCGCACGAGGTGTGGCTGCCGCCGCTCAACGAGCCGCCGACGATGGACACGATGCTGCCGCCGCTCGACGTGACGCCGGACCGCGGTCTGACGTCGCCCGGCTTCCCCGGCAACGGCACGCTGCAGATCCCGGTCGGCGTGGTCGACAAGCCGTTCGAGCAGCGCCGCGACCTGCTGTGGGCGGACTTCTCCGGTGCGGCCGGTCACGGCGCGGTCGTCGGTGGTCCGCAGTCGGGCAAGTCGACGCTGCTCAGGACGATCATCGCGTCGATGTCGTTGACGCACACCCCGCTGGAGGCGCAGTTCTACTGCATCGACCTCGGTGGTGGCACGCTCGCCTCGATGGAGGACATGCCGCACGTCGGTGGCTTCGCCGGCCGTCTCGACGTCGACAAGGTCCGCCGCATGGTGGCCGAGCTGCAGACGCTGATCACCGAGCGCGAGCTGCGGTGGCGCGACCAGCGCATCGACTCGATGGCGGAGTTCCGCAACCGCAGGCGCCGCGGTGAGATCAAGGACGACAACTTCGGTGACGCGTTCCTGATCGTGGACGGCTGGATGAACTTCCGCCAGGAGTTCGAGATGGTCGAGCCCCAGGTCCAGGCGCTGGCCGCGCAGGGCCTGTCCTACGGCGTGCACGTGATCGTCGGCGCCAACCGGTGGGCGGAGATCCGTCCCGCGATGAAGGACCTCCTGGGCACGCGGTTCGAGCTGCGGCTCGGTGACCCGAGCGAGTCCGAGATCGACCGCAAGGTCGCGGTCAACGTGCCGCCCGGCCGTCCCGGCCGCGGTCTCACCGGTGACAAGCTGCACTTCCTCACCGGTCTGCCGCGCATCGACACGCTGCAGGACCCGACCACCATCTCGCAGGGTGTCGCGGACCTCGACGCCAAGCTCAACCAGGCGTGGCAGGGCCCGCGTGCGCCGCAGGTCAGGATGCTGCCGGACCTGCTCGACTACTCGCAGTTCATGGCACAGGTCCAGCAGCACAACCCGAACCGCGGCCACCTGGTCCCGATCGGCGTCAACGAGGACGAGCTCGCGCCCGTCTACATGGACTTCGACGCGGACCCGCACTTCTTCGCGCTGGCCGACGGCGAGGCGGGCAAGACGAACATGCTGCGCACGATCGTCCGCGGCATCATGACGAGCTACACCTCGTCGGAGGCGTTGATCCTGCTGGCGGACTTCCGCCGCACGATGCTCGGGTTCATCGACACCGACCACCTGCTCAGCTACGCGGTGTCGGGCACGCAGCTCGCGCAGAACGTCCTGGAGGTCAAGGGTTCGCTCACCAAGCGCATGCCCGGTCCGGACGTCACGCAGGAGCAGCTGAAGAACCGGTCCTGGTGGACTGGTCCCGAGGTGTTCATCGTCATCGACGACTACGACCTGGTGGCTCCGCAGGGTGGCGTGAACCCGCTGCAGCCGCTCGCCGAGTTCATCCCGCAGGCGAAGGACGTCGGTCTGCACATCATCCTGGCCCGCCGCATGGGTGGTGCGTCCCGCGCGCTGTACGACCCGGTGATGGGCAAGCTCAAGGAGATCTCGGCGCCGATCTTCGTGGGTTCCGGTTCGAAGGAGGAGGGCAACATCGTCGGCAACCTCAAGCCGTCGCCGCAGCCTCCTGGCCGGGGCACGATGGTGACCCGCAAGCACGGTCAGCAGCGCATCCAGTTCGCCTGGATCCAGCCCGACTAGCCGGCTCGCTCTGGCGGGGCCCTTCGTTTCCTTCCGGGAAAACGCAGGGCCCCGCTTGCGTTTGCGCGCAACGTGAAAGGGCCCGCGGCTTGCGCCGCGGGCCCACTCAGGTAGCAGGGGTGTCTACCTGCTTCCCCCCATTCGCCGGACCCGGATCCGGTGCGGTCAAGAGGGAGGAGACCGCACCGGCCGGGCTTCTTCGGAGGTTCCCCCAGGTCTTTCCTGCCTCCGTCGAACCGGCTGAGGAAGACTTTGCCGGATGCCGCTCACGCTTCACTCACGCTTCGATGACATCCGCTGTCGCGGGATCCTCCGGACAAAAGTAAAGGGCCCGCAGCCGAAGCCGCGGGCCCACCGAACAGCAGGGGACTGTCCGGTTCCCCCATAGCCGGATCTCGTGTCGGACAGGCCCACTGGGGAGGGCCCACCCGCCTGAGGCCGACGATCGTGACACCCCCCAATAACTCGTTGTCACTCTCGTCGTCCGGCTGATCACCACTTTGCCCGGCCGTGCTCACACTTCGGTCACACCGAGTTCACGCCCATAGACTCGTTGCTCGGCAGGACCGGGGGAAGGCGACGACGTGCGAGTCGAGTACCGCGTGCTGGGGCCGCTGGAGGTGCTGCTCGACGGCTCCCCGGTTGCCGTGCCCGCTGGTCGGTGCCGCGTGCTGCTCGCCACACTCCTGTTGCGCGCCAACGAGTTCGTGTCGACCGCGGAGATCGTCGAGCGGCTGTGGGACGGCACGCCGCCGAACCTCGACCGCGCGGGCAAGACGGTGCACATGATCGTGACCCGCCTGCGGCAGGCGCTCGGATCGGCGAACTGCGTGCGCACCGGCACGGGTGGTTACGCCGCTGTGGTGGAGCCCGGTCAACTGGACCTGCTGCGGTTTCGGGCGCACTTGAACGCCGGCGAGCACGCGGAGGCGACCGCGTTGTGGCGCGGGCCGGTGCTCGCGAACGTGTCGTCGGAGTCGCTGCACCGCGACGCCGTGCCCGCGTTGGCCGAGGAACGGCTGACCGCGCTGGAGCACCGGATCGGCGCGGATCTCGCGCGCGGGCTCGCGGCGGAGCTGGTGCCGGAGCTGCGGGTGCTCACGACGCAGCACCCGTTGCGCGAGGTGTTCTGGGCGCAGCTGATGCTCGCGTTGCACCGCGGCGGCCAGCAGGCGGACGCGCTCGCGGTGTTCGGGGAGGTCACCGTCCTGCTGGAGGACCAGCTCGGCGTGCAGCCGGGGCGGGAGTTGCGGGACGCGCAGCAGCAGGTGCTGGCTGGCGAGGTGCCGGGACGGGCTGTGGTGCGGCATCAGGTGCCGCGTCAGCTGCCGACCGCGTTGCCTCATTTCGTGGGCCGGGAGTCCGAACTGGACAGGCTCGACGCCGGACGGCCGATCGCGGTGATCCACGGCAGCGGTGGAGTCGGCAAGACGTCGCTCGCCGTGCAGTGGGCGCACCGGGTGGCTCCTCGGTTTCCCGACGGGCAGCTCTACGCCGACCTGCGCGGGTTCGACCCGACGGGTGCGCCGGTGAACCCGACCAGCGCGGTCCGCGACTTCCTGCTCGCGCTGGGCGTGCCGGCGGACGAGATCCCGCTCGACACCGAGGAGATGCTCGGCAGGTACCGCTCGTTGCTGTCGCGGCGACGGGTGCTCGTGCTGCTCGACAACGTCCGCGACCTGGCCCAGGTTCGTCCGCTGCTGCCAGGTGGGACGCGCAGCCTGGCGGTGATCACGAGCCGCAATCGCTTGCAGGGCCTGGTTTCCGAGGGCGCGTTCGCACTGGACGTGTTGGAGCCCGGTGAGTCGATGGCGTTGTTCGCCGGCCGGGTGGGCGCGGACCGGGTCGCGGCCGAACCTTCCTCTGCCGCGCGGCTCGTCCAGCTGTGCGCGGGGCTGCCGTTGGCGCTCGCGGTGGTGGCCGCACGGGCGATGCTCGACCAGCACCCGCTGGGCATGCTCGTGGAGGAGTTGGAAGTCGCTGCTCTGGACGCGTTGGACACCGACGACCCGTTGACGAGCGTGCGCGCGGTGTTCTCGTGGACGTTCGGATGCTTGAGTCCGGCGGCGGCGCGGTTGTTCGTGCTGCTCGGCCTCCATCCCGGTCCGGACGTGACCGAGCCCGCGGCGACGAGCCTGCTGGGTGCTTCTTCGCTCGAGGCGTTGGACGAGCTGGTCCGCTACAGCTTGATCAACTGCCAGTACGACCGCTATCGGCTGCACGACCTGATGCGTTCGTATGCGGCGGAGGAGGCAGCCGCGCGGTTGACTCCGGTGGAACGTTCTGCAGCCCGGCAACGGATCTTCGACCACCTCCTGCACTCGGCGCTGGCCGCCGTTGCGAAGTCGGATCCGCTGCGGCAGCCCATCACCACACCGCCGGCTGCTCCGGGCGCCGTCGTGCTGGAGTTCTCGACGACCACCGACGCCGACCGCTGGTTCACCTCGGAACGCGCGGTGTTCGGCTCCGCGGTGGCCGCGGCGGGCGAGGCCGGTTTCGACGGGCACGTGTGGCGGACGGTCTGGGCGATCCGCCACTTCCTGCTCGCGACCGGCCGGTGGCGGGAGGGAGAACGCCTGCAACGCCTGGCGATCGCGGCCGCTGAGCGTTCAGGTGACCTCGAAGGCCAGTGCAGGGCCCGGCGTGGCCTGGTGTCGTTCCTGGTGCCGGAGCAGGAGTTCGCGGAGGCGGAGGACCAGCTGCGCGCGGCCGTGGCGCTGGACTCCCTGCGGGGAGACCGGATCGGCCTCTCCAACGACCTGCGCGGCCTCGCCTTCCTGCTGGGCCGCCAGGGCAAGTACACCGACGCGCTCGAACCGTTGGCGCGTGCTTTGGACGTGGCCACCGAGAGCGGCGACCAGATCGAGATCGCGAGCGTCGCGGCGTCGCTCGGCTTCGTGCACAACGAGCTCGGCTCACATGCGGAAGCGGTGGTCTGGGCGGTGCGGGCGCGCGACCTGTTCCTGGAACTGGTGCCGGACGAACGCGACACCGTGGTGGCCTCGAACCGCGACACCCTCGGCAGCATCTACCGCGCGTTGGGCCGCCACGCCGACGCCGAGGCGAACTACCTGAGATCCGCGGAACTGCAGGGCGCGCTGTCGTACCGGCACTACCAGGCGGACACACTGGTGCGGCTGGCCGACCTGAAACGGGAGCAGGGCTCGTTCGACGCGGCGCGCGGCCACTACCTCGCGGCGCTGGAGATCTACGACGACCTCGGCTTCGCGAAGGCCGACGACGTGCGCGAGCTGCTGGCCCTCCTGGGTTGAGAGGCCGGTCCCGCCGCAGTGAAGAGGGAGGTAACTGCGCCCGGACCGGCCAGTCATATGGTCTGCGACGGCGCTCACACTTCGGTCACAGGTCGCTTGGGGGAGGAACGTTGGCTGTCGAGTACCGGGTCCTCGGGCCGCTGGAGGTCCTCATCGACGGCGCCGTCGTACCGGTGCCGGCCGGGCGGTGCCGCGTGCTGCTCGCAACGTTGTTGTTGCGCCCCAACCAGTTCGTTTCCGTTGACGAACTGGTCGACCGGCTCTGGGAAGGCGAACCACCGTCGTCCGATCGTGCGCACAAGACGCTGCAGATGGTGGTCGTCAGGCTGCGCCAGGCGCTGGGTGAAGCGAGCTGTGTGCAGACCGCGCGCGGCGGCTACCGCACCGAACTGGATCCTTCGACCATCGACCTGACCCGGTTCAGGGCTTTGGTGGCTGCCGGCGATTTTGCTGCCGCGGTCGGGTTGTGGCGTGGTCCGATGCTCTCGGACGTCCAGTCCGACTCGCTCCACCAGCGCGACGTGGCGCCGGTGACCGAGGAGTGGTTGCGGGCCATGGAACGCCGGATCGGCGCCGACCTGGAGGCCGGACGTGCCGCAGACCTGGTCGCCGAACTGCGCGGGCTCGTCGTGTCGCATCCCCTTCGCGAGGCGTTCTGGGCTCAGCTGATGCTCGCGCTGGCCCAGTCCGGGCAGCAGGCGCAGGCTTTGGCGGCGTACCAGGAGGTGCGCTCGCTGCTGGCCGAATCGCGGCCGATGAGACTCATCTCGAACACCGCCGCCCGTTGTCGACGCCGCCGGTGCCGGTGCCTGGGACGAGTCCGGAAAAGTTCGCCGAGCTGGAGGCGGTGCACGACTGGTTTCGCGCCGAACACAACGTGCTGCGAGCAGTGATCGCTCACAGCGACGCCCAGGGCTTTGACCGCCACACCTGGCAGATGGTGTGGACCGCGTTCGTCTTGATCGATCGGATCGGTCCATGGCGGGATTGGGTGTGGGCGCTCGGCGCTGCGGAACGGGCTGCTGCCAGGAGCAGAGAGCACGGATGTGCCGCGAGGTTGACGTACTTCGAGGGTGTCGCCACCGCCAGGCTCGGAAACTACGAGCTCGCCCAACGAAGGTTCGCGGCGAGCCAACGTGTTTACGCGGAACTCGGCGATGTGCCGGGACAGGTACGCGTCCTGATCGGCGTGGCGTGGACGTGGATCCTGCTGGATCGCCCGCGCGACTCGCTGAAGGTCGCGCAGGCCGCGCTCAAGCTGCAGCGTGGCGATGCCGGCGCGACTGCCGAGTTGATCGCCGAGGCTTTGCGTCAGGTCGCGGAGGGCTTCCTCGCGGCGGGCGAGTACGAGAAGGCGCTTGAATGCTGTGCGGAGATGGAAACCCTGCTGAAGGGCGTAGAGGTCCACTCGTACGGCTCTGGACACGACGCCCTGACCAAGGGGGCGATTCTCGTGCGTCTTGGTGAGTTCAACGAGGCGATCGAGGTTCTCGCCAGCGCGATCCGGCATTTCAACCAATTCGGCAGCTGGTCGGACATCGCAGGGGTGCAGAGGTGGCTCGGCGAGGCGTACGAACAGGCGGGCGACCTCACCGCCGCGCGTCGTACGTGGTTCGAGGCTCTGGCGACTCTCGAGTATCACCAGCACCCCTTCGCGGAGAAGGTGCGGGCCAAGCTCGCCGCCCTCCCCGAGAACTGATGAGCGGTGCTGGTGGCCCCCCCAGGTCCATCGCCACCAGCACCGCTGACAGCAACTCTGCCCGAGGCCGCTCACACTTCGCTCACACTGTGATCACAGCACCTACACTGCTGGTGACATGGGGGGTGTCATGCGAGCCGAGTACCGCGTGCTGGGGCCGTTGGAGGTGCTCCTCGACGGCGAACCCGTGGCGGTCCCAGCTGGAAGATGCCAGGTGTTGCTGGCCTCTCTGCTGTTGAGAGCCAACCGGTTCATGTCGGTCGACGAGCTGGTGGACCTCGTCTGGGACGGTACTCCGCCGAGGCTCGATCGTGCCAAGCGCACTTTGCAGATGGTCGTCCGCAGGCTGCGGGTCGCGCTGGGTGAGGCGGACTGCATAGAGACTCGGACCGGTGGATATCTGGCCGTTGTGGAGCCAGATCAGCTCGACCTGTCGCGGTTTCGGGCGCTTGCGGGTTCTGGTGACTTCGGTGCCGCGTCGGCGTTGTGGCGCGGTGTGGTGCTGGGCAACGTGGCGTCGGACCGGCTGCATCGCGAGGAGGTGCCGCGGCTCGACAACGAGCGGCTCGCGGTGCTGGAGCGGCGGATTGACGCGGAACTCGACCGCGGGCTCGCCGGTGAGCTGGTGGCGGAACTTCGGTCGCTGGTGGCCGAGCACCCGTTGCGGGAACCGTTTTGGCGGCACCTGATGCTCGCGCTGTACCGGTCCGGCCAACAGGCGGCGGCGTTGCTGGCCTACCAAGAGGTCAGGACCACACTGGTCGACGAGCTCGGCATCGATCCCAGTGAGTCGCTGCGGGACCTGCACGAACGGATCCTGCGTGCGGAGGTGCCCTCGGGTGGCCGGCTGGTACCGCGGCAGTTGCCCTCGGGCGTGCGGAACTTCGTGGGCCGCGACGAAGAGCTCCGCCTGCTCGGCGAACTGGACGGCGTCACCGTCGTGCACGGCGTTGGTGGCGTGGGCAAGACCGCGGTCACGTTGAGGTGGGGGCGGGAGGTTCGTGATCGTTTCCCGGACGGCGACCTCTACGTGAACCTGCGCGGGTTCGATCCGGAGA
>NZ_JYJG01000010.1 GCF_000955955.1 Lentzea aerocolonigenes
GCGGGAGGTTCGTGATCGTTTCCCGGACGGCGACCTCTACGTGAACCTGCGCGGGTTCGATCCGGAGGTGGCCCCGCTCGAACCCGCCGCTGCGGCGGAGGTGTTGCTGGTCGGCATGGGGGTGGACGAGGTCCCAGCGGATCCGGACGCGCGATTCGCACTTCTGCGCACCACGATGGCCGAGCGCCGCTTGTTGCTTGTGCTGGACAACGCCGCATCCAGCCGCCAGGTCGTGCCGCTGCTGCCTGGTGCGGCGGGTGTACGGGTGGTCGTGACGAGCCGCAACCAGCTGCGCGCGTTGGTGTCCCAGCACGATGCGACGGCGATCGGACTGCGGCAGCTGGACTTCACCGCTGCACGGTTGTTGCTCGCCGCGGTGACCGGCGAGTCACGTCTCGACGCCGAGCCCGAGGGCGCGCACGCGCTCGTCGAGCGCTGTGCCGGGCTGCCGATCGCGTTGCGCGTGGTCGCCGAGCGGGTTGCGCGTTTTCCGGACACCTCGTTGCGGGAGTTCGTCGCGGAACTGGACGCTGCGCGGCTGGACATGTTGAGCGACTTCGGCGACGTGGACGTGCGCTCGGTGTTCAGCTGGTCTTACCAGGCCCTGGACGACGAGTCGGCCCGGATGTTCCGGTTGCTGTCCGTCCACCCGGGACAGGACTTCGACGTCGGTGCCGCGGCAGCGTTGGCCGGAGTCCCGATCGCTCAGGCACGTCGGCTGCTTGAACGGCTTGTGGCCGATCACCTCGTGCAGTCACGGTCTCCTGGCCGATACGACCTGCACGACCTGTTGCGCGCCTACTCGAACGAACTGTGCCACGACGACGAGACGGCGGCGCTGCAGCTCACCGAATGGTACGTCCACACCCTGGTGAAGGCTTCCGAGCAGGTGAAGGGCGTCAAGCAACGGGTGGACGCGGGCGAGATCACCTCCGGCGTGGTGCCGCAGAGGTTCTGCTCGGCGTTCGACTCGATGTCCTGGGTCCGCAACGAGTGGGACAACCTCAAGGCCGTGACGCGGGCGGCGATCACGCGCGGCTGGACCAGGCTCGCCATGCTGGTTCCTGCCCACCTGTCCCGGTACCTCAACATCGACACGGGACGCCGTCCGGAGGCCGTCGAGCTGTTCGAGCGGGTGATCACCTTCGGCACGGCCCAGGAACAGGCGGTGCTGCAGGTCAAACTGGCCGCCCTGTACGGACACTGCGGCCGCCTCGAGGAGGCACTGGGCGTCTACGAGAAGGCATTGCTGTTCGCCCGCGAGTCCGGCGACCGGCGCGCTGAGGTGGTCGCCACGCTGAACATGGTCGGTGCCTACGAACGTCTGGGCCGGCTGGAGGATGCGCTCGCCAGGTCTCTTGACGGTTTCGCGATGCTCGCCGAGTTCGACGAGCCGTACCTGGAGTGTGTCGCGCGTGCCAACACGAGCCTCATCCTGAGCCGTCTCGGGCGCTACGCCGAAGCGGTCGACCACAGCACTGCGGCCGTCGCCATCGCCGCGAACTTCGGAGACGAGTTCACCCACGGGCGCATCCACACCATGCACGGCGAAGCACTGGCCGGAGTCGGGAGGCTCGACGAGGCGGTGAGCGCGCTGGAGTTCGCGATCGAGGTGACGGTGAAGTTCGGCGACCGGGAGAACGAGGGCGAGGCGTTGCGTCACCTCGGTCACGTGCTGCTGCGGCTGGACCAGCGCGACGCCGCCGTGACGGCGTGGCGGCGCGCGGTGGAACTGTGGCGAGCTCTCGACGACTCGAGGGTGGTCGAGCTGGTCGAGCGGCTGCGGGAGCTGGAGGCTGGACGGTGACTGTCGAGTTCCGCGTGCTCGGGTCCCTCGAAGTGCTGCTCGACGGCGAGCCCATGACCGTCCCCGGTGGACGCGGTCGTGCGCTGCTGGCCACGCTGTTGTTGCGCCCCAACCAGTTTGTGTCGATGCACGAGCTGATCGACCGCCTGTGGGAAGGCGAACCGCCAACCCCGGATCGTGCACACAAGACCTTGCAGACGACGGTGCTGCGGCTCAGACAGGCGCTCGGCGACGCCAACCGTGTGCGCACGACTCCAGGTGGTTACCTGGTCGAGGTGCGGCAGGAGGAGCTGGACCTGCTGCGGTTCCGGGCGCTGGTGAAGGCGGGTGACTTCGCCGCCGCCTCACGGCTCTGGCGTGGTCCCGCGCTGGCCGACGTCGCCTCGGAGACGTTGCACCGCGACGACGTGCCGCGCCTCGAAGCCGAGCGCCTCGACGCACTCGAACACCGGATCCAAGCCGATTTGGACGGCGGCCGGACGAGCGGTCTGGTGGCCGAGCTGATCGAGCTGACGCGGCGGCACCCGTTGCGCGAACGGTTCTGGGCACAGCGGATGGTGGCGCTTTACCGCTCAGGACGGCAGGCGGAGGCGCTGGAGAGCTACCGCGAGATCACCGCGCTGCTGAGCGACGAGCTGGGCGTTGACCCGTCTCCGGAACTAAGTCGGCTGCACCTCGCACTGCTCAACGGCGAGGCGCCTGGCCCGCGGAAGGCGTTGTGCCAGCTCCCACCCGACACGGCCGGGTTCGTGGGCCGCACGGAGATGTTCCGCGAGGTCGAGGAACGGCTTGTTGCTCCGGGCATGCCGGTCGTCGTCCTGACCGGAGCACCAGGGGTTGGCAAGAGCGCGTTCACGATCAAGGCTGCTCATCGGCTGCGTGACCGCTTCCCGGACGGCCAGCTGTTCGTCCGCCTCAACGGTGCCGGTGGCAGTCCTCGCGAACCGGCTGAGGTGCTCGCCGAGCTGCTGCTGGCCCTGGATGCGCACGTCTCGACCATTCCGGACGGTGTGGAGGCCCGCAGTGCTGCGTTCCGGGCTCGGCTGGCAGATCGCGCGATGCTCGTGGTGCTGGACGACGCGGCGGGGCCAGACCAGGTCAGGCCATTGTTGCCAGGAACGGCCAGCTGCGCAGTTCTGATCAGCAGCCGCCAGCAGCTCGTCCAGGTCGAAGGCGCGCAGACCCTGCGAGTGCCTCCACTCGCCGCCGCGGACGGGATTGAGCTGTTGGCGTCGATCCTTGGCGTCGAAAGGGCCGGCACGGACCACGCCGCGGTGGGTGCGATCGTGGGTGCGTGCGGCGGCCTCCCGCTGGCCTTGCGGGTCGCGGGTGCACGTCTCGCCGCGCGCGAATCATTGCCGTTGGGGTCGCTGGCACGCAGGTTGTCCGATGAACGCCATCGTCTGGACGAGCTGACTATGGGTGATCTGGAGGTTCGTGCGACATTCGGTCCCAGCTACGAGGCACTGCCCGGCGACGCGGCGACGGCGTTCCGCAGGCTCGGACTCCTGGGTGCGACAGACGTGGCCTCGTGGACGATCGGCGTGCTGGCAGGTGGCGACGGCGAGCGGCTCGTCGAACGGCTGGTAGAGGCCAACCTGCTCGACGAGGTCGGTCTCGACGTGACCGGTGAGCCCCGGTACCGCCTGCACGACCTGCTCGCGGTGTACGCCGCCGAACTCGTGCGCGCCGAGGACGAGCAGGTTGTCGATGCGGCCATGCGTGACTACGTCGGCCTCCTGCTGACCCTCGTCGACGTGGCGAGTGACGACTGGAATGGGGGCGACGAGGTGCCGCCGCAGCCCATCGCCCACTCCGCGCTGCTGGACCGCGCGGAGATTGAACGGCTGGCCGGCCGCGACGACAACTTCCTGGTCGCCGAGATGGTCAACATCGACCGCGCGATCATGTACTGCCTGCGGAGGAACTGGATCTCCGACGCCGCCAACCTCACCGACCGGGCGCTTTCGCTCCTCGACGTCTGCTACTCGTACGACCGGGTGGTGCAGCTGCGGGAACTGGTGCAGGAGGCCGCGTTCGCGGACGGCGACGAGCTGGTGGCGTGGCGTTGCGAGCTCGACCTGACGGGCCAGTTGGTGATGCGCGGTATCACCGAAGAAATCCTCACCCGGTACTCGCGCTGTGTCGACGCCTTTGAAGCCATGGATGCTCAGGCCGAGCTGGCGGTCTCGTTGGGGGCGTTGGCCTATTACCGAATGGTTCACACCGGAAAGCCGCAGGTGGCGCTCGCGGAACGCGCGGTGGTCGCGGCCCAGGCGAGTGGTCGCGCAAGCGTGCTGTCGAGCTCCCTGCGCGAACTCGGCACGATGCTCGCAACCGAAGGCCGTCACGCGGAGTCTGCGGTGATCATGGACGAGGCCCTGGCGATCAGCCGGAGCAGCGGAAACCCGTCGGAAATCGCGCTGGTGCTCCACCGGATCGCGTCGGACGCGATGGTCAACGGCGATCTGGAGCGGGCGAGTGCGGCCTTCCGGGAGGCGCTGGAGCTGGCGACGAAACTCGGCGACAACCGCGGTGTCGCCTACTGCACGACCAGTGTGGCGCAGGTCGACCTCGCCCAGGGCGATGCCGCCGCCGCTCTGGTCGATGCGGAGAAAGCCCTTTCCATGTTCGAGAACCTCGGCGAGCGGCGCGGCGCGCTGCGTGCTGTGGCCGTGCTCGCCGAGGCGACACTCGCACTCGGCCTGCACGGCAGGGTGATCGACGTTGCCACTGCGGGCCTGGAGGATTACGGAGATGCTGGCGACGCTGATGCGGAAGAACGACTGCGGGTCGCACTGGCGGAGGCCCGTCGAGGGGCGTGATCGGTGAGCGTCGAGTTCCGGGTCCTGGGCCCGCTGGAGGTGCTGCTCGACGGCGAGCCGGTCGCGGTGCCGGCCGGTCGCGGCCGGGTACTGCTCGCCACGCTGTTGTTGCGCGCCAACCAGTTCGTGCCGGTCGACGAGCTGGTCGAACGGGTCTGGGACGGTGCGCCGCCGCCCGGTCGTCGCGGGCGCAAGTCGTTGCAGATGGTGGTGGCGCGGTTGAGGTCCGCGCTAGGGGCGGCGGACCGCGTGCAGACCCGTTCCGGCGGCTATCTGGCCGTGGTCGAACCCGACGACCTCGACCTGTCGAGGTTCCGGGCGCTGGTGGGTTCTGGCGACCTCGGTGCGGCAATGGCGTTGTGGCGCGGCCCGCTGCTGGCCAACGTCAAGTCCGACGCGCTGCACCGCGAGGACGTGCCACGGCTGGCCCACGAACGGCTGCACGCTCTGGAACTGCGCGTGGAGGCCGACCTCGACCGAGGCCTCGGCCGCGAGCTGGTGGCCGAGCTGCGGTCGCTTGTCGCGGATCACCCGTTGCGCGAGTCGTTCTGGCGGCACCTGATGCTCGCCCTGTACCGAGCGGGTCAGCAGGCCGAGGCGCTCACGGTCTACCAAAAGGTGCGGGAGAAGTTCGCGGACGAGCTGGGTGTCGACCCCGGTCAGCCGCTGCAGGAGCTGCACCAGCAGATCCTGCGTGCGGAGGTGCCGGCCGGCGGACGGCAGGTGCCCCGCCAGCTGCCCGCCGGTGTGCGCAACTTCGTCGGCCGTGAGGCGGAGCTCAGGTCGCTCGACGAGGCCGGCGGTGTCTCGGTCGTGCACGGTGTGGGCGGAGTGGGCAAGACCGCGCTGGTGCTGCACTGGGGACGCCAGAGGCGGGACCAGTTCCCGGACGGCGACCTGTACGTGAACCTGCGAGGCTTCGACGCCGACGCGCAGCCCGTGGACCCCGCGACCGCGGCCGAGGCGATGCTGGTCGGCCTGGGCGTGCGGGACATCCCCGCGAGCGCGGAAGCGCGGTTCGCGTTGCTGCGCACCACGCTCGTCGACCGGCGCCTGCTGCTCGTCCTCGACAACGCCTCCTCGCCACGCCAGGTGCTGCCGCTGCTGCCGGGAGCCGTCGGCGTACGGGCGGTGGTCACGAGCCGCAACCAGCTGCGGGGGCTCGTTTCTCAGCACGACGCCACCGCGATCAGCTTGCGCCAGCTGGACTTCGACGCGGCACGGACGCTGCTCGCCGCCGTGCTGGGTGAGGAACGGGTCGATGCCGCGCCAGTGGCCGCGCGCGAGATCGTCGAGCGCTGCACCGGTTTGCCGTTGGCACTGCGGGTGTTCGCGGAACGGGTCGCGCGATTCCCGGACGTCGCGCTGCGGGAGTTCGTGGCAGAGCTGGAAAGCGCGCGGCTCGATGCACTGACCGACTACGACGACGTCGACGTGCGGACAGTGTTCTCGTGGTCGTACCGGGCGCTCGATCCCGAGTCGCAGCGCTTGTTCCGGCTGCTGTCAGTGCATCCTGGCCCGGAGTTCGACGTCAGCGCGGTGGCCGCGCTCGCCGGTGTCTCCGTCGCCCAGGCCCGTCGGCTGCTGGAGCGGCTGGTCGCCGATCACCTGGTCCAGTCGCGCGCTCCCGGCCGGTACGACCTGCACGACCTGTTGCGCGCGTACTCGGCTGAGCTCTGCGGTGATGACGAGGAAGCGGCGCTGCGGGTGACCGAGTGGTACGTCCACACCCTCGAGAACGCAACGTCACACGACGCTTCACGGATGGCCGTGAGCGCCGGAGAGCTGACATCCGGTGTACTGCCGCAAGGCTTCTCCTCGTGGTTCGACGCGCTCAGCTGGCGTCGCCAGGAGTGGGCCAATCTCAAAGCCATCGCGTTCTCGGCGATCACGCGGCGCTGGGAGCGGCAAGCCCTGTTGATCGCCGTCTTCCTGCACAGCTACATCGTCGTCGACAACACGCACTGGCACGACGCGATCGATCTCTTCGAGGCGGTGCGCGGCTTCGGCTCTGCGGTCGAGCAGGCGGACCTCCACATCAAGCTTGCTGTGGTTTACACCTACCTCGGTCGTCATGACGACGCACTCCGCAGCTATGAGGTGGGGCTGCAGCTCGCCCGGGATGAGGACGATCGAGTCACGCTCTCCCGTGCACTGGGCAACATTTCCACGCTCTACGCTCTTCTTGGACGACACGACGAGGCAGACGCCACCCTCCGCGAGGCGCTCGCCGTTGCGATCGAGATCGATGACGTCTACCGGCAGATCATTTTCCACGGCAACTTCGCCAGTCGGTTCAACCGTGACGGACGGTGGTCAGAGGCGCTGCGAGCAGCCGATCGAGCAGCCGTCCTCGCCGCGCGGCACGGCGACGAGTACCTCATCACCCGTATGCGTGGCTATCGAGCCCAGGCACTCGCCGGCCTTGGCAGGTATGTCGAAGCTGAGCCGGAGCTGCGCGCAGTCGTGGAAGAGCTGGAGCGGGTTGGTGACACCGCGGGCATGACCGAAGGACTGGTGCTGATAGGTGAGGTGCTGATAGGTCAGGGCCGGGTTGACGAAGCCGCGCTGGAATGGAAGCGGGCCATCGATATCAGGCGTGCTGTGAACGATCGTCGCGCAGATGAGCTGTCCGCGCGGCTGGCGGCGCTGAAGTGAACGCGACGGAGTGAGGCGAGGTTTGCCATCCGTGTCGTCCCGGCCTGCCTCATCGGGTAAGCATGTGCCCGGAAGAGGGGAAGGTGCATGAGCCTGCACGTCGCGGTCGACTTCGGCACGTCGAGCACCTGCGTAGCCGTTTCGGCCCACGGCCGGGAGCCGCAGGTCGTCGTGTTCGACGGCCAGCCGCTGGTGCCGTCCGCCGTTTTCGCCGCCGCCGACGGGACGTTGTTCGTCGGTCAGGAGGCCGAACGCCAGGCCGCAGTCGACCCCGCCCGCTACGAGCCGCACCCGAAGCGCCGTGTCGACGAGGGCGAGTTGCTGCTGGGCAGCACTGTTCTGCCCGTGGTCGACGTTGTGCGCGCGGTGCTGACCCGTGCGGTCGGCGAAGCGCGCCGGGTCGGTGGCGGGGCGCCGGTCGACCTTCTCGTGCTGACCCACCCCGCGGACTGGGGAACCGTCCGCACCCGAGTGCTGATTCAGGCGGCGCGGGGGCTCGGCCGTGAGCTGGTGCTCGTGCCGGAGCCCGTCGCGGCCGCCGTCTTCCACTCCGCGAGCCACTCCGTTCCGGACGGTGCCTCACTGGCCGTGCTCGACCTCGGTGGCGGAACGGTCGACGCGAGTGTGGTGACGCGCACGGGCAAGAGCTTCCGGGTGCTGTCGGCCAAGGGCGACCCGAGCTTCGGCGGTGCGGATGTCGACCAGGCGTTGCTGGAGCACGTCGGCGGGCTGGTCGCGGCCAAGGACCCCGAGGCGTGGCGGCAGCTCGTCGAAGGCCGGGAGATGGCCGACCGGCGCAAGCGGCGGGTACTGCGGCAGGACGTCCGGGGTGCGAAGGAGACGCTGTCCCGGCACGCCTACACCGACGTGCCGATGCCGCCGCCGTTCCCGGACGCCCACGTCACCCGATCGGATCTGGAACAGCTGATCACCGCGCCGTTGAACAGGGCGGCTGCGCTGGTCGGTGCCGCGGTGCGTGACGCAGGTCTCGCACCGCAGCAGCTGGCCGGGGTGTTCCTGGTCGGCGGGTCGAGCCGGATCCCGCTCGTCGCGCGGCTGGTCCACGAGCACATCCGTGTGGTGCCGACGAGCATCGATCAGCCGGAGACCGTCGTCGCCCGCGGCGCGCTGCGGGCCGTTAGCCTCGACCCGGAGCGGACCGGGGGCGTCGCCCAGCAGAAGGCGCCGCAGGGCAACCCTGGTGACGTAACCCACAACCTCCGGGTGACGGACGACGCCACCCGCAAGATCACCCGTCGGATCACGCCGCCGCCCGCCTCACAGTTCCCCACCGCCTTCCCCGCGGCCCCGCAGCCGTCGAAGAAGAAGAGCAAGGCGCCGCTGTTCGTCACGATCGGCGTGGTCGTTGTGCTCGCCGCGGCCGGAGCCGGTGGTTACTACTGGCTGAACCGCGAGAAGGCGCAGCAGCAGACGAATCCGCCGGTCAATCAGATCGCTGTTTACGACTACAAGTTCACCCGTCCTGATGGATGGGAGCAGACGGGCGGAGCCGCGAACGACCGGCAGGTGCTTTTGCAACCGATCGACCGCAAAACGTCTGGTCCGGATTCGCCAGTGGATCGCATTGCTGTGCAAGAGCAAACACTTGTCTACAACAGTGACGCGGATCATCCGCGCGCGTTGAAAGAACTGCACGACCAATACGACAAGCGCGTGGCGGACGGCGACAAGGTCTCCGGATTTGCTGAAGCGACCACATTCGCGGGCAAGTCTGTTGTTCACTATCGCGAAGAAGTGAGCGGCGCCGCTGTGGACTGGTACATCCAGTTCGCCGGCAAGGCCCAGGTGAGCGTGGGCTGCCAGGCCACCCACGCGGGCAAGGCGCAGGTCGGCGCCGCCTGCGAGCAGATCGTCCGCTCGCTCGTCATCAGGCCGCAGTAAGCACCGTCAGGGGAGTTGCCGATGTCCGCCAACGAGGTCCTCGCCCGGTTCCGTGCCGAGGTTGGCGAAGCCGCCACTCGCGCCCGTCGCGCCGCCGGTGAGATCGGTGAACGCAACGCCAAGCTGCGGGAACGCACGCGTGACCTGGCCAGGCAGGCCCGTGAACGCAGCGTCGAACCCGGTGCGCAGGCCACTTCTCTCGACGTTCGAGAGGCGGCCACCGGGTTCCGCGGCGACCGCGGGCTGCCTGTCGAGCAGACGCCTGACGCCGCCGAGTTGACCGCTCCGCAGGCTCCCGCACCAGTTGAGACTGCGTCTTCGGCCACTCTCGGTTCTGCCGCCGTCGCCGGTCCGAGTGGCCAGCTTCCCCGTGTGGGTGACGATGACGAGGACTTTTCGCAGTCGCGAATCCTCTACTGACACCGGGTTTCACCCGGAGCCGTTTACTAGAGCAACTACTTCCGATGAAGTCGCGACAGGGCGGAACCGACGTGGCAGGGTCCTCGTCGGAAGAGGCGTACGAACCAAGAAGTACGACCTGAAGTTCTCTAAAGGGGGATCTCCCAATGGGTGCTGGTGGATATGGCGCGTCTGCTGAAGAGCTTGACGCACTGGCGAAGCAGATCATCTCTGTGGATGGCGACACGCAGGCCACGCTGCGCACCGTCTCGAACGCTGTCGATGGCATCGCGTCCAGCTGGCAGGGTGGCGCCGCGCAGGCCTTCGCCAGCCTGATGGGGCGCTTCCACGAGGACGCGTCGAAGCTCCAGGAGGCGCTGCGCGGCATTGCTGAGCAGATGAGCGGCAGTGCTCAGACCTACATCAAGCAGGAAGAGGAAGCGACCCAGCTCTCCACGCAGATTTCGAACCGTCTCTGATTCTGCTCGGCTTTCGCTTTCGCGTCATAAACTTTTAGGGGAGAAATCAAAATGAGTAGTGGTCAGGTCAAGGTCACTTTCGCCGAGCTTCAGAACGTCGCGGGCACCATCAGCAGCTCAGCGCAGCAGGTCCAGACGCAGCTGGAGGACCTCAAGTCCGCAGTCGCGAAGGTCACCGCGAACTACGAAGGTGCCGCGAAGGAGGCCTACGCCGAGAAGCAGCGCGCGTGGGATGCCGCAGCCGCCGACCTGCAGGCAGTCCTCTCGTCCATCGGTATCGCCGTCCGTGACGCCGCCGACGCCTATCAGGCGGCCGAGCAGCAGAACGTCAACCGCTGGTAAGACGCTGCGGTTCAGCTAGACCCCTCGCGAGCCCCGGAACCACGTGGTCCGGGGCTCGCGTACGTCCGGAGAAGGGGTGTTCGGAGGGGCCGTTTTGGTCCCCGCACCACCCATCCGGTATCTTCTTACGTTGTTGTGCGGTAGCTGGCGCCTGTGTGTGCCGCGCCTGTCTCGGAACCACCGCTTGGTTCGTCCAAGATCGGTCTGGGGCAACCGCCGCCAGTGACCCCAGACGCTAGTGACGACGAGGTAGATCCGTGCGCACGTACAGCCCGAAGCCCGGTGAGGTGACCCGCACCTGGCACGTGATCGACGCCCAGGACGTGGTGCTCGGCCGGCTCGCCACCCAGGCCGCGACGCTGCTGCGCGGCAAGCACAAGCCGACTTACGCCCCTCACGTTGACACCGGTGACTTCGTCATCGTCATCAACGCTGACAAGGTCGCCCTGACCGGTGCGAAGCGCGACCAGGCGTTCCAGTACCGCCACTCCGGCTTCCCCGGTGGTCTGCGCAAGCAGTCCTTCGGCGAGCTGCTGGACACCCGCTCTGACCGGCTGGTCGAGAAGGCGATCAAGGGCATGCTGCCCAAGAACCGCCTGGGCCGTCAGATCGCGAACAAGCTCAAGGTCTACAGCGGACCGAACCACCCGCACGCGGCCCAGCAGCCGCAGGCCTTCGAGATCAAGAAGATCGCCCAGTGAGCGACGAGTACACCGAGGAAGTTCCTGTGACCACCCCTGAGAACGAGACCCCCGAGGTCGAGACCCCTGAGGTCGAGGCTGTCGAGGTCGAGGCCGAGGTCGTCGAGGCTCCCGAGGCCGAGGCCGCCGAGGCTGAGGTCGTGGAGACCTCCGCGCCGGTGGTCGCGCCCTCGCTGAACGGCGCCGCGCACCTCGCCCAGACCGTCGGCCGCCGCAAGGAGGCTGTCGTCCGCGTCCGCCTCGTGCCCGGCACCGGCAAGTTCACCCTCAACGGCAAGGCCCTCGAGGACTACTTCCCGAACAAGGTGCACCAGCAGCTCATCAAGGAGCCGCTCGTCACCACGGAGAAGCCCGAGACCTTCGACGTCATCGCGAACCTGCGTGGCGGCGGCATCACCGGCCAGGCCGGTGCGCTGCGTCTCGCCATCGCGCGTGCGCTGATCGCCGTCGACTCCGAGGACCGCCCGGTCCTGAAGAAGGCCGGCTTCCTCACCCGTGACCCGAGGGTCAAGGAGCGCAAGAAGTACGGTCTGAAGAAGGCCCGCAAGGCGCCTCAGTACTCCAAGCGTTGATCTAACGCGTCAGCTGTACCTGCGGGAGCAGCAGTTCAACTCGAACTGCTGCTCCCGCAGTGTTTTCCGGGTCTTTCCCGCCGCCTTGCAGTGTCCATATCGGAGGATTCATGGCCCGCCTGTTCGGCACCGACGGAGTGCGCGGTCTCGCCAACGCCGATCTCACCCCCGAGCTCGCGATGTCCGTCGCCGCCGCAGCGGCACGCGTGCTCGCCGAGCACGACCGTTCCCACCGCCCGGTCGCCGTCGTCGGCCGCGACCCCAGGGCGAGCAGCGAGATGCTCGACGCCGCCGTCACCGCGGGCCTCACCTCGGCCGGCGCGGACGTCCTGCGGGTCGGCGCGCTGCCCACCCCGGCCGTCGCGCACCTGGTCGCCGCGCTCGGTGCCGACATCGGCGTGATGATCTCCGCGTCGCACAACGCGATGCCGGACAACGGGATCAAGCTCTTCGCCGCGGGTGGCCACAAGCTGCCCGACGAGGTCGAGGACGAGATCGAGCAGCACATGGGCACGGGCTTCGAGCGGCCGACCGGTGCCGCGATCGGCAGGGTGCGCGACGTCGTCGACGCCGAGACCCAGTACGTCGAGCACCTGCTCAAGGTCACTCCGCACCGCCTCGACGGCCTCAAGGTCGTGGTGGACTGCGCGAACGGTGCCGCGTCGGTGGCCGCACCGGACGCCTACCGCCGCGCCGGCGCCGAGGTGATCGCGATCCACGCGAGCCCGGACGGCCTCAACATCAACGACGGCTGTGGCTCGACGCACATCGACGTCGTGGCCGCCGCGGTCCGCGAGCACGGTGCCGACCTCGGCATCGCGCACGACGGTGACGCCGACCGCTGCCTCGCCGTGGACGCCGAGGGCAACAGCGTCGACGGCGACCAGATCCTGGCGATCCTCGCGCTCGCCATGCGCGACGCCGGCGAGCTGTACGAGGACACCCTCGTCGCCACGGTGATGAGCAACCTCGGCCTGCACCTCGCCATGAAGGCGGAGAAGATCCGCCTGCGCACCACCGCGGTCGGCGACCGGTACGTGCTGCAGGACCTCAAGGCCGGCGGTTACTCGCTCGGCGGCGAGCAGTCCGGCCACGTCGTGCTGCCCGCGCACGCCACCACCGGCGACGGCCTGCTCACCGCGCTGCGCCTGATGGCCCGCATGGCCGAGACCGGCAAGTCGCTCGCCGACCTCGCCTCGGTGATGCGCCGCCTGCCGCAGGTCCTGATCAACGTGAAGGTCTCGGACAAGGCCGCGGTGGCGAAGGCCACCTCGGTCAGCGAGGCCGTCGCCGCCGTCGAGGCCGAACTGGGCGACACCGGCCGGGTGCTGCTGCGCCCGTCCGGAACCGAGCAGCTCGTGCGGGTGATGGTCGAGGCGACGAGTCACGAACAGGCGGAGTCGGCAGCGCAGCGTCTGGCGGGTGTGGTTTCCTCGGTCCACTAGAGGATCTGGGAGGTGCCCGGCCGTGGGCAACATCGGACCGATCGAACTGCTGATCATCCTGTTCGTCCTGGCCGCGGGCGGTGTCGTGCTCGCGGTCGTGCTGTCGAGGCGCAAGAAGCCGCCGTACCCGCCCCAGCAGGGCTATCCGCCGCATCCTCAGGGTCCGTACCCGCTGCAGGGGCCGCCGCCCGGTCAGCCGTGGCCCCAGCAGCCACCGCAAGGTCAGCAGTGGCCGACGCAACCGCCTGGCCAGCAGCCTCCGCCGCCCAACCAGTGGTGATCACCGATCGCGCGTTCGCAAGTGCAAGCGACGCCGCTGTTCCCCCGCGCGTGAGGCCCGTGGCCTGCGAACATGGGAACCGGATGCAACGCTGTTACGTCGGACTGGGGAATGCCGGTTCACACCGGCGGATGTTCTACGGGGTGTGGCGCGAGGCCACGGAGGGGAGTTCGGGTGGCCGGCTTCGGTACTAGCCCGGAGGAGATGGGCGCGGTCGCCGGGAAGGTGCGCGGTGCCGGTGAGGGCACCAAGGCCTCCAGCGACAAGATCGCCCAGACCGACATGCAGAAGCTCGACTTCGGGAAGGTCCACGATCCCGCGTTCACCGCGTACCAGACCGGCATTCAGAAGCTCGCCAAGTGCGCGCAGAGCTTCGTCACCGCGAGCGCTGACCTCGCTGCCCGGCTCGAAGCGAGCAAGGGCGGCTACGAGTGGGTCGAGTCCGAGAACAAGCAGAAGGTGAGCTAGTCGTGGAGCAGCCCACCTGGCAGGAAGTCAAGGCGCTCCTCGACAACCCGAACATCCCGTTCGAGCAGCGCAAGGAACTCGCCCTCCGGTACTTCGACCGGGCAGAGGACGAGGACATGCCCGGCCTCACCGAGGACGAGGCGAACAAGGTCGTCGAGGAGTACGACAAGAAGTTCTCGCTCGGCGACTGGGACCGCGGCTGGGCCGACGACGAGGACGACAACCTCCAGGACTCCCTCGACGCCGCGCGTGCGTCCGCCAAGGCGGACAAGGAGAAGAACGGCGACCCGGCCGCGGACAAGTCGGCGGTCGAGGCGGGCAAGCAGCAGCTGCGCGACCAGTCCAAGGGCGGTCCGTACAGCGCGGGTGTGGCGAAGTCGGACGACATCATCGACAAGGGCAACCCCGCGTTGAAGATGTTCGACAACTTCATCCCCAAGTACCTGGAAGCGTGCGGCGTCGCCGGCAAGGGCAACGGCGACTACACGCACGACAAGGTCATCGACATGTGGAACGAGCAGCGGGGGATCCTGTTCTCCAAGCTCGAGGCCGAGGTCCAGGAGTGGGCGACGGCGCGCAGCGCGATCACCGACGCCGCGAACAAGATGCAGACCGACATGAACGGTCTGTACAGCCACTGGACCGGTAAGGCCTCGGAGAAGTCGAGCGACTTCTTCGGGAAGTTCCAGGCGCAGGTCCGCGTCGTCACCGACTCGCTGACCGGCTCCGAGCAGGCCGTGGGCATGGCGTCCTCGAAGGTCGCCCAGGCGGTCCGGGTGAAGACGCAGTGGTTGCAGGACAAGTACCAGGACCGCATCTGCGACCGCACGCCCGCCGAGATCGAGGTCATCATCCGGGTGGCCAAGCAGGGCCGCGGTGCGAGCGACGAGGACATCCAGACGATCGCGTCGTTCCTGCCGACCCAGCCGGGCCAGCAGTCCGTCGCGGACATGGTCGGCGACGACAACTGCGACCTGAACGACGAGACCAAGGACTACGCCGCCCGGCAGGCCGTCGAGTGGTGCAAGGGTTTCTGCGACGCGTTCCGCGGCGGCATCCTCGACCAGTTCAAGAAGATGTGCGAGGACACCAAGAAGGCCGTCGACGAGCACTGGGCCAACATGAACAAGTTCCTCGCCGAGAGGGACGAGGACCCGTTCAAGGTGCTCGGCCAGACCCAGGGCACCGGTAACGGCAAGGGTGGTGGCGACAAGACCGGCGGCGGGGGCAAGACCGGCGGTGGCGGCGGCACCGGCACCGGTGGTGGCGGTGGTGGTGGCACGGGTTCCGGTGGTGGCGGCGGCATGCCGGAGATCCCCAAGCCGGAGAACCCCCTCGACAAGAACGGCGACGGCAAGCCGGACCTGCCCGGCGACACCGACGGTGACGGCAAGATCGACGATCTCGACGGCGACGGCAAGCCCGACGACAAGGACGGCGACGGCAAGCCGGACCAGCCGAAGCCCGAGGAGAAGCTCGAGTCCGTCACGGTCAAGGCCGGTGACAACACGATCAAGGTCACGGAGCCCGACTCGAACGGGCACGTGAAGATGACGATCGACACGCCGAAGGGCGACCCGAAGACCTACGACCTCGACTTCAGCAAGAACCCCGAGGCCGCCAAGGCGCTGATGGGCCAGAACGGCACGCAGGCCATCACCAGCATGGCCAACCAGCTGACCGGCACGCCTGCCCAGGGCTCGCAGACGCCGGGTGCTCCCGCCACGGGCAACACGCCTGCGCCCGGCGGCGGCACCCCCGGTGGCCCCGGTGGCACGGGCATGGGCGCGCCCGGTTCGGAGTCGAACCCGATCCCGGTCGAGGTGGGCGCCGACGGCAAGATCCACATCGAGCAGGACGGCGTCAACTTCACCGCCGAGGTCGACGCCAAGACCGGCGAGATCAACCTCAGCGCGGACAACGGCGACGGCACGCCCGACCAGATCGGCGTGAGCTTCGGCGAGGACGACAACCCCGCCGCGGGCACCGATCCGGCGGGTGACACGGGCCGAGGTGGTGGCGGCGGCATGAGCGGTGACCTGGGGATCGGCGAGCCGTTGACGCTGCCGGACCAGGCCTTCCCGCAGGCTTCCGACGGGCAGTTCCAGACGATGCCCGCGCCTGCCGAGGGCGGATTCCAGCCGATGCCGGCTCAGGCCGATTTCCAGACCATGCCCGCACAGGGCGACCAGGTGTGGAGCCCGCCGGGGCAGGAGAACCCGAACGTGGGCGAGCGCTTCCAGGAGTCGATGGGGCGCAACTACATCCAGGACAACGGCATCATGCCGAGCGTCGGCGAGCCCAGGATCTCCGGCGAGGGCCCGCAGTTCGCCCACGCCGCGTCCTCGGACACCACGTCGACGTCCGGTGTCTCGTTCACCGGTGGCGGTTCGCACGGCAGCGAGTCCGTGCTCGGCGGGTCGGCACCGGCGGAGAGCGCCTGGAGCACGCCGTCCCAGAGCGACCACAGCAACAGCGGCATCGGTGCCGACACCAACGCGTCCGAGGCCGGTCAGGCGGGTTCCGCGAACCTGCCGTCCATGCAGGACGGGCACGGCCAGCCCACGTCCGGTCCCGCGTCCGGCGGCATGATGGGCGGCGGGATGATGGGCGGTGGCGGCATGATGGGTGGCGGTGGCGCCGGCGGTCAGCAGGGCGGTGACACCGAGCGCGGCGCGAGCCAGTGGCGCACCACCGGTTCGTTGTTCGACGACGACAACAACCCGCTCAACCGTCCGGTTGGCGTGCTCGGGGAGGACTCGCGGACGTGAGCGTCCAGGACGAAGTCAGAGCTCTGGAAGCGCGGTTCGAAGCCACGAACCGCGAACACTCCGAGCGTGCGGAGCTGGCCGGTCGCAAGGTCGACCAGACGCTGGCCGAGGCCAAGGAGAAGAACGAGCAGAACCTCGCCAACGCGGCCAAGGTCGCGACGAGGCTGCACGAGATGGCCGGTCGCCAGAAGGCGGCCGGCGGCTGGGGCACCGCGGCGGCCACGGACAAGAAGTCGGGCGAGTTCGCGTTCGGCACCGAGGAGGACGAGGAGCAGGACGACATGCCCGGCTTCCGTCCGGGCGGCTGGGCGCCTCCGTCGTCCCCGGCTCCCACCCCGGAGCCCGTTGCGCCCGTGTACCAGGCGCCGTCGCCTCCTCCTGCGCCACCGGCACCACCGGTCCGGCAGCCCCCGGCAGTCCGGCGGCCGCAGCGCCCGGTCGTCGACGATGACGACGATCTGAGCAACCAGAGCTGGCTGTCCTGAAACGACGAACGCCCCCAGGTCCGACGGCCTGGGGGCGTTCTCGTCGGTCAGTGCTGCGGGCCGTAGCCGGGCGGAGGCGGACCCTGCGGCGGTCCTTGTGGCGGTGGGCCGTAGCCGGGTGGCGGTGGCTGCTGTTGCGGCATCTGCTGCTGGCCGTAACCGGGTGGCGGCGGACCCCAGCCGGGTTGTGGCCCAGCGGGCTGCTTCGCCTGGAAGTGCGGGGCGAGCGGTGGCAACCAGGTGATCCCGGCCGCGATCAGCACGCCGACCAGCACGGCCAGCAGCTCACCGTCGAACGAGCCGTTGAACGACCTGAGCAGGAACCCGATCAGGTAGAGCGCGGCGGCCGCACCCACGACGAACCTGCTCGCCGCCGTGCCGATCGCGACCATCACCGCACCCACCAGCAGCGTCAGCGCACCGATCGCGAGCGTTCCGCCCGTCGCGATCCGCATGACGTCGCCCTTGGAGATGCCGGTCAGCAGCCGGTCGACGGCCTTGACCACCACACCTCCGCTGCACGCCAGCGCGAGGACACCGACGGCCACGACCAGGCCGATGCGCAGCCCCTTGTTGTCCGGCTTCGGGCCGTAGCCCGGTGGTGGTGGTCCCTGGAACTGCTGCCCCTGGAACGGCTGCTGTCCCGGGAACTGCTGAGGCGGTTGTCCTGGCGGGGGCTGCTGCTGGTGCCAGCCCTGGTTCTGTCCTCCTGGCATCACGGACAGCAAGCTACCGCTGACGCAGGGCTTCCCGCTGGAAGACGAGGTTCGCGTTCTTCACATCGCTGTCGAGCAGCTCGTCGTACATGCGCTCCCCGGTCAGCACCCGCAGCAGGAACGCCGTCACGAACGCCCGGCCGAGCTTGTGCGACCCGCGCTCGGCACGGCCGTCGAGCATGAGCTCGCTCCAGTGCCGCCCCTCGGTGAACCCGAGGTGCGAGGCCTTGGGCAGCAACCGCAGCTGCACGGGCCCGCCCCACGCCTGGGCGATCGCCTCGGCGTGCCCGACGGGTGGCGCGATCCTGTCCTCGCCCGCCGCGAGGTGCAGGCCGGGCGCGCGGACGTCGCGCGCCGCGTCCAGTGCGGACGGGCGCGTCTCCGTTGCGGCCAAAGTCACAACGGCGCGCACGCGATCACGTTCCGCCGCGGCGAGCACCGCGGCGCCGCCACCCATCGAGTGCCCGGCGAGGGCGAGCCGCGCCGGGTCCACGCTGATGTCGCCGGTTCCGAGCCGCACACCGGTGCAGATGTCCAAAGTGGTCAGCAGGTTCGCCGCCAGCACCCGCGACGACAGCAGCGGGCCGCGCTCGACGGCCGGTGCCGCGGCGACCACTCCCCAGGAGGCGAGATGCCGCAAAAGCCCGTGGTAGCGGCGCACGGGCTGCATCCAGCCGTGTCCGAACGCGACGGCGGGCAGGCCCAGGCCGGCGGTGGGCGTGAAGATCACTCCTGGCAGGCCGACGAGCGCGAGGTCGCCGCGCAGCACCGGGTGCGGACCTGGCCTGCTCAGCTGCTCAAGGGCCTGTTTCGCGGTCAGCGTGATCACGCGGCGAGCCATGGGGTGAACCGTAGTCGATCCTGTCGTGCACACCACACCCGAGATTGGTCTACACCACATGGGCCTCTGACCTGCACGGATGGGGGCCTCTCACTCATTAGGGTTAGCGGCGTGGTCTAGCTAGTCTGTTTCCCGTGTGCGGAATCGTGGGATACGTGGGTCACCAGTCGGCGCTCGACGTCGTGCTGGACGGGCTGAGGCGGCTCGAGTACCGGGGTTACGACTCGGCAGGCGTCGCGGTCGTAGCCGGTGAGGATCTCGCCGTCGAACGCAAGGCAGGACGGCTCCAGAACCTGGAGACGAGGCTCGACGAGGTGGGCCGCGACAACTTCGCGGGCACCGTCGGCATGGGCCACACGCGGTGGGCGACACACGGCGCGCCGATCGACCGCAACTCGCACCCGCACCGCGACGCGACGAACCGCGTCGCCGTGGTGCACAACGGCATCATCGAGAACTTCCTCGCGTTGCGCGCGGAGCTCGAAGCCCTCGGCGTCGAGATGGCGTCCGACACCGACACCGAGACGGTCGCGCACCTCGTGTCCTTCGCCTACAGCGACGGTGACACGAAGGGTGACCTGCCTGCCAGCGTGCGCAAGGTCGTGAGCCGCCTCGAGGGCGCGTTCACGCTCGTCTTCACGCACGCCGACGAGCCGGACACGGTCGTCGCCGCGCGTCGCAACTCCCCGCTGGTCGTCGGCGTCGGTGAGAACGAGTACTTCGTCGCGAGCGACGTGGCCGCGTTCATCGCGCACACCAAGGAAGCCGTCGAGCTGGGCCAGGACCAGATGGTCGTGCTCACCCGCTCCGGTTACGAGGTCACCGACTTCGACGGCGAGCCCGCCGAGGCCAAGCCGTTCACGGTCAACTGGGACCTCAGCGCCGCCGAGAAGGGCGGCCACGAGTACTTCATGCTCAAGGAGATCGAGGAGCAGCCGGAGGCGCTGGCGAACACGCTGCGCGGCCACTTCTCGAACGGCCGGATCGTCCTCGACGAGCAGCGCCTCTCCGACCAGGACCTGCGTGACGTCGACAAGGTGTTCGTCGTCGCCTGCGGTTCCGCCTACCACTCCGGTCTCGTCGCGAAGTACGCGATCGAGCACTGGACCCGCCTGCCCGTCGAGGTCGAGCTCGCGTCCGAGTTCCGCTACCGCGACCCGGTGCTCGACCGCGACACGCTCGTCGTCGCCGTGTCGCAGTCCGGCGAGACCGCGGACACGCTGGAGGCCGTGCGCCACGCCCGTGCGCAGAAGGCCCGCGTGCTGGCGGTCTGCAACACCAACGGCGCGCAGATCCCGCGCGAGTCCGACGCCGTCCTCTACACGCACGCCGGTCCGGAGATCGGTGTCGCGTCGACGAAGGCGTTCCTCGCCCAGATCGCCGCGAACTACCTCGTCGGCCTGGCGTTGGCGCAGGCCCGCGGCACCAAGTACCCGGACGAGGTCGCCCGCGAGTTCCACGAGCTGGAGGCCATGCCCGAGGCCGTGCGGCGCGTGCTCGGCACCATCGACCAGGTCAAGGCCCTCGGTCGGGAGCTCGCGGACTCGAAGGCGGTGCTGTTCCTCGGCCGCCACGTCGGCTACCCGGTGGCCCTCGAAGGCGCTTTGAAGCTCAAGGAACTCGCGTACATGCACGCCGAGGGCTTCGCGGCCGGTGAGCTCAAGCACGGTCCGATCGCGCTGATCGAGGAGGGCCTCCCGGTCGTCGTGGTCATGCCGTCGCCGAAGGGCCGCGCCGTCCTGCACTCGAAGCTGGTGTCGAACATCAGCGAGATCCAGGCCCGTGGCGCCCGCACGATCGTGATCGCGGAGGAGGGTGACGAGACGGTCCGTCCGTTCGCCGACCACCTGATCGAGATCCCGGCCGTCCCGACGCTGCTGCAGCCGCTCATCTCGACGATCCCGTTGCAGGTGCTCGCGGCCGAGATCGCGACCGCCCGCGGCTACGACGTCGACAAGCCTCGCAACCTGGCGAAGTCCGTTACCGTCGAGTGAGTGAGAGGCGTCTGGCACACCGAACGCGTCAAGTCCGCTGAAGAAGAGCTCATGGCGGTGGTCCCGCCGGGCTCGTTGATGCGAAAAGCCGCGTTCGGTGTGGCCACCCACGCCCTCAGGCTCTTGCAGGGACGTCGCCGCGTCACGTTGCTCGTGGGGGCGGGCAACAACGGCGGCGACGCGCTCTGGGCCGGCTATTTCCTGCGCCGCCGCGGAGTCGCGGTGTCCGCCGTTCTGCTGTCGCCTGAGAAGGCACACGTCGAAGGCCTCGCGGCATTTCGCCGTGCCGGTGGCCGGATCGTCAACGACGTCGGCACGCCGGACCTGGTGATCGACGGCATCGTCGGCCTCTCCGCGCGAGGTCCGTTGAGGCCTGCCGCGGCCGAGCTCGTGGCGTCGGTGCGGGCGCCGATCCTGGCCGTGGACCTGCCTTCCGGCATCGACCCGGACACCGGTGAGATCGCCGGTCCTCATGTCCAGGCGCACACCACGATCACCTTCGGCTGCCTGAAACCCGTGCACGCGCTGGCCGACTGCGGTGACGTGCACCTGGTTGACATCGGACTGCGGCCCTCGGATCCCGACTTCGTCCTGCTCGACCGGGCGGACGTCGCCTGGCCGGTGCCGGGCCCGCCCGACGACAAGTACACCCAGGGCGTCACGGGCGTGGCCGCCGGCAGTGCCACTTATCCAGGCGCCGCAGTGCTTTCCACGGGTGCGGCGGTGCTGGCGACCTCGGGCATGGTCCGGTACGCCGGCCCCGCCGCCGACGCCATCCGCGCGCGCTGGCCCGAGACCATCTGCACCGGCTCGATCACCGACGCCGGCCGCGTGCAGGCCTGGGTGGTCGGTCCTGGCATGGGCACCGGGTCGTCGTCCGCCGACGTGCTGCGGTTCGTGCTGGACGCCGGGGTGCCTGTGATCGCCGACGCGGACGCGATCACGTTGCTGGCCTCGCACTCCGAACTGTGGGACGCCCGCGATCCCGACGCTCCGCTGGTCCTCACGCCGCACGACAGGGAGTTCGAGCGGCTGGCCGGACCGGTGGGCGCGGACCGCGTCGCGGCGGCTCGCAAGGCCGCTCAGCGCTTCAACGCCGTGGTGCTGTTGAAGGGTCATCGGACCGTGGTTGCGGCACCGGACGGACGGGCGCTGGTGAACTCGGCGACGTCGTCCTGGCCCGCGACGGCCGGATCCGGTGACGTGCTGTCCGGGATCATCGGCGCACTGCTGGCCGCGGGCGTGGATCCGTTCCTGGCCGCGGGTTATGCCGCATATGCGCACGTGCTGGCGGCGGAGTTGGCGGCGGAGGGTGCGCCGGTGCCGTCGTCGGGGCTCATGGAAGCGATCCCCGCGGCGATTCGATCGATTCGACGGACCTGAGCGCTCGCTCACACTTGTGAGCTGCGAAGTCATGGCACGATGAACAGGTTATGGCCCGTTCAGAAGTGGTTGTCGACCTCGGTGCGTTGCGGCACAACGTCGCACTGCTCGCGAGCCTTGCCCCGAGCTCGGAGACGATGGCCGTCGTCAAGGCGGACGGCTACGGCCACGGCGCGGTCGAAGTGGCGCGTGCGGCACTCGAAGCCGGCGCGACCTGGCTCGGTTCGTGTTCCACGCAGGAAGCTCTCGCGCTCAGGGCAGCGGGCCTCCGCGCACCGATCCTGGCCTGGCTCGACGCACCGGACGAGGATCTCGCCGCCGGTATCGCCGCCGACGTCGACCTGTCCGTGTCGTCGCTGTCCGACCTGCGCAGGGTCGCGGAGGCGGCCGAGGAGGCCGACGCCAGGCCCCGGATCCACCTGAAGATCGACACCGGTCTGAGCCGGAACGGCTGCCAGCCGCACGACTGGCCGGAACTGGTCGAACAGGCCAAGAAGCACGAGGTCGTCGCCATCTGGTCGCACCTCGCGTGCGCTGACGAGATCGGCCACCCGTCGGTCGACCTGCAGGCCAAGCGGTTCGACGACGCGTACGACGTGGCCAGGTCCCACGGCCTCGACCCGCGGCGGCACATCGCGAACTCCGCCGCCCTCCTCACGCGCCCGGACCTGCACTTCGACATCGTCCGGCCCGGCATCGCCATGTACGGGCTGAACCCGGTGCCGACCGAGCACGACCTGCGCCCGGTGATGAGCTACCGCTCGCACGTGGCGCTCACGAAACGTATCCCCGCCGGGGAGTCGGTCTCCTACGGGATGACATGGACCGCGCAGAAGGACACGACGCTGGCACTGGTGCCGGCCGGGTATGCGGACGGCGTTCCGAGGGCACTCTCCGGCCGGATGGAGGTGCTCCTCAGCGGGAAGCGCCGCCCGGTGGTCGGGCGTGTCTGCATGGACCAGATCGTCGTGGACTGCGGAGACGACCGGATCGACGAGGGTGCGGAAGTTGTCCTGTTCGGCGACGGGCGCCGGGGGGAGCCGACGGCGACGGAGTGGGCGGAGCTGACCGGGACGATCGACTACGAGATCGTCTGCGGGATGTACCGGCCGCGGGTGCGGAGGATCTACACGTGAAGCCGGTGTGGAAGGTCGTCGGGTGGGTCGGCGGCGCGCTCGGTGCCGCCGTCGCCGGTGCTGCCGTGGCGCAGACCGCGAAGGTGTCGCACGAGCGCAAGACCGTCACCGACAGCCTCGCCGACGAGCCGTTAGGCCAGCTGCGGCCCGATCGCGAGTCGACCGTGGCCGCGGACGACGGGGTGCCGATCTCCGTCGAGGAGGTCGACCCCGGTGACGGTGGCGAGGCCGACATCACGGTCGTGCTGGTGCACGGGTTCGCGCTCGACCGCCGCTGCTGGCACTTCCAGCGCAAGGACCTGGCGGAGCTGATCGACCCGCGCGTCCACCAGGTGCTCTACGACCAGCGAAGCCACGGCCGCTCCGGCCGTTCGTCCGTCGAGAACAGCACCATCGACCAGCTCGCGCTCGACCTCGACGCGGTGATCCGCTCGGTCGTGCCGAACGGACCGCTCGTGCTCGTCGGCCACTCGATGGGCGGCATGACGATCATGGCGCTGGCCGAGAAGGAACCAGAGCTCTTCGCGGAACGGGTCAGGGGTGTCGCGCTGATCGGCACGGCCGCCGGAGCCGTGGGCGGTGCGGGGCTGCCGAAGTCCGTGCTGTCGCGCTACAACCCGGTGACGCTCGGCATCGGCCGGCTCGCCGGGGTGCAGCCCGCGTTCGTCGAGTGGGTCCGCAAGGGCACGAAAACCCTCACCTGGAGCGGCATCCGCGCGTTGGCGTTCGGCGACCGCAAGGTGGCTCCGTCCCTTGTGGACCTGATGGAGAAGATGATCAACGGGACCACGGTGAAGGTGCTCACCGAGTTCCTGGAGACCCTCGGCACGCACGACCGCTACAAGGCGCTCGCCGGACTGCGGCACTGCGAGGTGCTGATCCTGGGCGGCGACGCGGACAAGCTCACGCCGTTCTCGCACGCCGAGCGGATGGCCGAGGAGATGCCGCACGGCACCCTCGTCCGGGCCCCCGGTGCCGGGCACATGGTGATGATGGAGCAGGCTGACCTCGTCAACGACCACCTGGTCGCGCTGATCGAACGGTGCGCGGCCGATCGCGGAGAGAGTCGGAAGAAGTGGTGGCGCCGAGCGTGAAGACCGTCGAACTGCCCCTGGTGACCGACACCGAGGAGTTCGGCCGAAAGCTTGGGGAACTGGTGCGGGCGGGCGACCTGCTGCTGCTCGCCGGGCCGTTGGGCGCGGGGAAGACCGCCCTGGTGCGCGGGCTCGCGCGCGGCCTCGGCGTGCAGGGCCGGGTGTCGTCGCCGACGTTCGTCGTGGCCCGCGTCCACGAGCCCGCGGAGGGCGGCCGGGGCGTGCGGCTGGTGCACGTCGACGCATACCGGCTCGGGGGTCACCTGGACGAGCTAGACGATCTTGATCTGGACACGGATCTGGTAGACGCCGTCGTTGCCGTCGAATGGGGCGAGGGTGTCGCCGAACGCCTGAACGAAGATCATCTTCTGATTCGGCTCGAGCGCGGAATCGACGACGTTCGCACAGCTCAACTGGTTCCGCATGGCGAGTGGCGCTCGCGTGCCCTGCCTGTGTGACGTTGTCCAACGGATCGGGTGATGTCCATTAAGGACAGAGCGTGACGAGCCGATGACATCCGCATGATCAAGAAGACGCTTATCGCGACTGCTGTCATCGGTGGCGCCATGCTGGTCGCCGCGTCCCCCGCTTCCGCTGGCGAGGGCCACGAGCGCTCCGGTCACGGCATCAGCATCGCCGACAACCTCTGCGCCGCTCCGTGGCAGTGGAACGGCCCGTTCTCGCTGCTGCACGAGGGCCACGCCCCCGCGTACGCCGCGTGCAACGACAACCACGCAGGCGGTGGCTCGGACATCAGCATCGCCAACAACGCCTGCCTGCTGCCGTGGCAGTGGAACGGCCCGCTGGAGATCTTCACGGTCGACCACGCGCCGTCCTACGTGGCCTGCAACGGCAACTCGGCTGGCTGATCGACGTCGCCGGGGATGGCCGGACGAGCCCATCGGCCATCCCCGCGACAGTCCTCTCAGGACAACTCCCGCTTGAGCACCTTGCCCATCTCGTTGCGCGGCAAGGCTTCCAGATAACGCACCACGCGCGGCCTCTTGTGCGGTGACAACAGCCTCGCCACGTGGTCGCTCAACTCTCCCGGTGTCGGTGCTTCGCCCGCCGGCACCACCCAGGCGACGATCCGCTCGCCCAGGTCGTCGTCCGGCTCGCCCGTCACCGCCACCTCGGCCACCGACGGATGTTCGAGCAGGGCGTTCTCGATCTCGCCCGCGCCGATCTTGTAGCCACCGCTCTTGATGAGGTCGGTGGCCCTGCGCCCGACGATGCGGATGTACCCGTCGGGGTCGCGCACCGCCATGTCGCCGGTCCTGAACCACCCGTCGCGGAACGCCTTCTCCGTCGCGTCCGGCCGGTTCAGGTACTCCAGGAACAGGTTCGGCCCGCGCACCTCGATCTCGCCGATGGCGCCTTCGCCGACGTCGTCGCCCTGCTCGTCCACCACCTGCACGTCGACGCCGTCCACCGGCAGCCCGACCGCGCCGGGCCTGCGGTCACCGTCGAACCGCACGCTGACGTTCATCAGCGTCTCGCTCATGCCGTACCGCTCGACGATCCCTTGCCCGGTCGCCTTGGCGATCCGCTCATGGTCGCTGGCGGGCAGAGCCGCCGATCCAGAGACGAGCAGCCGGGCCGTGCGGAACTGGTCGGCCAACGCCGGGCTGTTCTCCACCGCCTCGGCGATCCGGTGGTACATCGTCGGGACGCCGAACATCATCGTGGCGCCGGTCGCCAGCTCGTGGCCGATCGCTTCCGGCGAGAACTTCACGTGCCGCACCGAGCCGCCGAGCCGCAGCGGGCCGAGGATGCCGATGCCCAGGCCGTGCACGTGGAACAGCGGCAGTCCGTGCACCAGGACGTCGTCGCCGGTCCACTGCCAGGCCTTGGCCAGCGAGTCGATGTTCGACGTCAACGCTCGGCGGGGCAGCACCACGCCCTTGGGCGGCCCGGTCGTGCCCGAGGTGTAGATGACCAGTGCGGGCGTCTCCGGACCGGGTTCGTCGAACTCGCCGGGCGTGCCGAACACGATCGGTTCGTCGCGAAGCACCAAGTCGGGCTCGCTGTCGCCGAGGATGTGCTCCAGTTCGCGCTCACCGAGCTTCGGGTTGAGCGGCACGATCGCGACGCCCGCCAGCAATCCGGCGACGACCGCCACGCAGGTTTCGAGCGTCGAAGTCGCCCAAACGGCTACCCGAGTCCTGCCCGCGAGTCGCTCGGCCAGAGTGCCCGCGGCCTGGTGCAGCTCGGCGTACGTCAGGGACTCGGATCCGAAGCGCAAAGCCTCGCGGTCACTCGGTTCAGCGAACATGGATCCAGGGTGGTCCGAGTGCCTTGAGGACGCATCGGAAGTGTGGTTCTGCACACGTACTACTCTGGACAATCGTGCTAGTGCTCGCCGTCGACACGGCCACCCCCGCAGTCACCGCCGGTGTGGTCGAACTCGCGCCTGACTCCCCGCCGCGCCTGCTCGCGAAGAGGGTGACGCTCAACGCCAAGGCGCACGGCGAGCTGCTCACCCCGCACATCAGCGACTCGCTCGAAGAAGCCGGCAAGACCTACGCCGACCTCGACGCCATCGTCGTCGGCGCAGGTCCTGGCCCCTTCACCGGGCTGCGGGTCGGCCTCGCCACCGCCGCCGCGCTCGGCCAGGCGCTCAACCGCCCGGTCTACCCGGTCGCCACCACGGACGCGATCGCCAAGGACGCCGCCAGCGGCCGCCCGCTGCTCGTCGCGACCGACGCGCGCCGCAAGGAGGTCTACTGGGCCGCGTACGACGCCGCCGGCCGCCGCACCGACGGCCCGCACGTCGAGCGCCCGCAGGACCTCGCCGAGAAGCTGCCGAAGCTGGGCGTGCACCACGCGACGGGTGAGGGCGCCGAGATCTACCAGGAGATCCTGGGGCTCGACCTCCTGGGCGTGAAGCATCCGTCGCCGGAGGGCCTGGTCGCCGCCGCGGCCGCCGAGGTGCTCGCCAAGGCCCGCCCGGCCGCGCTCACCCCGCTCTACCTGCGGCGTCCGGACGCGGTCGAGCCCACCGGGCGCAAGCGGGTGACCAGGGCATGACCACCGGCACCGTCACGTTCGGGCCGCTGCAGCACGCCGACGTGCCCAGGTGTCACGAGATCGAGCTGGCGTTGTTCCCCGGCGAGGACCCGTGGAGCGAGAACGCGTTCCACAGCGAGCTGAACAACGGCCACTACTACCTCGGCGCCTACGCCGACGACGAGCTCATCGGGTACGCCGGGCTCGCCGCCAGCCCGCACGAGGCGAGCATCCACACGATCGCGGTGGTCAGGCACTGGCAGGGCAAGGGCATCGGCAAGAAGCTGCTCAAAGACCTCCTCGCCCGCGTGGACGAGATCGGCGTCCCGGTGTACCTCGAAGTCCGCACGGACAACGAGCCCGCGATCGCCATGTACCTGGCGCACGGTTTCGAGCACCTCGGCGTGCGCCGCCGCTACTACCAGCCGTCGGGTGCCGACGCGTACACGATGGGAAGGCCAGCTCAAAGTGTCTGATCGCTTGATTCTCGGCATCGAGAGCTCGTGCGACGAGACGGGCTTCGGCATCGTCCGGCTCGGTCCGGACGGCTCGCTCGAACTGCTCGCCGACGAGGTCGCGTCATCCGTCGAGGAGCACGCCCGCTTCGGCGGCGTCGTGCCGGAGGTCGCCTCGCGCGCCCACCTCGAAGCGCTGGTCCCGACGATGCGCCGAGCACTCGACGCGTCCGGTGTCGAGCTCTCCCAGATCCACTCGATCGCCGTCACCGCGGGTCCTGGCCTCGCGGGCGCGCTGCTCGTCGGCGTCTCAGCGGCGAAGGCCTACGCGGCCGCGCTCGGCAAGCCGCTCTACGGCGTGAACCACCTGGCAGGCCACGTCGCCGCGGACACGTTGCAGCACGGCCCGTTGCCGCAGCGCTGCCTCGCGCTGCTCGTCTCCGGCGGCCACTCGCAGCTGTTGCTGATCGAGGGCGGCCTGGCGAACTCGATCACCGAGATCGGGTCCACTGTGGACGACGCGGCCGGCGAGGCGTACGACAAGGTCGCGCGGCTGCTCGACCTGCCGTACCCCGGTGGCCCGCCCATCGACAAGCTCGCCAAGACCGGAAACGGCTGCGCGATCGCGTTCCCGCGCGGCCTCACCGGTCCGCGCGACGCGAAGTACGACTTCTCGTTCTCCGGCCTGAAGACCTCGGTCGCCCGCTGGGTCGAGCGCGCCGAGCAGGCCGGTGAGGAGATTCCACTGGCCGACGTCGCCGCGTCGTTCCAGGAGGCTGTCGCGGACGTGCTGACCGCCAAGGCGATCCGGGCCGCGAAGGACCTCGACGTCGACACCCTGGTGATCTCCGGTGGTGTCGCGGCGAACTCGCGCCTGAGCGGTCTCGCCGCCGAGCGCTGTGCCGAGAACGGCATCGAGCTGCGCGTGCCGCGGCCACGGCTGTGCACGGACAACGGCGCGATGATCGCGGCACTCGGCGCGCACCTGGTTCATGCGGGCGCCAAGCCGTCCTCGATGGACATCAGCACGACCCCCGGCCTTCCGGTCGGGACCGTGCAGATCCTCTGAGCCTTGTTCAGCCCGGGGTTCCGGTGCTCGATCACGAAGGAGACCTTCGTCGAGACCGGCGCTCCGGGCGTGCGCACGTAGTCCAGACCGCGGAAGCCAGCCCGGACTTCGCGCGGGGTGATGCGAGTCCGCACGTACCCGCGCCTGTTGTTGAAGTACTTCACGTGCGGGTTCTCGGCCAGGATCGCGGGCGTCTCCTGCCGGTTTCCGCACAACGGTGTTGCGCGTGTGGCAGAACCCTGCGGCCACCCGGTCGCAGTTCGCCGCGTAGCCGTCCCACGCGTCCATGTTGTTGGATTCACCTGGCGCAAGTCCCACGATGAGGAGTGCGCGTCGGGTCACTCGAGTCATGGTGAGACCCTCACGCGCCTGGGTGGCTTCAAGCGCTTCTCCTAAAGCCTGTGAAGCCCTGGAACGCGGTCCTCCACCGCGAACGACGCTTTCGTGTGAATGGGCGAACCGGGCCGCGTCACGTAGTCGAGCCCGCGGAAGTCCGACCGCAGCTCACCGGGCGTGAACCTGGTCAGGGTGTAGCCGCGCCGGTTGTTGAAGTACTTCACGTGCGGGTTCTCGCGCAGCCACGCCCCGGTGTCCTCGTACTCCTCCGAGCCGTCGCCACCCGCGGAGATCGACGTGGTCACCAGTTCGGTCGCAAGCGTCTTCGACGACGGGTCGTCCCAGCGCTGCTTCACCTCCGCCCCCCACGCCGCATGCACGTCACCGGTGAGCACGACGGGGTTCCGCACGTCGGCGAACCGGGCCACCACCCGGTCCCGATCGGCGACGTAGCCGTCCCAGGCATCGAGCAGGAACTTGTCGACGTGGCCGGGGATGTAGTCGTACTGCGAGAAGAACACCTGCTGCCCGAGCACGTCCCAACGTGCCTGGGAGCCGCGGAACCCGTCGAACAGCCACGCCTCCTGCTCGTCGCCGAGCATCGTGCGGTCGGGAGCGAGCCGTTCTGGGCACAGTTGCAGCCCGTCCCCGCAGGCCTGGTCGGTCCGGTACTGCCGGGTGTCGAGCATGTGGAACGTGGCCAGCGAGCCCCACCTGATCCGCCGGTAGAGCCTTGGTGACCTGCGGATGGGCATGTTCTCGTAGTACGCCTGGAACGCCGCCGCCCTGCGCTTGGCGAAGTTCGCCTGCGGGGTGTCCGGCTGCAGCCCCGCCCAGTTGTTGGCGATGTCGTGGTCGTCCCACACGACGGCCCACGGCGCGGCGGCGTGTGCTTCCTGCAGGTCCGGGTCCGCCTTGTACTGGGCCTGACGGCGGCGGTAGCCGGCGAGCGTCACGGTCGTCGGGCCCTCGACGTGCCGGGCGATGCCGCTCGGCGACTTGTGGATGCCGGCTTCGTACTCGTAGGTGTAGTCGCCGAGGTGCAGCACCAGGTCCGGTTGGTCTTCGGCCATGCGCCGGTACGCGGTGAAGTAGCCGTGCTCGAACTGCGCGCACGACGCGAAGGCCATCGTGAGCGGCACCTGCAGCGCACCCGGAGCAGGCGCGGTGCGGGTGCGACCGGTCCGCGACAGGTACCCGAGCGCCGAGAACCGGTAGAAGTACTCGCGCCCCGGCTCCAACCCGGCCAGTTCGACGTGGACGCTGTGCCCCTGCTCTGGTCGAGCCGTGGCAGAGCCCTGCTGGACGATCCTGGCGAACCGGTCGTCGTGGGCGACCTGCCAGAGGACCTCGGTCGGGCGTGCTGACATGCCGCCCAGACCGTCGTCGGCGAGGGGTTCACGGGCCAGGCGGGTCCACAGCACCACCCCGTCGGGTGTCGGGTCGCCCGAGGCCACGCCGAGTGTGAAAGGGTCGGCGGGCCGGGCGGACGCGGCGACCGAGAACGCTGTGACTCCCGCCACGCCGGCGAGCAGCAGCGTGCGGCGGGTGAAGGTGGGCATGACTGGAATACGGCTCCCACCCGGTGAGTGGTTCGGGGGTCTCGTTGAAGCGTTGGCACTCTCATGGGTAGAGTGCCAAGTGCACGGCACCAGCACCGCCCCGACCCCCGCGACGGCGGGGTGGCAGGAGCCGTTTATTCGAACCTGCCAACGACCCGTGGAGGTCATCCCGGTGAGCGTGAACATCAAGCCGCTCGAGGACAAGATCGTCGTTCAGGCCTCGGAGGCCGAGACGACCACTGCCTCCGGCCTCGTGATCCCGGACACCGCGAAGGAGAAGCCCCAGGAGGGCAAGGTCCTCGCGGTTGGCCCCGGCCGCATCGACGACAAGGGCAACCGCGTCCCGCTGGACGTGGCTGTCGGTGACGTCGTCATCTACTCGAAGTACGGCGGCACCGAGGTCAAGTACAACGGCGAGGAGTACCTCATCCTCTCCGCTCGCGACGTGCTGGCCGTCGTCAACTAAGACGCTCGGCTGTCATGTGACGCCCCGGCGCCCCATCCGGGGTTTCCGGGGCGTTTCGCCATCCAGAGAGGCTTCAAGCAATGCCCAAGCAGATCAGCTTCGACGAGGACGCTCGTCGGGCTCTCGAGCGCGGCGTGAACAAGCTCGCCGACACGGTCAAGGTCACCCTTGGCCCGCGCGGGCGCCACGTCGTCCTCGACAAGAAGTTCGGTGGCCCGACGGTCACCAACGACGGTGTCACCATCGCTCGCGAGATCGAGCTGGACGACCCGTTCGAGAACCTCGGCGCGCAGCTCGCCAAGTCGGTCGCCACCAAGACCAACGACGTCGCGGGTGACGGCACCACCACCGCCACCGTGCTGGCGCAGGCGCTGGTCAAGGAAGGCCTGCGCAACATCGCCGCGGGTGCGAACCCGACCGCGCTCGGCCGTGGCATCCAGGCCGCCGCCGACGCCGTCGTGGACGCGCTCAAGGGCAAGGCCACCCCGGTCAAGGGCCGCGAGAACATCGCGCAGGTCGGCACCGTCTCCTCGCGGGACGAGTCGATCGGCGCGCTGCTCGGCGAGGCCATCGAGCGGGTCGGCGAGGACGGCGTGATCACCGTCGAGGAGTCCTCGACGCTCGCCACCGAGCTGGTCATCACCGAGGGTGTGCAGTTCGACAAGGGCTACGTGTCGACGCACTTCTCGACCGACCTCGAGGCGCAGGAGGCCGTCTACGAGGACGTCCGCATCCTGCTGCACCGCGAGAAGATCTCGGCCCTGGCCGACGTCCTCCCGATCCTCGAGAAGGTCGCGGAGTCCGGCAAGCCGCTGCTGATCGTCGCCGAGGACGTCGAGGGCGAGGCCCTGTCCACGCTGGTGGTCAACGCCGTGCGCAAGACGCTGAAGGTCGTCGCCGTGAAGGCGCCGTTCTTCGGTGACCGCCGCAAGGCGTTCCTGGACGACCTCGCGGTCGTCACCGGTGGCGAGGTGATCTCCTCGGAGATCGGCCTGAAGCTGTCCGAGACCACGCTGGAGCAGCTGGGTTCCGCCCGCCGCGTCGTCGTGACCAAGGACGACACCACGATCGTGGACGGCGGCGGCACCAAGGCCGACATCGCCGGCCGCGCGGAGCAGCTGCGCCGCGAGATCGAGGCCTCGGACTCCGACTGGGACCGCGAGAAGCTCCAGGAGCGTCTCGCGAAGCTCTCCGGCGGCATCGCCGTGATCAAGGTCGGCGCCGCCACCGAGACCGAGCTCAAGGAGCGCAAGCACCGCATCGAGGACGCGGTCGCCGCCACCAAGGCCGCGGTCGAGGAGGGCATCGTCCCCGGCGGTGGCTCCGCGCTCGTGCACGGCGCCAAGGTGCTCGACGGTGGCCTCGGCCTGACCGGTGACGAGGCCACGGGTGTCGCGCTCGTCGCGAAGGCCCTGTCCGCGCCGCTGTTCTGGATCGCCGCGAACGCCGGCCTCGAAGGCGCCGTCGTGGTGAACAAGGTCCGCGAGGGCGAGTGGGGCTTCGGCATCAACGCCGCCAAGCTCGAGTACGGCGACCTGCTGGAGCAGGGCATCATCGACCCGGTCAAGGTCACGCGTTCGGCTGTCGCCAACGCCGCCTCGATCGCGCGCATGGTGCTCACGACCGAGAGCGCCATCGTCGAGAAGAAGGCGGACGAGCCCGCTGCCGGTGGCCACGGCCACGGTCATGGGCACGGCCACTGAGTTTTGAACTCAAAAGGAAACGGGCGGCGCCTCCGAGGTGCCGCCCGTTTCCTTTTAGACGATTGCGAGCTGGCGCTTGCGCGCCTTGATGATGTTGTCGCGCTCCGATTCTGACAACCCACCCCAAATTCCGTACGGCTCCTGCACGGCCAGGGCGTGTTTGCGGCACATCTCCAGCACCGGGCAGGCGAGGCAGACTGCCTTGGCTCGAGCTTCCCGGCGGGATCTCGCAGGACCCCGTTCACCGTCGGGGTGGAAGAAGAACGCGCTGTCCATGCCCCGGCACGAACCGCGCATCTGCCAGTCCCAGAGATCTGCGTTGGGACCGGGGAGCCTTCGGGTGTCCGCCATCGAGACCGCCTCCGTGACGACTGCTCCATTCGGCTTAACGATGATCCACCGTAGAACCGCTTCAAAACTTGTTCAAGAGGCTGAAGACCCTTATCAACTGATGGGTGACGGCACGCGTGTTCGATCACTCACCGCCCGGAGTTGCCGCGCCGATGAGGTGAACGGAACATGGCTCTCGTGATGACACATCCGGACCAGAGATCTGCCGGTAGTCACACGAGTGAGCCCCTGCTCTCAGTGGCCGCGGTGGCCAGGCGACTCGGCGTGGCGCCTGCCACCCTGCGCACCTGGGACCGCCGCTACGGGCTCGGCCCGAGCGGCCACACCGTTGGGCGGCACCGGAAATACGGGCCTCGCGATGTCGCCCGCCTGGAATTGATGCAACGCGCTCTTCTTCGTGGCGCGTCGTCGGCGGAAGCGGCCCGTTTCGCGCTCGACTCCAAATCTTCGATGACGCACGGCGAGGTGCCTGTCGCACCATCGGGTGGTCGTGGGCTGAAACTGCCGGGAGCGTCTCGATTGGCGCGCGGACTGGGGCGCGCGGCGGTCGCGATGGATTCCATCGCCGTCCAGGGAATGCTCGCCGACTCGCTCGCGTCCGACGGGGTGATCGCGACGTGGAACGAGGTCGTGCGCCCGGTCATGACGGCCGTCGCGGCCCGGTGGCAGCTGTCCGGGGTCGGTGTCGAGGTGGAGCACCTGCTGAACGAGTGCGTGCTCGCGGCGTTCGTACGCGCGACGCCGCTCGTCACTCTTGGGCGCAACCATCGGCCCGTGCTGCTCGCGTGCATGCCGGAGGAGAGGCACAACCTTCCTCTCTATCCGTTGGCTGCGGAGCTCGCGCATCGCGGAGTGGTGGTCCGGCAGTTCGGAGCAGCTCTGCCCATGGACGCGTTGGCTGCCGCTGTGCGCCGGACCGCTCCGTCCGCCGTCGTGCTGTGGGCGCAACTGCCCAGGTATGCCGATCCCGGGGTGCTGACGGCCCTGCCGCGGACCCGGCAGCAGGTCCGGCTGTTCGTGGGCGGGCCCGGCTGGCGGCGTGGTGTGGTGACGACTCCGGCCGAGCGGGTGGACGACCTGGCGAGTGCCGTGGCCGCCGTCGAGGCAGCTGTCACCTGACAGACTTCGCTCGTGGAAGAGGAGCTGCGCAGGGCCGCCTTCGGTGACTCACCCGATCGCGACGTCTGGGCCGCGCTGTCGTCTTCCAGCTCGCGGGTTCGCTGGCTCGCCGCGGTCGTCCTCGGGGGGCAGGGCCACTACGCGGCGGCAGCGACCGTCCTGGATGCGCTCCGTCACGACCCCGACCCGGTGATCGCGTCCCTTTCTCTTTCCACGCGCGCCTCGCACCACCGTCAGCTCGGGGCGCATCACCTCGCCCGTCCTCTTGATGGAGCCGCCCTCGCGCGCGTTCGGACGACCGGTGGTGGCGATCCGGACGGGATCGACGCGGACGGCGCCAGAACGGACGCCCTGCTGGGTCTCGCCGCCGATTCGCTGGGCGCCGGGAGGCTCGACGACGCCCGCAGGTTGCTCGCACGAGTTGAGACGGGTTCGTGGAGGAGTGAGGTTCGGAAGGGATGGGTAACCGCCGAGGTTGAGCTCGCGTCCGGTCACGCGCACGCCGCGGTGGCGCCGGCCGAGGAGGCGTACGGCGTAGCGACGAGCAGAAAGGCTCTCCGCCACGAGCTCAAGTCGGCACTCGTCCTGGGCACCGCGTTGGTCGTGTGGGGGACACCCGACGGGTCGACAAGAGGGGTTGAACTAGTCGAGTGTGAGCTAAATCACAGCGTCACGATGGGGCTTCATCCGTTGATCTGGCCGAGCGCTCTTGTCCTGGTGGGCCATGCCCCCACGGTGGGCGCAGTCGCCATCGACCGGGCGACGGATGCTCTGAGCTGCGTGTTACGGAGAGCTGATCCCGTCAGCCGTCAGGTCGCCCTTGATTCCCCGTGGGTGCCGAGTGGGCTGCTCCGTTCCGGGGAACCCCCGAACGCAGACCCTCAGACGAACTTCTTGACGGATTAAGCACCGGATCGTGTCAAGGTTGGGCTCCGAGCGTCCGATAGGGGAGATGGAACGTCACTCGGCTGCAGGAAAGGAGTCCCCGTGACCACGGTCCTTATTTGCGACGACCGGCGCAGTGTGCGGGAGGGTCTCACCCGCGTGATGTCGGCTGTCCCCGGGGTTAGCCGCATCGACTGCGTAGCGCACGGTGACGAGTTGTTGGCTCGCTTTTCAAGGCAGCCGGTCGACGTTGTGCTGGTGGGAACCCAGCGCGCCGTCCCGACCGGGGTTGAAGCTACCCGTCGGCTCGTCTCCGCAAATCCGCAGGCAAACGTCATCGTCTTCGGCGCACCCGACGACGCGGGCAGCATCGCTGCCGCGATCGCCGGTGGTGCTCGGGGTTACCTGAGGTGGGACGCGTCGCGTCCCGAGCTTGTGGCAGCCCTCGCGCACACGCTCGCCAGCACCTCCGTGCCGGCGCCGCGCCAGCCCTCCGACCCCGGCGTGCAGCTCACGGAGCGCGAGCTCCAGGTGCTGCGCGGGATGAGCCAGGGCAAGAGCAACGGCCAGATCGGCCGCGAGCTCTACCTGTCGGAGGACACGGTCAAGACGCACGCCCGCCGTCTCTTCCGCAAGCTCGGTGTCCGTGACCGCGCTCAGGCGGTCGCGCACGGCTTCCGGCGCGGTCTCGTCCAGTAGTTCACTCGCCGCACCGGCCCCGCGTCCTCATATGCCGCATGTGGGGAAGCGGGGCCGGTGGCGTGAGACGGCTCACCTGCTGCACGGGGTGATCCTTCGGGTCGCGGAATTAGCCCAGCCCGGTGACAATGTCGCCGGGCTGGAGTCGTTCGGCGTGTCGGCTGCTCACGCGGGGTGTCCATACCCCACTGATGAACAGAAGGCGCGAAGACCGGTACGGTGAGATCTGCTGGTACGAGTCGCGGTGAGTGACTCGTGCTGTTCTATGTCGGTACGCCAACAAGTAACACCAGGGCTGTTGTCTGCGATGACCAACTTGGGGGACGGACTGGACGCCGAAGTGGGCGCGGCCGTCGACGGCGACCGCCAGGCGATCGAACGCCTGCTGGCCTCCATTCGTCCTCTTGTGGTGCGGTACTGCCGCGCCAGAGTTGGCAGGCAGGAGCGAAGCTTCGCTTCGGCGGACGATGTGGCCCAGGAGGTGTGTCTCGCGGTGCTCACGGCATTGCCCAGCTACCGCGATCAGGGTCGGCCCTTCCTCGCGTTCGTATACGGGATCGCGGCGCACAAGGTTGCCGATGCACATCGGTCTGCCGCCAGGAACCGCTCCGAGCCCGTTCCCGAAGTTCCCGACGCGCCGGAGACCGAAGCTGGTCCGGAGCAGCGGGCGATGCAGGGAGAGCTCTCCGATCGGATGGCTGTACTACTGCGCGTCCTGCCGGAGAAGCAGCGGGAGATCCTGCTGTTGAGGGTGGTGGTCGGGCTTTCCGCCGAGGAAACTGCCGAGGCGGTCGGTTCGACGCCGGGTGCGGTCCGGGTGGCGCAACACCGTGCGCTGGCTCGGCTCCGCAAGTCGCTGGCAGCGGAGGAGGTGGTCTGAGTGGCCGACGAGCACGGGAAGGACGACGAGCAAGTGCGAGGACAGGACGATAGAACCCCGCACGAACCCGTTGTGGCAGATGATCTTTCGGCTGTGCAGGCCGATGACAGACTGCTCGACGCGCTGGGGTCCGCGGCACCGAGCGGCTCCTTGGTGGACGACGAGCTGAACGCGTTGCTGCTCGCGTGGCGCAACGAGGTGGAGACCGAGCCCTTCGGCGAACTGGTCGACACCGAGACCGCGATCGCCACGATCCAGGCTGCCCGCCCGCAGCCGGTGTCGCGGCACCGCTTCCTGATCCCCTTGGCGAGCGCCGCCGCCGTCCTGGCCATCGCCTTCACCGGCGTGAGCCTGGTCGCCCGCGACGCCCAGCCGGGCGACGCGCTCTGGAGCCTCACCCAGGTGCTGTACTCGGAGCACGCCAAGTCGATCGAGGCCGCGGCCATCATCAACACCGACCTCGACGCGGCCCGCCTGGCGCTTCGTGAGGGCAAGGTCACCGAGGCCCGCGAGAAGCTGGACAAGGTGGAGGCCAGCCTCGGCTCCGTCTCCACCGCGGACGGCAAGGCCCAGCTCGAGGAGAAGCACGCGGAGCTCCAGAAGGAGCTCGCCACGAACACCTCGGCCACCTCGGCCTCGCCGACCACGCCGCCGGTGACGCAGCCGACCGAGCCGACGAAGCCTTCTACGCCGTCATCGACGCCTTCTTCTGAGCCGCCCACCACCACGGTGCCGACTCCGTCGACGTCGTCGGTGACTCCGCCGCCACCCACCTCGGCCGGCGAGAACAACCCGCCGCCTCCGCCGCCGGTGGATCCCGGCACTGGCGAGACTCCTGGGTCCAGCGGTGCGGCCAACGGTGAGTCGCAGGGACAGCAGGGACAGACCGGCTCCAACTGAGACGCAGTGTGAACGGCCCCTGATCTTTCGAGGTCAGGGGCCGTTCACATGCTTTTGGTGGTCACACGTCAGGTGGAATGTGATCGGGCTGCGTGCCGAATCACTTCCCAGGTCAAGTAGCCGTCTTCGGCGAGATCACCTGCGGCGACCCAGGCGTGGTGACCAGGATCGTCCAGCACATCTGCGAGGTGGAGGTTGCTGCCCGCCTCGCCCAGCCCTGCGATGACCGGTTCCGGATCGGTGAGCAGCGAGGTCAGAAACGCGAGGTCCTCCAGATGCCGGGAGTTCCAGGCCTTGGCTGGGGACTTGCCGTACTCCTGGCCGTAGGCGGCCGCTTTGAGCTTCAGCGCCCTGGCCATGTCCGGGATCAAGAGGTCGGCAGACCGATCCCCGTAGGTGGCTTGAACGACAACGCGGTGCCGTAGCGCTTCGCGACCGGCGGGTACCTCGATGGTCTTGCCCGGCGGTGTCGTGGTGAGGTCCGGTGGGGGCTTCACCCCGCTGGGTGCGAGGACGTCGACCTGTTCCCCGTTCGGCCCCCGGTAACGGTGGGTCGACTCGTTCGGCGCGTCCGCTGCGACCACGTAGCCGAGCTGTTCGAGTGCGGCGACGGTTTCGCGAATCGAGCTGGTTGAGACTTCGACATCGCACAGCACGTCGACGTCGCGGGTGACCCGGACAGGCTGTCGTCCACTGACGGCACCATGCAGAAACACCATGACGCCGCCGATCACCACGTGGTCGTCGGGCAGATTCACGACGACCTCGAACACTCCGGGCCACAACTCGCAGGAGGTTTCGGTCATCGGCGGCAAAATGGCGCTGCCGAGCACAGGAAGATCCGGCCACCGGTCAGAAGACATGCGAGCGCAGCCTAATCACTGCTGCGGTGCAGGAGTTCCGCGGCTACGCGGCCGGCGCGGTCATCGGCCTGGTCGAGCAGGTCGGCAGCGGCGACTTCGAGGGGGACCACGCCAGGCTCGGTCAACAGGGTGACCACGTCGCCTGGGAGCTCCGCAGGAAGTACCCGCAGAATCAGGTTGGGAGAGCTGGAGCTCCATCCGATGCCCGGTATACCGCGCAGCTCGTCGAACGCTGCAGGCGTGACGTAGAGCTCGCGTCCGCTCGTGTCGTTGGAGACCAGTGGTGCACCGTGAACCAGCGCTGCCGCTGTGCCGCCGACTCCGACTCCGCTCATTCGGGTGATGCGGTCGACGACGAACCCAGGTGCTCGTGCGTGGCGGACCTTCGCCCGGTGGCTCAACAGCCGCGGCCATTGCGACAACGGACGACGGGCGTAGCGGTGGACACGCACGCGTTCTGCGGAGGTGACCCAGTGCGGCTTGCGGTCCCCGACGACCCACAGCATCGCCCACGCGTTCTTGCCGGAGAGTGGACGACCAGCGTGAGGAGCAGCGGCCCGCCGCCGGAGCACTGACTCCTGGTTGATCAGCAACATGCCGCCGCCCTCGAGCTTGGTGGCGAACAGCACTCCATCCCGGACGAGGTCTCTGACCTGCTCGCTGCTGACGTCCAGCAGCTTCGCCGCGGCGGCGACAGTCATCCACCCGTCACTGCGGACCAGATCACCGGACATGGGCTGCACAATACCCCCGACAGTGCCGGGTATTGTGTAAATATCCCCAGTTCAGCGGGCCGACTCCGTAGCCGTCACGCCGTCCGCGTAGCCCCGGCAGTACTCCCAGCTCACGTAGGCGCCGGGGTCCGGGTCGAAGGCCGGCTCGTGCGGGCGCATGCGGCCATCGGCCAGGAGCTGTTCGAGTGAGGCTCGCAACAGTGCCCAGTCGTGGTAGTGCGGTTCCTGGCACTCGCCGCAGTCGACGACGATGCCGCGAACGCCTCGGTGTTCGAGGAGCGCTTGGTAGACGGCGAGGTCGCTCAGGTCGCTGACCAGCTCTGCTCGTTCGTCTTCGTCCATCTCGGGATGGTCGTGGTCCGGCTCGCCGAGGGTCAGCGCGGGGTCCTCGGGGTCGCCCTCGAAGGGGTCTGGTGGCAACGCGTCGTGCGGCACGACCCCGCACGGTACCCGCCGTACCCCCACAGCCGTCCAGATACCATGGGCAGCACCGCCTCCGCCTGCGGAAACTGGACCCGTAGGACTCCAAAAAGAGCAAGCGGAGCGCAGACCGCACGACGGAAGGCATGTCACCCGCTATGACCAGCGAGCTCAACGCTGACGGAGTCCCGAGCAAGTTCGCCATGCTGGGACTGACCTTCGACGACGTGCTCCTGCTGCCGGCCGAGTCCGACGTCGTTCCCAGTGGCGTCGACACGAGCACCAGGATCTCGCGCAACATCACCCTGAGGATTCCGCTGGCCAGCGCCGCGATGGACACGGTCACCGAGGCGCGGATGGCGATCTCGATGGCGCGCCAGGGCGGTATCGGCGTGCTGCACCGGAACCTGTCGGTCGAGGACCAGGCACGGCAGGCGGAGACCGTCAAGCGGTCAGAGGCCGGCATGGTCACCGACCCGGTCACGTGCTCGCCGGACGCCACGCTGGCCGAGGTCGACGCGTTGTGCGCCCGCTACCGCATCTCCGGCGTGCCGGTGACCGACTCGAACAACAAGCTGGTGGGCATCATCACGAACCGCGACATGCGGTTCGAGCTCGACCACACCAAGAAGGTCAGCGAGGTCATGACCAAGGGGCCGCTGGTCACCGCGCAGGTCGGCGTGAGCGCCGACGCCGCGCTGGGGCTGTTGCGCCGCCACAAGGTCGAGAAGCTGCCGATCGTCGACGGTGACGGCAAGCTGCAGGGCCTGATCACGGTCAAGGACTTCGTGAAGACCGAGCAGTACCCGAACGCCACCAAGGACCCGGACGGCCGCCTGCTCTGCGCCGCCGCCGTGGGTGTGGGCGAGGACTCGTTCGTGCGCGCCATGACGCTCGCGGACGCCGGTGTGGACGTGCTGATGGTCGACACGGCGCACGGCCACTCGCGCGGCGTGCTGGAGATGGTCGCGCGCATCAAGAAGGAGCTGGGCGACTCGGCTGACGTCGTCGGCGGCAACGTCGCGACTCGCGCGGGCGCCCAGGCGCTGGTCGACGCGGGCGCGGACGGTGTGAAGGTCGGCGTCGGCCCCGGCTCGATCTGCACCACGCGCGTGGTCGCGGGTGTCGGTGTGCCGCAGATCTCCGCGATCTACGAGGCGTCCCTCGCCTGCCGTCCCGCCGGTGTGCCGGTGATCGGTGACGGCGGCATCCAGTACTCCGGCGACATCGCCAAGGCCATCGCGGCCGGCGCGTCCGCCGTGATGCTCGGCTCGCTGCTCGCGGGCACCCAGGAGGCGCCCGGCGACCTGATCCTGGTCAACGGCAAGCAGTTCAAGACCTACCGCGGCATGGGCTCGCTGGCCGCGATGCAGTCGCGCGGCGAGAACAAGTCGTTCTCGAAGGACCGCTACTTCCAGGACGACGTGCTCAACGAGGACAAGCTCGTCCCCGAGGGCATCGAGGGCCGCACGCCGTTCCGCGGCCCGTTGTCGCAGGTCGTGCACCAGCTCAACGGTGGTCTGCGCGCGGCGATGGGCTACACGGGTTCCCGCACGATCGCCGAGCTGCAGGACGCGCAACTCGTGCGCATCACCGCGGCGGGCCTCAAGGAGAGCCACCCGCACGACATCACGATGACCGTCGAAGCCCCGAACTACACCACCCGTTAGGGTGTTCGGGCTGCTCGCTCAGGGGTGAGGTGTGTCCGCGGAAAGCGCGGACCACGTTCGCTCGCGTGTTGTCTCTGGGGGCGGCCCCAGACCCCCAGACGAACGAGGAGAGGAACCACAGGTGCGCGATCTGGTCGAGATCGGCATGGGCCGGACCGCGAGGCGGGCCTACGAGCTGGACGACATCGAGATCATCCCGTCCCGTCGCACGAGGTCGTCGAAGGACGTCTCCACGACGTGGCAGATCGATGCCTACCGCTTCGACATCCCGCTGATCACCCACCCGACCGACGCGATCGTGTCGCCGGGCGTCGCGGTCGCGGTCGGTGAGCTGGGCGGTCTCGGCGTGCTCAACGCCGAGGGTCTCTGGGCGCGGCACGGTGACGTGGACGAGGCGCTGTTCCGCCTGGTCCAGGCCACCGAGGACAACGACGACCCGGCCGCGGCCGTGAAGGTGCTGCAGGAGCTGCACGCCGCCCCGTTGCGGATGGACCTGGTCGCCGAGGCGATCAAGCAGGTCCGCGAGTCGGGTGTCACCGTGGCGGTCCGCGTCAGCCCGCAGCGCGCAGCCGAGCTCACGCCGGACCTGCTGGCCGCGGGCGTCGAGATCCTGGTCGTGCAGGGCACGATCATCTCGGCCGAGCACGTGTCGCGCGACGGCGAGCCGCTGAACCTGAAGTCGTTCATCGCGGACCTCGACATCCCGGTGATCGCCGGCGGTGTCGGCGACTACCGCACCGCCATGCACCTGATGCGCACCGGCGCGGCGGGCGTGATCGTCGGGTACGGCTACACGCCGGGCGTCACCACCACCGACTCGGTCCTGGGCATCGGCGTGCCGATGGCCACCGCGATCGCCGACGCCGCGGCCGCCCGCCGCGACTACCTCGACGAGACCGGCGGCCGCTACGTGCACGTCATCGCCGACGGTGGCATCACGACCTCTGGCGACGTGGCGAAGTCCATCGCCTGCGGTGCCGACGCCGTGATGCTGGGCGAGCCCCTCGCCGCCGCGACCGAGGCACCGGGCCAGGGCCTGTACTGGACGGCGTCCTCCGCGCACCCGTCCGTGCCGCGCAGCCTCGTCGCCGACGCGGTCGACCAGGAGCTCGACCTCCGCAAGCTGCTGTTCGGCCCGTCCTCGGACCCGCGCGGCGTGACGAACCTGTTCGGCGCCCTCAAGCGGGCCATGGCCAAGACCGGCTACTCGGACCTCAAGGAGTTCCAGAAGGTCGGCCTGACCATCCGCGGCTGATCCACCGACGGCCCTTGCCGCAATCGAAGTGCAAGGGCCGCCGGTGCACGGTGGCGCGCATGAAGCGTCCTCTCGTCGTCACCATCGCCTGGGTGCTCTGGCTCGCGTTGGGCCTCGTGATCGTGCTGGGCTCGCTGTACCAGGACATCCGCCTGGCCAACATCCTGATCGCGATCTACGGCGGCGTGCTGCTGCTCTTCAACCGCCAGCTGAAGCGCGGCCGCGACCGTCGCTTGGTGCTGTCCGTGATGGGCGGCATCTTCTGCCTGGCCCTGTGGCCACTGCTGGTCGTCGTCCCCGCGATCGTGCTGCAGTACCTCCCGGAGTCCCGCCTGTGGTTCAACGCCCAACCGCGGCGAACCGAGACGCTGGAGTCCCCTTAGGGTTGGGGGTCGTGCCGCTCGTCGGATCGGGTTTTCCTGAGCCTTCCGGTAGCCGCCCGGGCTCAGAGATGATCTTGCAACCGGCTCGGCCACTCACGCGTCCTGAAAGGCATGGACTTGGACTCCCTGTTCGGCGACAACAGCACCAGCAGCACGGATGTGGACACGATCGACACGGACGCCGAGGTCCAGGACGTCGAAGAGCTCGTGAAGCTGGAAGAGGCTGACGAAGCGGCGGAGGAAGGCGTTGGCGGCATCGGCTGGAAGGCGCTGGCGCTGTTCGTCTGCGGCGGTCTGGTGATCACCGCGCTGGCCGTCGCGTTCATGGTCTGGGTGATCGAAGGCCTGGTGTTGTGAGTCAGGCCGCACGTCTTTCGACGATGTGCCGGCCGCCTTCGGACAGTGGCGGCGCGCTGAGTCTGGAGCGGGCGGTCGACTTGTGGACCGCATTGATCAGCTCTGAACCAAATCGGGACTAGGCGTTACCGGAAGTAACGCCTACTCTCCGGTTCATGGGTGAACTCGCCGGTAACTTCGATGTCGTCATCGTCGGCTCCGGGTTCGGTGGCAGCGTGGCCGCGCTCCGCCTGACCGAGAAGGGCTACCGCGTCGCTGTCCTGGAGGCAGGTCGCAGGTTCGCCGACGACGAGTTCGCCAAGACCAGCTGGAACCTGCGGAAGTACCTGTGGGCGCCGCAGCTCAAGTGCTTCGGCATCCAGCGCATCCACCTCCTGCGCAACGTCATGGTGCTGGCCGGCGCGGGCGTCGGCGGGGGCAGCCTCGTCTACGCCAACACGCTGTACCGGCCGCTCAAGCCGTTCTACGAGGACCGGCAGTGGGCGCACATCACCGACTGGCAGGACGAGCTGGAGCCGTTCTACGACCAGGCGAGCCGCATGCTGGGTGTCGTCACGAACCCCACGACGACCCCGAGCGACGTCGTCATGCAGAAGGTCGCGAAGGACATGGGCGTCGAGGACAGCTACCACGCCACGCCCGTCGGGGTGTTCTTCGGCGAGCCGGGAAAGCCCGCCGACGACCCGTACTTCGGTGGCGCCGGGCCGCAGCGCACGGGCTGCACCGAGTGCGGCAGCTGCATGTCCGGCTGCCGGGTCGGAGCCAAGAACACGCTGGTCAAGAACTACCTGTACCTCGCGGAGAAGCTCGGCGCGAAGGTCTTCCCGCTCACCACGGTCACCCAGCTGCAGCAAACAGACGGCAAGTGGACCGTCGACACCAAGATGACCGGTGGACGGGCCACCAGGACCTTCACCGCGGACCAGGTCGTCATCGCCGCCGGCACCTGGGGCACCCAGCAGCTGCTGCACAAGGCGAAGGCGACCACCTTGCCGAAGATCTCGGGCAAGCTCGGCGAGCTCACCCGCACCAACTCCGAGTCGATCATCGGGGCCGCGCGGTACACCGTCGACCCGCAGAACGACTTCACCAAGGGCGTCGCGATCACCAGCTCCATCCACCCCGACGAGATCACGCACATCGAGCCGGTCCGGTACGGCAAGGGCAGCAACGCCATGGGGCTGCTGCAAACCCTCGCCACGGACGGCGCGATGAGCACCCCGCGGTGGCTGCAGTTCATCAAGCAGGCGGTCAGGCACCCGTTGAGGTTGCTGAGGCTGCTGAGCGTGCACCGGTGGAGCGAGCGGACCGTGATCCTGCTGGTCATGCAGAGCCTCGACAACTCCATCACCACGTTCCTCAAACGCGGAAAGCTCACCAGCAAGCAGGGGCACGGTGAGCCCAACCCGGCGTTCATCCCGGCCGGACACGAGGCGAACCTGCTGGCCGCCAAGCACATCGACGGCATGGCGGGTGGTACGTGGGGTGAGCTGTTCAACATCCCGCTGACCGCGCACTTCATCGGCGGCTGTGCGATCGCGGCCAGTGAAGAAGAAGGCGTGATCGACCCGTACCACCGGGTCTTCAACTACCCCGGACTGTCCGTTGTGGACGGTGCGGCGATCAGTGCCAACCTCGGCGTGAACCCGAGCCTCACCATCGCCGCGCAGGCCGAGCGGGCGTTCTCGCTGTGGCCGAACAAGGGCGAACAGGACGAACGGCCGGAGCAGGGCCAGAAGTACAAGCGCATCAACCCGGCGAAGCCGAAGAACCCGGCGGTTCCCGATCAAGCTCCAGCCGCATTGCGGTTGCCGATCGTGAAGGCCTCCTGACACGGTGGAGGCATGGCCAAAAAGCCGCCGAAGAAGCCTTTCGCCTCCAGCGCCGACCTCGCCCCGAAGGACGAGGTGTTCGTCGAGCTCGCCGACGGCGTCTACACCCTGACCGCCGAAGGCGACCCCAACGTCGGGGCGATCGAGGCCGAGGACTTCCTGATCTGCTTCGAAGCCCGCGCCACCCCGGCGGCAGCACGACGGTGGCTCGCACAGCTCAGAAAGCACACGGACAAGCCCGTCCGGTATCTCGTGCTCAGCCACTACCACGCCGTCCGCACGCTCGGTGCCAGCGCGTTCGACGCCCAGGAGATCGTCGCGCACGAGATGACGCGGGTGCTGATCGCCGAACGCGGGCAGCAGGACTGGGAGAGCGAGTTCGGCCGCATGCCGCGGCTCTTCGAGCAGCCGGAGGAGATCCCGGGGCTGACCTGGCCGACGCTCACGTTCTCGGACCGCATGAGCATCCCGCTCGGCGAGGACCGCGGCGACCTGTTGCTGCAGCACCTCGGCCGCGGGCACACGGCCGGCGACATCGTGGCGTGGCTGCCGCAGCAACGCATCCTCTTCGCCGGTGATCTGGTCGAGTCGCAGGCCGCGCTCTACACCGGCGACGCGTTCCACGACGAGTGGGCGACGTCCACTTTGGACGAGATCGCGGACCTCGGCGTGGAGGTGCTCGTCGGCGGACGCGGCAAGGTCGCCCGTGACCGCTTGGAGGTCGAGGCCGCGATCGAGCAGAGCAGGCACTTCCTCAACGAGCTGCGCCGCACGGTCGGCGGAGTGCACGCCGAGGGAGGCACGCTCAAGCAGGCCTTCGAACTCGCGCACGAGACCCTCGAACCCCGCTACGGACGCTGGCCGATCTTCGAGCACTGCCTGCCGTTCGACGTGAAGCGCTACTGGGACGAGTGCGACGGCAAGGACTGGCCGGACATCTGGACCGCGGAACGCGACCGCGCGGTCTGGGACGCCCTGCAATGAAACCGGTGCTCGTCGTCGGCGCCGGGCCGGTGGGGATGACCGCCGCGCTGTTCCTCGCGAAAGCCGGCGTGCCGAGCGTGATCCTGGAGAAAGCCACCGGCAGGCAACAACAGGGCAGCCGATCGATCTGCGTGCAGCGCGACGTCCTGGAGATCCTCGAACGGATCGGCGTCGGCCAGGCCGTCGCCGACGCGGGCGTCACCTGGTACACCGGCCGCACCTACTACCGCGACCGCGAGGTGCTGACCCTGACCTTCCCGGAGGCCGAGGGTTTCCCGCCGTTCGTGAACACCCCGCAGACCGTCGTCGAGCAGCTGCTGGAAGAACGCGTCCGCCAGGAACCGCTCATCGAGCTCCGCTACGGCCACGCGCTCGAAAGCCTGACCCAGGACGACGAAGGAGTGTCCACAAAGGATCTGCAAGCCAGCCACTGCATCGCGGCCGACGGCGTGCACTCGACGGTCAGGCAGCTGCTGAACATCCCGTTCGAGGGCTTGTCGTTCGACGACAGGTTCATCATCGCCGACGTTCGCGTTGACCTGGACTTCGAGACACCGGAACGCCGCTTCTACTTCGACCCGCCGTGGAACCCAGGCCGTCAGGTTCTCCTGCACCCGCAACCGAACGGCGTCTGGCGGATCGACTGGCAGGTCGCGGAGGACGTCGAGCTCACCGACGACCGCATCCGCGCGATCGTCGGCGACAAGCCGTACGAGGTGGTCTGGCAGTCGACCTACCGCTTCCACCAGCGCCGCGCCGGTACGTTCAGGAAGGGCAGGATCCTGCTCGCGGGCGACGCCGCGCACGTGATGAGCCCGTTCGGCGCCCGCGGCCTGAACTCGGGGATCTGCGACGCCGACAACGCCGCGTGGAAGATCGCCGCCGACCGCAACGGCGAGGCGGGCCCGAATCTCCTCGACTCCTACGACGCCGAACGCGGGCGAGCCGCCGACGAGAACCTCCGCATCACCGGCGACACCATGCGATTCCTGGTGCCGGGCAACGAAGAAGAGCGCATCCACCGGCAGAAAGCGCTCGAGTCCGGCGAAGGCATCGACTCGGGCAAGCCCTTCACGCCGTCGACGTACGAGAACTCCCCGCTCACCACGGACGGCGGCGAGCTCGTCCCGAACTCCCGCACCGCCGGTCCCGGCTTCCAGATCAGAGACGGCCGGCTGATCAGACCGGATGGGCACGTTGCCGCACGGCGTTGCGACGATCGGGTGAAGCGACGCGCACTCGGGTGGTGATCTCGGCGCAGGACAACCCACGATCGGAGCCGGGGGTGTTTCTGCCATGGGGATCAACAGGCGAACTTTCTTGCAGGGGACCGCGCTCGCCGTCACGGGTCTGGGGATGAGCTCGGGCACGGCCGTCGCGGACACGAACTGGGCCAAGCTGCGCAAACGCCTCGGTGACCGGCTCGTGCTGCCGCAGGACGCGGGCTACGACCAGCTCCGGTTGCCGTACAACCACGTCTACGCGAACCGCAGGCCGGCCGCGATCGCGCGGTGCGTCAGTCCTCAGGACGTCCAGGCGTGCCTGGACTTCGCGTCGCACGAACGCATCCCGATCGCCGCGCGCAGCGGAAAGCACAGCTACGCGGGCTACTCGGTGCCGGAACACGGCCTTGTCGCCGACCTCGGAGGCATGGCGGACGTGCGGGTCGACGGCAGTTCCGCGCGGGTCGGTGCCGGCGCCAGGCTGATCGACGTCTACGAGGGGATCGGCGGCGCGGGCCGGGCACTGCCCGCCGGCTCGTGCGGCACGGTCGGCATCGGCGGGCTCACGCTCGGCGGCGGCATCGGCGTGATCGGCCGCAAGTACGGCCTGACCTGCGACCACCTGACCAGCGCCAGGATCGTCACGCCGGACGGCTGCCACCGCACGGTGTCAGCGCATGAGGAGCCCGACCTGTTCTGGGCGCTGCGCGGTGGCGGCGGCGGCAACTTCGGCATCGTCACGTCGTTCACGTTCCGCACCGATCCCGCGCCGGACCTCGCGGTGTTCAGCCTCCAGTACCCGGCAGGCGCGACGGCCGACGTGTTCGACGCCTGGCAGGAGTGGATCGCCACGACCCCGGACGAGCTGTGGTCCGGCTGCGGCATCACGGCGACGGGCGCGCTGTCCACGATCGGGTTCGACGGCACCTACGTCGGCCAGGCGAAGGACCTGCACAGGCTGCTCGACCGCATGCCGCCCGGCGGTGAGCGGACGGTGCGGGAGATGACCTACCTGGAGGCCATGCGCTTCTTCGCGGGCCCTGCGGACGACCCCGGCACGGCGTTCGTCGCGTCGTCCCGGATGCTGCGCCACCGCGTCCGTGGCAAGCGGATCGCCGAACTGGTGGACGGCCAGCGCGACGGTTTCCTGCAGCTCGACTCGTGGGGCGGCGCGCTCAGCAGGGT
>NZ_JYJG01000011.1 GCF_000955955.1 Lentzea aerocolonigenes
GCGCTCAGCAGGGTCGCGCCGGACGCCACGGCGTTCCCGCACCGCGACGCGCTGGCGAGCGCCCAGACCTACGTCTTCGTGCGGAACAGGACCGAGGCCGAGGCCCGCGCGCTGCTCGCGAGGTGGCGTGACGGGCTCGGCGCCGGCACCACCGGATACGTGAACTACATCGACCCGGAGATGCCCGACTGGCCGACCGCCTACTACGGCCGCAACCTCGCGCGACTCAGGAAGGTCGCGCGGCGCTACGACCCGGACCGCGTGCTGAAGTTCCCCCAGGGGCTATAGCGAGATCCCGGTCAGCACGGTCACTCGTTCTTCGGTGAAGTCCTCCATCGCCGACCGGACGCCCTCACGTCCGGTGCCCGAGCCCTTCACGCCGCCGTAGGGCATCTGGTCGGCCCGGTAGGACGGCACGTCACCGATGATCACGCCACCGACCTCGAGCTCGGCCGCGGCCTCGAACGCCACCTGCACGTCTCGGGTGAACACACCGGCCTGCAGCCCGTACTTGGTGTCGTTGGCCTGCGCGAACGCTTCCTCGACGCCGTCGACCACGGACACCACGAGCACCGGCCCGAAGATCTCCTCGGTCCACAGCTTCGCGGTGAACGGCACGTCCGTCACCACGGTCGGCTCGACGGTCGTCCCGGTCCGCTTGCCGCCGAGCAGCACGCGCGCGCCGGAGTCGGCGGCCATGTTGACCCACTCCTCGACGCGCCGGGCGTTGTCCTCGTCGATCAACGGCCCGACCTCGACCTCGGGGTCGTGCGGGTCGCCGGTTTTGAGCGCTCCCACGGCTTCCACGAGCTTCGGCACGAACTCCTCGGCCTTCGAGCGGTCCACGATCACCCGCTGCACGGCGATGCACGACTGCCCGGCCTGGTAGTTGCCGAACGTCGCGATCCGCTGAGCCGCGTGGTCCAGGTCCGTCCAATCAGGACAGATGAGGGCGGCGGCGTTCGAACCCAGCTCCATCACGACGTGCTTGCGCGGCGCGGCTTCCATCAACGACCAGCCGACCTTCGTGGAGCCGGTGAAGGAGATGACCGGCAGTCGCTCGTCCTTCACCAGGGCGTCCATGTCCTTGCCGCGCACGGGAAGGATCGAGAACGCGCCTTCTGGCAGATCGGTTTCGGCCAGGATCTCACCCAGCAGCAACGAGCTCAACGGCGTCGCAGAGGCGGGCTTCACGATCACCGGCGCACCCACCGCGAGCGCCGGCGCGACCTTGTGCGCCACCAGGTTCAGCGGGAAGTTGAACGGTGCCACCGCCAGCACCGGCCCGCGCGGCACGTGCCGCACGATCGCCATCCGCCCGACGCCACCGGCCTCGGTGTCGAGCCGCTGCAGCCCACCGGTGAACCGCCGCGCTTCCTCGGCGGCGAACCGGAACGTGTTGACCGCGCGGGAAACCTCGATCTCGGCCCACTTGAGCGGCTTGCCGTTCTCCGCGGTGATCGTCTCGGCGATCTCCTCCGCGCGTTCGGCCAGCGTCCGCGACACCTGCAGCAGCGCCTCCGCCCGCACGTGCGCGGGTGTTCGCCGGAACTCCTTCGCCACGGCCGCAGCCGCCGCCACCGCGCGTTCCACCTGATCTCTGCCCGGCACGGCGACCGAGGCGACCTCGGTGCCGTCGAACGGGTGGAAGACCTCTAACGCCTGCTCGCCCTGCTCGGGGCGGCCGGCGACCCAGCACGGCCTGGGTTGCGGCGTGAACGCGTCCATGGGGATCACGTTAGGCCCTATTGGCCTGCACGTACTCGATGAGTCCCAGGTAGTAGTCGTCGTGACGGTCCGCGCGTTGCTGGACGAACGCCGGGTGCTCTCTGATCAGCCGAATCGCGTCGTCCAGCCGCATGAGGACCTGCTCGTCGTTGTAGACGCACCCGTATGCCTCGCAGAACAGTTCGGTGCGCCGTTTCCGGTCGTCCGGCAGCCCGAACACGAACTGGATGATCGCCCAGCTGACGTCCCACCAGCGCGGACCGGGGTGAGCGGTGTCGAAGTCGAACACGCCCACCGGCAGGCCGTCGCGGTAGACGGTGTTGTACGGCGCGAAGTCGCCGTGCAGGACGACCTCCACCGGCTCCCTGGCGGCGAACTGCCACCCGTCGAGCCGATCGGCGAGCGGGATCGTCGCGTCGTGCAGCCTGCGCAGCATCAGGGCCGACTCGACCAGCGACGCGTCGTCGGAAGGGAACACGTGGCCAACGTCACCGGGCAGGTAGCTGAGCAGTTCGTGCTCCGAGTCGAGCTCGAGCGGAACCGGCGCGATCCCCAGCGGTGCCAAGTGCCGCAACAAATCGTGCACCCGCGGCGCCCACGGACCGGCCGGCCTGCGCACCGCGTCACCCACCCTGAACACCTGGTTCAGCCCGCCACCGGTCAGCAGTTCACCGTCCACGCATGAGATCCTTGGCGATGTGTCCGACACCAGCAACCGCCCTGTTCTCGTCGTCGACTTCGGCGCCCAGTACGCGCAGCTGATCGCCCGCCGCGTGCGTGAGGCCCAGGTCTACTCCGAGGTGGTCCCGCACACCGCGACGGTGAGCGAGATCCTCGACAAGAACCCGCTGGCCATCGTGCTGTCCGGTGGCCCGTCGAGCGTCTACGAGGAGGGCGCGCCGCAGGTCGACCCGAAGCTGTTCGAGACCGGCGTCCCGGTCTTCGGCATCTGCTACGGCTTCCAGGCGATGGCGCGCGCACTCGGCGGCGCAGTTGAACAGACCGGCACCCGCGAGTACGGCCGCACCGACCTCGGCGTGACCGGCGCGGGCGGCTCGCTGCACGAGGAGCTGCCCGGCAGCCACCCGGTGTGGATGAGCCACGGCGACGCCGTCACCAAGGCGCCGGAGGGCTTCACGGTCACCGCGACCAGCGAGGGCGCCCCGGTCGCCGCGTTCGAGGACACCGAACGCCGCTTCGCCGGTGTGCAGTACCACCCGGAGGTGCACCACTCGCCGCACGGCCAGGAGGTGCTGCGCCGGTTCCTGCACGACATCGCGGGCATCCGTCCGCAGTGGACGACGTCGTCCATCGTGGACGAACAGGTCGCGCGGATCCGTGAGCAGATCGGTGACCGCAAGGCCATCTGCGCGCTTTCCGGCGGCGTCGACTCCGCCGTGGCCGCGGCCCTGGTGCAGCGTGCCATCGGCGACCGCCTCACCTGCGTCTTCGTCGACCACGGCCTGCTGCGCGCCGGTGAGCGCGCCCAGGTCGAGCGCGACTACGTGGCCGCCACGGGCATCAACCTCATCACGGTCGACGCCCGCGAACGCTTCCTCAACGCACTGGCCGGCGTCACGGACCCGGAGCAGAAGCGCAAGATCATCGGCCGCGAGTTCATCCGCGTGTTCGAGCAGGCCGAGCGCGACCTCAAGGCCGAGGGCGACTACGGCTTCCTGGTCCAGGGCACGCTCTACCCGGACGTTGTCGAGTCCGGCGGCGGCACCGGTACCGCGAACATCAAGTCGCACCACAACGTCGGCGGCCTGCCGGACGACCTGCAGTTCGAGCTGGTCGAGCCGCTGCGCGCGCTGTTCAAGGACGAGGTCCGCCGCGTCGGCACGGAGCTGGGCCTGCCCGAGACGATCGTGCAGCGCCAGCCGTTCCCCGGCCCCGGCCTCGGCATCCGGATCATCGGCGAGGTCACCCAGGAGCGCCTGGACACGCTGCGCCAGGCCGACGCGATCGCCCGCGAGGAGCTGACGGCGGCCGGTCTCGACCGCACGATCTGGCAGTGCCCGGTCGTGCTGCTCGCGGACGTCCGCAGCGTCGGCGTCCAGGGCGACGGCCGTACCTACGGCCACCCGATCGTGCTGCGCCCGGTGTCGTCCGAGGACGCGATGACCGCCGACTGGACGCGCCTGCCGTACGAGGTGCTGGAGCGGATCTCGACCCGGATCACCAATGAGGTGGCGGAGGTCAACCGCGTAGTCCTCGACGTGACTTCGAAGCCCCCTGGCACCATCGAATGGGAGTGACGTAGCAGAAAGGCCCCCGGTGACCGGGGGCCTTTCTCATTTCAGCGGGACTTCCGTCTCAACGAGTTGGTCAGCAGGACCAATCCGACCACGATCGCCGTTCCTCCCAGCGCCCACCGGAAGTCGAACCAGAACGTCCCGTTGGTCAGCACGTAGGCCGCCATCAGCCCGCCGCCGATTCCGAACACCAGGCCCAGCGGGTCGATCCGCCTGCGCATCACCGGCTGCTGATCAGTCACGGAGCACCTTCACCTCTCCGACGTTCGTCAGAACGTCCAGGTCGATCTTCAGTCCGCCCTCGCCGTTCTCACCGAGATCGGTGCCGCCGACCTGCACGGTGCTGCCGTCCGCCTGCTTGCCGAGGCAGTTGAGCTCACCGATCGACGAGGCCTCGCAGTTGAACGTCACGTCGGCGTTCTTCGGCACGTGCACGACCAGCTCGCCGAGGTCCGCCTCGAGCGCGGTCTTCACGGAGCCGGAGTCAGGCAGCTCGCGGAGGTCGAGCATCACGCTGCCGACGCTGATCTCGTACCTGTCCTTCACCTCGGCAACGGTCTTCGGCGTCGACTTGAGGTCGCCGAAGTCGTTGGGGCCGTCGAAACCGACGGTGGTCAGGCCGAAGCCCACCACGGACAGGGGCACCAGCAGCCAGATCAGGCCGCGGCCGGCGTCGACGAACGACCCGGCCAGCAGACCGGCCGCGAGCACCGCGACCAGCAGGCCGATGATGTGCGGCGCGGTGAACCACGGCGCCCAGATCCCGGCGATCACGGACCCCGCGAGGACCATCGTCGCCACGCCCAGCGTCGTCGCGGCGACGCGCGGCTTGCGTGGACGAGGTGCCGGCGGTTGCGGTCGGGGAGCGGGTTCCGGGAGGTCCCAGGCGAACGGCGCGGCGCCCAGCGGGTCCCAGGCCGGTGCCCCCGGCACCGGTGCCACGGGCGGTGGGTCGGCGAGCGTGGTCGCCGGCTGCAGATGTCCGCGGTTCTTCTGCAGCAGGTAGATGCACGCGATCGACGCGGCCAGCGTGGCGAAGACCTGGAACCCGCCGTCGTTGAAGGGGAACGCGACAGCCGGGAACATCAGCAGCCCCAGCAGCACCGTCCGCGCCTGGGACATCGAGCTGTGGCCCTTGTTGAGCAGGGCCTCCAGCGGCGACACCTGGTCGCCCTCCTCCGGCAGCAGCAGCCAGCCGGCCAGGTACATCGGCACACCGACGCCGCCCGACAAAGCGAGCGCGACGAACGCGATCCGCACGATCACCGGGTCGATCTGGTAGCGCATGGCGATCCCGGTCGCGACACCGCCGAGCTTGCGCCCGGCGCGGGGCCGCACCGGACGGTGGGCCCAGAACTCCCTGAGCGTGTCCGCCACGCCCTGCATTGCCTTCTCAGTCCCGCTCACGATGACAAGGTTGCGCTGTCACGCCTGGAACCACATCAGGGACCAGCCCTGATTCACGGAACCGGGGTCATCCCTGATGAACAACTCGCCGGGACGTGTGACGATCGGATGGTGAGTGCACAGATCGAGCCGATGCGCCGTCGACGCACCGGCCGGGTGGTCGCGGGCGTCGCGAGCGGGCTGGCGGAACACCTCGGCGCACCTGTCTTCTGGGTGCGCGCGATCTTCGCCGTGTTCGCCGCCCTGAGCGGGGTCGGGATCATCGCCTACGCGCTGCTGTGGATGTTCGTCCCGCAGTCGGCCATGGCGGAACCGGAGACCGACAAGGACCGCAAGGAGTGGCAGCAGGCCGTCGGTCTGGCCGCTCTGGGCATCGGCGTCGCGGTGTTCACCGGGTTGATCGGCAACGGGGCGAGCGGCTGGATCACCGGCCCGATCGCGGTGGCACTCGTGGGCGCCGCGGTCGTGTGGCGTGAAGCGGACGAGGCACAACGGCGGCGCTGGCGGGACGGTGCGCTGGCGCAGGGGAAGACGGGGATCGTGCGGACGGTGGCGGGAGGGGCGCTGGTGCTGGCGGGTGTCGCCGCCTTCCTCGTCGCGAACGACTCGATGCAGAACCTCTCCACCGTCGTGCTCTCGGTGCTCGCGACGTTGATCGGTGTCGCCGTCCTGACCGTGCCGCTGTGGATGCGGCTGGTGCGTGACCTGGACGCGGAACGCCGGGCGCGCATTCGCACGGAGGAACGAGCGGAGATCGCGGCCCACCTGCACGACTCCGTGCTGCAAACGCTTGCGCTCATCCAGAAGCAGGCCGAGTCGTCCCGCGAGGTGAAGCGCCTGGCCCGCAGCCAGGAACGCGAGCTGCGCAGCTGGCTCTACGGCCGCGAGGTTGGTGAGCAGCCGACGACGATGAGCGTTGCCATCGCCCAGACGTGCGCGGAGGTCGAGGACGACTTCGCGATCGCCGTGTCCCAGGTCGTCGTCGGTGACTGCGATCTCGAGGACGGGATGTTCGCGCTCATCCAGGCGTCGAAGGAGGCGATGGTCAACGCCGCCAAGCACGCGGGCGTCGGTGAGGTCAGCGTGTACGCGGAGATCGAGCCGGACAAGGTGACCGTGTTCGTGCGGGACCGCGGCAAGGGTTTCGACCCGGACGCCGTTCCCGAGGACCGGCATGGCCTCGCGGGCAGCATCCGGGGGAGGATGGACAGGCACGGCGGTCAGGTGCGCTTGCGCACCGCACCCGGCGAGGGGACCGAGGTGCAGCTCGAGATGCCGAGGAAGACGGAGGCCAGGACGTGAGTGTGAGGGTGTTCCTGGTGGACGACCACGCGTTGTTCCGCGCGGGGGTGCGCGCTGAGCTCGACACCATCACCGACGCGGTGGAGGTGGTCGGCGAGGCGGGCAGCGTCGGCGAGGCGGTGGCGGGGATCGCGCACCACAAGCCGGACGTGGTGCTGCTCGACGTGCACATGCCCGACGGCGGTGGCGCCGAGGTGCTGCGGCAGATCCGGACCAAGATTCCCGAGGTCACGTTCCTCGCGCTGTCGGTGTCCGATGCCGCGGAGGACGTCATCAACGTCATCCGCGCCGGTGCCCGCGGGTACGTGACCAAGACGATCTCCAGCCAGGAGCTGGTCAAGGCCGTCGTGCGGGTGTCGGAAGGCGATGCGGTGTTCTCGCCGCGGCTGGCCGGGTTCGTGCTGGACGCGTTCGCCGACCGGCCGGGTGCCGCGCCGATCAGCGACCCCGAACTCGACCTGCTGACGCCTCGCGAACGCGACGTCCTGCGGCTGCTGGCGCGCGGTTACGCTTACAAGGAGATCGCGTCCGAGCTGTTCATCAGCGTGAAGACGGTGGAGACGCACGTGTCGAGCGTCCTGCGGAAGACCCAGCTCTCCAACCGGTACGAGCTCTCCCGCTGGGCCACGGATCGCAGGCTGGTCTGAAGGGTTTCCGGGGGATTTGATCAAAAAGGTCGCTCGCGGCGCGACCGAGGTGCTGGCGCCGTGGGTCTGGGTGATTCTGCTGCCGTTCGGGGTGGCTGCTGCTTCCGAGAACATCTGGAAGACGCTGCTGTGGGGGTTCGTGGTCGCCATCACGGCGTCCGTCATCCCCATGGCCGTCATCGTGCGTGGCGCGCGCAAGGGCAAGTGGGACGGCCACCACGTGACGAACCGCGAGGGGCGGGTCGTTCCACTGGTCACGGCGGGTGCGTCGCTGGCGGCCGGCACGGTGATCATGGTGCTGGGTCATGCGCCCAAGAGCATGCTCGCGCTGGCGGGCAGCATGTTCGCGTCGCTGATCGTAAGCATGGCGATCACGTTCGGGCTGAAGTGGAAGATCTCGCTGCACGCCGGGGTCGCGTGGGCGGCCGTCGTCACGATGGCGATCGTCTACGGCCCTGTGTGGCTGCTGCTCGCACTGCCCGCGGCTCTGGTGGCGTGGTCGCGCGTCGAACTGGGTGACCACACGACGGCGCAGGTGCTGGGCGGGACGGCGATGGGCGTGATCGTGGGCGGCGGCAGCTTCTGGCTGCTCAGCCAATCTCTTTGAGGCCGTCGATCTTCATCTCGTTGTTCACCGCGGCGATCGCGACGTTGACCTTGATGTTCCGCTGCTTGCCCAGGTCCGTGACCAGGGAAAGCTGTACTGGGACGATCCAGCGGGCACCTTCGGAGTGGACCTCGGCGGTCAGCACCGCGCACTGGACCGAGGTGTAGCCGCTCCACCGCTTCAGGAAGTCGGCCTGCGGCTCCCGGAACTGCGGGTTGAAGTGCTCGTAGGCCGCCGCGGGATTGCCCGGCAGCGAGTCGTAGTGCTCCTTGACGAACCCGACGGCTTCGTCGGCCGAGAAGGAACGGGACTTCTGCTCGGTGGGGAAGGTGCCCTGGTTGGTCGACGGGTTGTCGGTGCCGCCCCAGTACGCGGCGGCCGCGCCACCTCCGACGGCCAGCAGGCCGATGATCGAGAGGATCACCAGGATCCGGCGGTTCGGCGGCTTGCGCCTGCGCGGTGCGGGAATGGGGAGCGGCTGGGACGGCTGCGGCTCGGAAGCCAGCAGGTCGGCGGCCTCCTGCGCGGTCGGCCGGTCCTCCGGGTCCTTCGAGAGCAGGCGGTTCAGCAACGGCGTGAGCTCGCCCGCGTTCTTGGCATCCCTGATCTGCCCGCTCGCCGCCCGGTAGATGAGCCCGAAGCTGTTGTCGCTGGGCCCGAACACCGACTCGCCCTCGATGGCCGAGTAGATGGTCGCCCCGAGCGAGAACACGTCGGACGCCTCGCCGGGCTGCTCACCGCGCGCCACCTCGGGTGCTAGGTAGGCGGGAGTCCCGGAGATCATGCCGGTGTCGGTCATCGTGCCGTCGCCGTTGGCCTTGGAGATGCCGAAGTCGGTGATCT
>NZ_JYJG01000012.1 GCF_000955955.1 Lentzea aerocolonigenes
GGACGATCCCCGCCGCGTGCGCCGCGGCCAGTGCCGACGCGACCTTCGCCCCGATGCTCGCCGCCTGCGCGGGCTTCATCGGCCCTCTCTCGGCGATGAGCGCCGACAGGCTGTGCGACGGCAGGTACTCCATGACGATCCACGGCTCGTCGTCGGTGCCGACGACGTCGAACACGGCGATCGCGTGCGGGTGGTGCAACCGGGCGGCGTTGCGCGCCTCGCGCATGGCCCGCTGGTGGTCGCCGGTGATGAGCTGCTTGACCGCGACCTCACGCGCCAGCACCTCGTCCCGCGCCCGCCAGACCACCCCCATCGCGCCGCTGCCGACGCGCTCGAGCAGCGTGTAGCGGCCCCCGATGGTGGTTGTCACCCCACGAGACTAATCAATGCCCGACAGCGACCTGGCCGGATCACGCCCAACGGGTGGTGCGAATCGCTCACAACGTCCGTCGGTCACCTCGGCGCACACCCCCAAGGCGACCGGGTGGCGCCCGTCCTGCCGTCGCTGCCCACAACGGCGAGCACCGCGCCTGTCCTCTCACATCGGCTCCAGACCGGTGGGGACACGTGCCTGGTGAGCCGGAACGACATCGCTGCCGCGGTTCCTCTCGCCGAAGCTGCCCACATCGGCGAACACCGCGCGTGGTCTCCGGTGACGAGCTGCCGCACCGGCACCTCGTCCCGCGCCCGTCAGACCACCTGAGACACGCGAGCGACTAGTCGATCGTCGACACGAGCTTCTGCAGCTCCCGCTCGAAGTCGATCCACAGGTCCTCCTCGCCCGGCTGGACGACGTCGTAGGAGCTGTCCAGGAACGCCGCCACGTCCTCCGCGACCGCGCTGAGGATGGCGAACCCGGTGGGTGCGTTCAGCTCGACCAGGACGCGCTCCGGGTCGTCGGACGCGGGGCGGACCAGGATGTCGCCCTCACCGGACGGCGTCAGCAGGCCGTCGGCCAGCAGGTCGCGGGCGAACATCCACTCCACGCGGCCGGTGCCGGTGTGGAAGACGACGGCGACCGCGTAGGGGTCCTCCGGGTCGTAGACGAGTTCGGCCTCGACCGGCGCGGGAGCCGCGCCGGGCGCGAGCAGCTGAAAAGTCGTCCGGGTGGTGACCTTCAGGTTCTCGTTGTTCATGTCGATGTCCTTCCCAGGCTGGTCTCCATGTCCGCTCACAAAGAGGAGACGGCCAACCAGCTCGATAAGGACGCGATTCGTCTCGGAACCATCCTATTGGGGGAGACGTGCGTCTCACCGTTCAGCGTTTGACCAGGTCGCGCGTCTCGTTTGGTGAGATGGCCTGACCTGCCGGGACGGGCTGCTTCCGGGTCAACGCGACGCCCAGGAGCACCACGAGCATGCCCGCGACGACCCTTGCGTTGAGTTGCTCTCCGAGGAAGATCGCTCCAAGGAGTACCGAAACCACCGGCAGAAGGTAACCGACCGTAGTTGCCGTGGTGGCGCCCTCGTCCGCGATGACGCGGTAGTTGAGGATGAACGCGACGCCGGTGCCGAAGATGCCCAGGATGATCACGGCGACCACGCCGACCCAGTGCAGGTGCAGTGGCTCCAGGCCACCGAACGGCGTGGCCAGGATCAGCAGACCCATCGCGGTGGTCAGCTGCATCGCGGCGAGCTGCGTGGAGGTCGCGCCGGTGTTGACCAGGTAGCGGCCGGCGTAGGAGTAGCCGATGGCGTACGAGGCGGCGCCCAGGAGGCACAGCACAGCGCCCCAGCTGGCGATGCTGTTGGCCTGCTGCCACGGCGCGAAGATCAGCAGGACGCCCGCGAAGCCGAGCCCGAGGCCGAGCATCCGGACGAGGTTGCTGATCTTCTCGGTGCCCAGCACGAGCCCGATGGTCAGCGCGAACAGCGGCGTCGTGGAGTTGAGGACGCCGGAGACGCCAGAGTCGACGGTCTGGCCGCCGAACGCGAAGAGCGTGAACGGGACGACGCTGCCGAACGTCGCCACGAAGAGCATGTGACCCCAGATCCGCTTGTCGCGTGGCAGCGACATCCTCGCCGCGGCGAGCACGACGACCAGCACGAGCGCCCCGAAGAACGTCCGCACGAGCGAGATCTGCAGAGGAGCGAGACTCCCCAGCGCGAGCTTGATCCACAGAAAGCTGGATCCCCACAGCAGGGCGAGGACGCCCATCCTGATCAACGTTCCGCGTTGGTTCACGTGTCAACGATGCGCCGTGACACCCGTAATTACAATTTAATTGTTGTGCACAACCGTTAAGCAACGCTGTAAGGTCACATCATGCTGGACGTGCGTCGCATGCAGGTGCTCAGAGCGGTCGTGACCTCGGGTTCCATCACCGCGGCCGCGACGAACCTCGGCTACACCCCGTCCGCGGTCTCGCAACAGGTCGCGGGCCTGGAGAAGCAGGCCGGGTTGCCGTTGCTGGAGCGCGTCGGCCGGGGCATCCGGCCCACCGCCGCGGGGCGTCTGCTCACCGAGCACGCCGGCCGCCTCGCCGACCAGCTCGCCGAGGCCGAGAGCGCCCTCGCCGCGCTGCGCAACGGCTGCGCGGGCACCCTGCGCGTCCGCTACTTCGCCACGGTCGGTGCCGCTCTCGTGCCGCCCGCGGTCGCCACCTTCCGCGCCGAACGCGCCGGTGTCGAGCTCGACCTCAAGCTCACCGAGCCCAAGGACCCGTTCGAGGAGCTCGCCGCGGGCCGCGCCGACGTCGCGATCACCGTCCTGGAGCCGGACGAGCCCGCGCCCCTCGGCATGGTCGCGCGGCACCTGCTCGCCGACCCGTTCTTCGCCGTCCTGCCCCGCGGCCACGCCCTGTCCCGCAAGCGCGTGATCGACCTGGCGGAGCTGGCCGACGAGCCCTGGATCGACGCGGACTGCAGTGCCGCCGGACCGTGCTCGAACCTCGTGAAGAACGCGTGCGCGGGCGCCGGATTCTCGCCGAAGGTCGCCGTCGAAAGCGACGACTACGCGACCGCGCAGGGGTTCGTGGCTGCCGGGCTGGGCGTCACGATCATTCCCCAGCTCGGCCTCAGCTATGCGCACCCCGGCGTTGTTCTGCGCAAGATCCGCAATCCCGAACCGGTGCGGCACATTCACGTCGTCTACCGCGAGGAAGCCGCGTGGAACCCCGCCGTCATCGCGCTGGCGGAAGCGCTGGAGAAGGCCGCGAAGGCCTCCTGACCAGCTGTCACCCGCCGAGCGTCTTGTCGCTGCTCAACAGGAACTGCGGGCTGGCCCACTGGAACGAGATACCGCGCTTCTCCGTGGTCTTGCCGCCGGTCTTCTTCGTGTACTCGACGGTCACTTCCCAGTAGTACTCCGAGACCTCGTTCGCGCTGACGATCTTGGTCGACTTGACGTCGTTCCAGAAGTCCTGGAATGCGGCGTAACCACCGGGGTAGCTGCTCTGGAAATTGCCGTTGCCCATCTTCCAGGCTTCTTCCGGAGAACTGGGCGCGGTGCCGAAGTAGTCGTTCAGGAAGCTCCGCATGTCGTCGGACGACGGCTGGCTCGTCCACTGACCGGCCTTGCCCGCGGACTTCTGCGGCGTCGACGGCTTCGTGCTGTCGTTCGTCTGCTGGACCTGGGTGTTGCCGCCCGCGTTGTTGTCGCCGCCGCCCTTGTCCTTGTTGTTCGAGATCATGCTCGCGAACATGATGCCGATCACCGCGGCCGCGACGATGGCGAGCGCGGTGTAGACGGTCGACTTCTTGCTCTTCGACGACACCGAGGACAGCGTCGATGTCTTCGGGCGCTGTGAGTACTGAGGTGCGGCGGCCGGACGGTGGTTCGGCGGCTGCTGCTGCGTCGGCACTGCCCGAGGGGGCGTGTGCAGGTCGACGCGCGTGGCGTTGGGAGGAGGCGGCGTGGGCGTCAGGGCCCGCGTTGCGGCCTGCTGCTGCGGTTGCTGCTGAACGGGGGTGCCACGCCACGACGGCGGGTGCGTAGGGGCCACCACGGCCGGCGTGAACGCGGCGGCGGCCTGGCCGTTCGCGACGGCGGCGAGCGCGTCGCGCGCCTCGGCCATGGTCGGGCGGTCTTCCGGCTCGGCTCGCAGCAGGCGCATCAGCAGCGCCGTCATCGGGCCTGCGTTGCGCGGCGGGTCGACCTTGCCGGACGCCACCTTGTGCAGCAACGCGATGGTGTTCTCGCTCAGGCCGAACGGCGGCGTGCCCTCGATCGCGGCGTACAGCGTCGAGCCCAGGGAGAACACGTCGGACGGCGAACCGGGGTCGTAGCCCTTGGCGACCTCGGGAGCGAGGTAGGCGGGCGTGCCGGCGAGCATGCCGGTCGCGGTGACCGTGACGTCACCGGTCGCGCGGGAGATGCCGAAGTCGGTGATCTTGAC